>JANXYJ010000071.1 GCA_025350105.1 Terriglobia bacterium | reverse complement strand
CTACGGAAATCCCGACGACTTTTAGACCGTGAAAGCCTTCAACAATACCAATGGTGGCGATACCGGCATTCCGTACTTCGCCGGCACCAGCAACGCGTCCTGCCTGAAGCAGGCCCAGGCCAACGGCGCCCTGGCTGTGGCGTCGCTCACTAACCTCGGATGCTATGCCAACGGCAGCTCCCTCCTGATTCCTCCGGCCTTGGGCAGTCTGGCCTACTCCGGTAACGGCCTCTTCCGCGGTATGCCGTACTATAACGTGGATTTCTCCGTGACCAAAGTATTCGGTTTTGGTGCGGACCAACGATACAAGGCTCAGTTTCGTGCCGAAGCCTTTAACGTCTTCAACCACGTGAACGTTTCGAATCCCTTCGGCGGCCCTGGCGGCGACAATTCCTTCACCGATCCTTCAGCACTGGCAGGTGCTGGTGGTGGTGGTTTCGGGTTCCGCAACGAAACTCCCGACATCACCAGCTCCAACGCCGTGCTCGGCTCCGGCGGCCCGCGTGCCATTCAGTTGGGCATGAAGATCATCTTCTAGTTCACAGCGCAAAACACCGGCACCAAGCCGCGACCGTAAGGGAGCGTAGTACAAAAGGGGCCCAGCGCAAGCTTGGCCCCTTTACCATTTCAATAACCAAATGTATAAACCACTTCTGTTCGCCACTCTCCTCATCACAACGCTCACCGCCGCCACCAGTTACCACCTGCTCAAGAAGATCGCCATTCCCGGCGATTACGGCTGGGATTACCTCACCGCCGATAGCGACGCGCGCCGCCTCTACATCTCGCACGATAAAGAAGTGGTTGTGCTCGACCTCGACTCCCACGCCATCCTCGGCAAAATTCCCGGGGACGACGTCCATGGGATTGCCATCATCAAAGACTTAAACCGCGGCTTCATCAGCGCCACCGACCCAGGCTCCGTCACCGTATTCGATCTCAAAACCTTCGCCGTCATCGGCAAAGTCACCGTGGGCGAAGACCCTAACGCCATTTTCTACGACCGCAAAACCCAACACATTTTCACCATCGATCGCGGCAGCAAACGCGTCAGCGCGATTGATCCCGAAACGCTGAAGGTCACCGGCGCAATCGAGAATCTTGGCGGGCGCACCGAGCACGCCATCTCCGACAACGCCGGTCACATCTTCCTCAACATGCAGGACCGCGGCACCATGTTGAAAATCGATTCCGTTGCGATGAAGGTCACCGATACTTGGCAACTGGCGCCCTGCGCGCTTCCCAGCAGCATGGATATGGACCGCGCCCACAACCGTGTCTTTGTTGGCTGCCGCAGTTACACGGATCACCCCGGCATCGGCGCCATGACCGGCGTCGACGCCGCCAACGGCCACATCGTTGCCACGCTGCCCATCGGCCCCGGCGTCGATGCGACGGAGTTCAATCCTGCGAAAGGCCTGGTCTATTTTTCCAGCGGCGGAGACGGAACCATGTCGGTGTTCCACGAAGATACGCCCGACAAATACTCGCTCGTCCAAACCGCGAAAACTCAAACCGGAGCCCGCACCATGGCGCTCGATCAGAAAACCGGTAAAGCATATTTAGCTGTTTCTGATTTTGGCCCCACCCCGCCCCCCGGCTCTGATGGCAAAAAATCCCGCCCCAAAATGTTGCCGGGAACGTTCTCCATCTTGGTCATGGGCGAATAGCTCAACGACAACAACGCCGCTGGCTGATCCAAGCCCATGCTTGTTGCCATCACCACGAATAGCCGCGCGCCGAGCGCGTTAAAAAATCGGCTGCAGGGCGCCCTAAAAGAAAGGATTCTGAGCCACAAGCATTCTGAGCCACAAGCATTCTGAGCCACGAGAGCCGTGCGTTGTCCGCGCAGGACAATCGTTAGCGCGGCACTTCGCTCAGTACAGCCTTGATGATTTGCACCGCCCCATCCACCTGTTCACGCGAAATGCCCAGGTATGTCAACGCCCGCACTCCATCCTGGCCCGACGGCAACACGTGCAGACCCTTCTCATACACGCGATCTACAAATTCGACCGACGGCATGCTGGTCAATTTGAAGCGCACGATGTTGGTCTCCACTGTCGCCACGTCTAACTCGATGCCATGAACCTTGCTGATGCCCTTTGCCAAGTGTTTTGCGTTGGCGTGATCTTCCACCAGCCTTGCGCGATGATGCCGGATCGCATGCAGCGCCCCCGCCGCGATGATACCTGCTTGTCGAAACCCGCCGCCAAATTGTTGCTTGAATCGCCGCGCGCGCGTGATGAATTCGCGCTTGCCGCACAACGCCGAACCTACCGGCGCGCCCAGGCCTTTTGAAAAACAAACACTGATGCTGTCGAAATATTGGGCAAAGGTCTTCTCAGGTATTCCGGTTGCAGCAGCTGCGTTCCACAAGCGCGCTCCATCTAGATGCGTCGCCAGCCCGCGTTCCCGCGCAACATCGGTAACGGCTTTCATCTGATCCACACCCCAAATCTTTCCGCCGCCCAAGTTATGCGTATTCTCCACGCACAATAATTTCAACGGAGCGTTCACCGTCGTCGGATAAAAACGATGCGATACGCCAAACATCGCGCGCACGTCATCACTGGTGAACACCCCGCGTATTCCAGGCAACAGCCGCGGCAAAACGCCGGAGTGCACAGCCACTCCCCCGCTTTCGATCAAATACACATGTGCGTTTTGATCGAACAGCGCAGAATCGCCGGGCACCGTATGCGTGCGCACCGCAATCTGATTCGACATGGTTCCCGACGGCACATATACCGCGTCCTCGGTTCCCAGCAGCGCGGCCACTTCGGATTCCAATTCCTTCACAGTCGGATCGCCGCCGTAAACGTCATCGCCCACGGGCGCGTTGGCCATGGCATGCCGCATCTCAGGCGTCGGCTGGCTGCAAGTGTCGCTGCGTAGATCAATCATGTATACTCTCCCTGTTCTTTCCTAACGCTCATCCCACTTGGCCATCAACTCGTCAATCACTTCATCCGGGCGATTGGTGTACAGCCAAAAAATTTGCACGGCATGGGTTCCGCGCACCTGCATTTTCAACGCCCCGCTGGCCTTGGTGAACTTCAGCCGCTCTTCGGAAACCTTGGTGGGCGTGATGATCCCCAATGCAATTTTCGTCACATGAACACAAGCTTTCGCGGCCTCCACCGCGGGAATCGCACTTGGGATCACCGTGGAATGCCGGCCATTAAACTTGTTGCCTTTCAGAAGACCTTTGGCGTGCGCCATATAATGATTTTACGCTGCACCAATCTTATGCCCGTCAGGCCCTCGATTCATCTCTTTCACTGGAATAAAGACGAAGCCGCGCCGTTGCTGGCCAAACTGGAAAAAGCGGGCTATGCAGTAGTGCATCACGTGCAAGGCGGCGGACTTTCCGTGCGCGCGATGTCCTCCGCTTGCGCTGTGGTGATCGATCTTTCCCGTTTGCCCTCACTCGGACGCGCGGTGGGCAGTTGGTTACGCGGATCGAAAAGCACGCGGCACATTCCTGTCATCTTCGTGGATGGCGTAGCAGAAAAAGTGGCGATGGTAAAACAGCAACTCCCCGACGCGATCTTCACCACGCACCGGCGCCTGGTTGCCGCGTTAAAGCAAGCCATCACGCCTTTCCTAACACCAGACACGCCGGTATTACAGCCCGTCGTTCCGCCTGCCATGATGCAGAGCTACGGCGCACGCACGACGGCGCAGAAACTTGGCATCGGCGACGGAATGCGCGTTCGCCTGATCGATCCGCCAGCGCAACTTATTAAGGTGCTGGGAGAGTTGCCGCGGGATGTCGAATTTGATGAGACCGCAGCCTGCCCCATCACCCTCTGGTTTGTCCGTGAGCCAGCCAGCTTCCAATTTGACCTCATGCAACATCGGGTATTTGCCAAGCGCAGCAAGCTCTGGATCATATGGAAGAAGGGCGACCGTTTGTTCAACGGCAACACGGCTCGCGAAACGGCGCTTGCCATGGGACTGGTCGACTACAAAATCTGCTCGCTCGATTCCACCTGGAGCGGCATGCTGTTCGCTGTGAAGAAGAGCGTCATGAAGAAGGGAGCCACATAAGTGCGCGATCATAAAACATTCCCATGTCTCTGCTTCCGTTTCTCCACGATGTGACCGCGGGCAGGAACCTCACCTCCGATCAAGCGCAGCAGGCAATGAGAGTGATCCTCGATGGCTGCGTGCCCGACGCTTTAATCGCCGCCTTTTTGGTGGCGCTTAAGATGAAGGGCGAAACCGCGGATGAGCTGGCCGGTTGCGCCCGCGCCATGCGCGAAAAATGCGTTCACGTGAATGCCGGCCCTGATGTTATTGACATCGTTGGTACCGGGGGCGATGGCGCGGGTACGTTCAATATTTCTACCGTCGCCGCCATCATCATGGCCGGTGCCGGTGCGCGTGTCGCCAAGCATGGCAACCGGGCAATCTCGGGGAGAGTGGGCAGCGCCGATGTTCTGGAAGCGTTGGGTGTCCGCATTGCGATGACGGCGGACGAAGCGGTGCGCGCGGTTCACGAAATCGGCCTGGGTTTTCTGTATGCTCCGCATCTGCATCCGGCGATGAAACATGTGCAGCCGGTGCGCCGTGAACTGAAGCTGCGCACCATTTTTAATCTGTTAGGCCCGTTGGCGAATCCCGCGGGAGCGCAGCGGCAACTGATCGGCGCTCCATCGGTTGAGACCGCACGCACGATGGCCCAGGCGCTGCAACAACTGGGTACCCAGCATTCATATGTTGTTCACGGAATCTCTGCTGACGACGGTGGATTGGATGAGGTAAGCAGCATTGGTAGTACGCAAGTGTTCGAAGTAACAGAGTTTAAGGGAATTGAGCACCATCAGTGGGAACCCGCGGATTTCGGCATTCCGCGAGCGACGCTGGGGCAGTTGGCCGGCGGCGGTGCGCTGGACAACGCAAAGATTACACTGGAGATTCTGCAAGGGGACTACGGGCCGAAGCGCGACATCGCTTTGATCAACGCAGCCGCCGGCTTAATGCTTTCTAATAGTTCTGATAGTCCTGGTAATGCGATGGTCCTGGCGTCGGAAGCCATTGATTCCGGGCGAGCGCTGGCTGTACTTCAAAAACTACAAGATAATTTCCCGGCAAATTGAGCTACTTTCTTGCCTGATCGCGCGTTCTCTATTGTCTGAACCATTTTGGAGTCGGGGAGGACGGCGGTCGGAGGATCGGATGCGAAAGCGTCCGGCAGGGCCTGGCGGGTCCGCAGAACCTAGCCAGCCCCGCCGTTTTTTCAGGATTCCAAAGCGTCCTTGTTTTTGAGGACCTATTTGAGCGGAGCAGCCGTCGTCGCACTGGCTTGCCCCTTCCCATCTCCGCCGGCCGCCGCCCCGGCTTTTTCCATCCCCGCCGCCCCGGCTTTTTCCATCCAATGAATCACGGCTTGCTGGGCTTGGCGAACGTCTTTTTCTTCAGCGGCGGCGCTTGTCCCGTTGCTTTGGTGTGCCAGAATTGCTTGATAGTAATCCCGCGCCTTGGTGAGCTTTTCCAGCGCGCCTTGCTTGGCACCGCTTTCCAGCAACACTTTTCCCAGGTTCGCATTGGTTTCGGCCAACATCAGCCGCGTGTTCGCGGTGGGTCCACCGGGCAGATCGCTTTCCACCTTCGACAAATCCTGTGCTGCAGCCACTGCCAGATTGAACGCTTCATACGCAGTTGCGAAATCGCCCGCCGCAGCCTTGGCTAAACCCAACTCGTTTTGTGCCCGCATCAACTGGCGCCGGATGGTAAGATCCCGGGCCTCCTCCGAACGTCGTTCTACTTTTGAACGCTGCGCATAAGAGTAAGAAGCGATGGTAGTGACGATCATCGCCAGCGTCAACAAAGTTGCCACCACCGCTGCGGCGCGGTTGCGGCGGATCAGCTTGGTGAAACGATAACTGGCGGTATCGGGCCGCGCCTTGATGGGCATCAGTTCCAGATAGCGGCGAATGTCTTCGGAAAGATGATCGGCCGAGGTGTAGCGCTGCTTGGGATCCTTTTGCATCGCCTTCATGATGATGGCGTCCAAATCTCCCGCAAGTCTTTGGCGCAGCCGGCGGCGGGCTTTCTGGAGTAACGCCTGCTCTTGCGCGTCCTCGGCGGTTGTGCTGAGGAATTTCCCTTCGGGGATTTTCAAGTGTTGCGAAGCCGAGGGAATTTTGGCGCTCTCGCCGCTCATCACCGCCAGGCTGGGCCGCAAGGGCTCCTGCTCACGGATGGCGTATTGCATGGTGGCGAAGGAGTGCGCATCATTGCCGTGCGGCATCTTGCCGCTTAACAATTTGTACAGCAAAACGCCGAGTGAGTAGACGTCGGTTGCGGTGGTGATGGTGTCGCCGCGTACTTGTTCGGGGCTGGCATAGTCCAACGTCATCGGGCGCAGATGGGGCAGCGTTTGCGAAAGATCGATGGACAGGCTGCTCATATTGCTGTTGTCCTGGTCCACCAATTTGGCGATACCGAAATCCAGCAGCTTGGGCACACCTTCAGAGTTGACCAGGATGTTGCCGGACTTAATATCGCGGTGCACGATCAGATTCTGATGCGCGTACTGGACCGAAGCGCACACCTGGCGGAACAGCTCCAGCCGTTGATTCACCGTAAGCTGATGCGATTCGCAGTAATGATCGATGGGCGTGCCTTCCACGTACTCCATCACCAGGAACGGCATGCCTTCGGCGGTGGAGCCGCCGTCGATCAAGCGAGCAATGTTGGGATGTTCCAGGTTGGCCAACATCTGGCGTTCCAACCGAAAGCGGCGTAGAATTTCCTGCGAATCCATGCCGTGGCGAACCACTTTCACGGCTACCTGTTTTTTATACTCGCGATCGGAACGGGTGGCCAGCCACACCGAACCCATGCCGCCACGGCCAATGCAGCGTTCAAACTCGTAGGGCCCGACGCGATAGCCCTGCAGATCGTCCACCGTGCGATTGCGGCCCCCGGTGCCGGTGAGCGAACTGATTCCGGCCCGGCTTCCCTGCTCCACGGTTTCCGAAAGCACGGCATCGGCGGCAATGAAATCGGCCAACTGAACCACGGGCGAATCCAGGAAATCGCCGGATTCATCGTGACTTGCCAACAGCGTTTCTACCTGTTGACGAAGATCCTCGTCGGCCGCGCAGGAGAAGTGCAGAAACGCCACGCGATCTTTCGCGGGACGATCAAGCGCGGTTTCAAACGTCTGGCGGATTTTGGCCCAGCGTTCGGGGGTCATCGCAGGTGCGTCGGCCAACCGCTTGGCTGGCGAGTCCACATGGGCGGCTGGGTTCGGAGCCGGGCTTTTCGGAGCTGGCGCTGGAGAAGACATGATCGACGAAATTTAGTTACGACAAACCTGCGGTAGAACGTTGCACGCCGCTGATTTCGCGATGCAAAAAGGCACGCGCGGAACTCCAACTGCGTTTCACGGTGGCCGGCGAAACGCCCATGATGTCGGCGGTTTCTTCAATCGACAGGCCGCCAAAAAAACGCAATTCAATCAACTGGGCCTGGCTGCCATCCAGAGTTTCCAGTTTATGCAACGCGGCATCCAGCAAGATCATATCCACCGGCTGCTGTTCGGAAATGGCCATGGTATCTTCCAGCATAACTTTTTGGCCGTCGCCACCGCGGCGGGCGGCGCGGTGTTTACGGGCGTAATCGAGCAGAATGCGGCGCATTTGCGTAGCGGCCACCGCCATAAAATGCCCACGGCTTTCGAGCGGAGCCCGTTGGTCAACCAGGCGAATATAGGCCTCGTGGACCAACGCAGTGGGTTGCAACGTGTGCTCGCCGCGCTCGCGCCGGAAATAGGAGCGAGCCAACCGGTGCAGTTCGTCGTACACCAGGGGCAAAAGATCGTTGATCGCATCCTTTTGGCCCTTGCCGATTTCGCCTAACAGGCGTGTAACTTCTCCGCCTTCGTTCATAGCTGCCCGGAACAGGGGGCATACTGATTATACCCCGCGGGAAATCCGCGTGACGGGTTGCTCGTACTGGAAGTACTAGTACTAAACTCTTAAAAACTCATTCTCAGGCTAAATTGTATTTGCCGCGACGTGGTGATGGTGGACGTGATCAACCCCGCCGAAGGACTGACGGCGGTGCCCGAAAAAACAATCGCGTTGGGCGTTCCGAAATTCGTGTGATTCAAAAGATTAAACGCTTCGGCGCGGAACACCAGATTCAACTTTTCGTAAAGCGCAAAATTCTTGGTGACGGAAAGATCAACGTTGGTCAAGCCTGGACCGGTGTAGACGCTACGGCCCAGCGTGCCGTAGGTGCCCGCCGTGGGGAGAATGAACGCCGCCGGGTTGAACCACTGATTAGGCTGTCCCAACACAACCGGGCCGCTGAAAGCCGGATTGAGCGAAGGGCGATCCGGATTGCGCGTATCGCCGTCGCCAGAACGATTGGCGCCAATCTGCGGCGAGAGGGGGAAACCGCTCAGCAAACTGGCGATGGTGCTCACCTGCCAGCCGGCGATCAAGCGGTTGCCAACGCTGCCGGTATTCTTCAGCATCGCCTGGCCCTTGCCGAAAGGAAGCAGATAGCTGGTGGTGATGCTGACCTGATGTTTGACGTTCAAAGCCGACGGGCCCCAGTCGCGGCGCAGATCGTTGCGGTCCATAATCATCTGTGCCTGATTGTTGGCTTGCGCGCCCGTCAGGCCGGAGTTCATGTCCAGATTCTTCGAGAACGTATAGTTGAAGCGGAACTGCAGGCCGTGGCCCAGGCGTTTGCGCAGATCGGTTTGCAACGCGTTGTAACTGCTGTTGCCTTCCGTGTACCAGAAGAAGCCGCCGGAAAGAAACGGATTGGGGCGGCCACCGACGGGAAGGTATTGCTGGCCTTGGGAAACCGTGCCGCGCGCGGCGCCATTGCCTCCCGTGGTGCAAGTGGCGCTGGAACATATTTGGGCTGGAATGGAGTTAGGGTCCACGCTCAACAAACCGTGATAACCGAAGGAACCCACGTAACCCACGCGCAAAACCATGTCGCCGGGAACGCGTTGCTCGATGGTGAAGTTCCACTCCTGAACGGTGGGTGTTTTGGCGTCCGCCTGTACCCCTTGGGGAGCAAACGTACTGCACGGCGTTGGAATGCCAGGCCCGCATGACTGCGGCGGCTGGACGCCCGGCGTGATGGGAGTGAAGGAGGAAAGGGCACCGGTAAACGTGGCCGCAGCGTTATAAGGAGGCAGCGAATTGACCAGGAAGGCCAGGTTATCGATCAAGGAATAATAAGTCCCGAAGCCGGCGCGGACTGAGGTTGAGCCGTTGCGGAACGGGTCCCAGGCCAAAGCCACACGCGGGCCAAAAAGTTTCTTGGCGTTGTTTTGACTGAAGAGTGAATTGCCGACCACAGGCGTGGTAACCAGAACGCTGTTGGCGGCGACGTAGTTGGCCGCGCGGCCGGAGACTTCGTTGAAGCCGGTGGTGAACTCGTGGCGCAGACCGAATCGCATGGTCAGATTCGAACGCAGCTTGATCGAGTCTTCGACGAACCAGGCTCCGAACAGACTACGCCAGCCGAGCTCAGTAGGATTGGGCACGACTTGGAAGTTGCTGGAAGTGCCCTGCAGAAACGTCGTCAAACTGGTGAAGGTGGCCTGGCCGGGACGGCGGGAGGCCGTGTTTTCGTTATCCTGCATGCGCTGGAACCAGACGCCGAAGCTCAACTGATGAATGCCTTTGACGATTTGAAAATTATCGGCGAGAGTGAACAGATTGCGGCGGTTGGAAACTCCCGCTGCGTTGTTGGGGCCGGCTGAAGTGATGGAAGCCGCGCCGGTGGTGGTGGCTCCGCCGCCGATAACGATGCCACCGGGACCAAGGCCAGTGACGAACGCAAGGCTCGACGGAAACGTGTTCAGCTGGTTTGAATCGTAGTTAAACGCCGCCCGCGAAAAGCCGGCGGTGAAGGTGTTCAGCGTGGACGGCGAAAAAATATGGGTTTGATTCAGGCTGGCCACTTGACTGCGCAAAACATTTGCCGAACTGAATAAAGGATCGGCCAGCGGGATGATGCTGTTGCCGTCGTCAATGGTGTAGGCGAAGGAAAGGGTATCGCGAGCACCTTCGGTGTAGTCGGCGCGCATGGTTCCGAAGTTTTCGTGAATGGCCTGGCGCGGATTGTAGAAGGCGCGGGCGGTTCCGGTGGGAACTAAAGTGCCGGCGGAAGTGGTGGAGGGCACGAACAACTCGGGACCATTGGCAACGGGCCACAGCGCGAAAAAGGGCAGCATTGCGTTGTTGAGATTTGCAACTTTGGTATAGACACCAGTGGACGCATTGGGCAGGTTGCCAAGCCGGGCTTGATCGTCCGGCACCACGCTTACGTTGGTGACGGCCAACGCCTGGCGGAAGCCTTCATAGTTGCCGAACACGAAAAGCTTGTCTTTCTTCAACGGCCCGCCGAGAGATCCGCCAAACTGATTCCGGCGGAAGGGCGGGACACTACTTTGATCGAAAAAATTACGGGCGTCGAGATTGCTGTTGCGCAGAAATTCAAAAACCGAGCCATGCAGTTGATTGCTGCCCGATTGCGTGACTACGGTAACCTGCGCGCCGGCGCGTTTGCCGAATTCGGACGAATAGGTTTCTGTGAGCACGTTGAATTCACGCACGGCGTCGATGCCTAACAGATCACCACTGACGCCGCCGGGCGTGATGGCCAATTGACTGGAGCCGGTGTATTCAACGCCGTTCAACAGAAACAAATTGTCCATGGGGCGGCGGCCGGAAACGGAAAAAGTGTTGCCGTTGCTGGTGCTGGTCTGCGCGCTTTTCAGGCCGTAATTGATGGCGCCGGGATTCAGGGTGATCAGGTTGTCGAAGCTGCGGCCGTTGAGCGGCAATTCTTTTACCTGATGTTCGTCGACCAAACCGGCGACGGAAGAGACAGTTGTGTTGACCAGTGGGGCTTCGGCGGAGACGGTGACGGTTTGCGCCAGATCACCAACCTCCATGCGCAGATTGACCACGGCCTCCTGGCCCACGGATAGATTGATGCCCAGGCGGACGGCGGCTTTGAAGTTCGCCTTTTCCGCGCGCACTTCCTTGGGGCCGATGGGCAAGGCGAGAACGGTGAAGTCGCCGGCCTCATTGCTGGTAACGGTGCGCACCGCTCCGGTTTCCACATGCTTCACGGTGATGGTGGCGCCGGAGACGCCGGTACCGGTTTGGTCCGTGACGCGTCCGGAGATGGACGAGCCATCCTGGGCGGAAAGGCAAAAGGGGCGAACCGCAAAAAAGAAAACGGCCAGGAACAAAGCTGCAAATTTCATAGACTCCCTACCTTAGGTTCATTGTCGCGCATTGTCGCGTTGGCGGTCCCAGGTTTGTCCCATGTGTCTGGGCCCAGAATGCGCCCGCCGCCCCCCTGACCGTGGGCGGAGGTTTTGGCCCAACCCAATTCGGCCATGGATTCGGCATTCGGGCTAAAAACAATTTGATACTGAATTGTTTCATCCGGCGCAGTGCTGGCCGCGCCGGGCCGCCGGGCAACGAAGGCCAAATATTTCAAAACATTATATACGTCGCCGTCGCCAGGAACGCGGAGGTCGACATCTTGTGAACGGAGCCGCAATTTGCGCCCGTGATCGGCTAGTTCGTGTGCGAGATACGCCGCACAGTCGACGCAGTTTTCAAACCAGGCGTCGTGTTCCTTGGGGACGTTCAGGTCGAGGTAGATCAACACGCCTTCGTCATCTTCGTGCGCGTATTCGCGGACCTGCAGCGCGCCGGTGTGAGCGCTGGCTTTCCAATCCACGTGGCGCCAGCTTTCCTGCCATTCATAAGGACGGATGCGGTGGAAGTCCTGACCCTGGCCGCGGCGCAGGATTTCTATTTCTCCTTGCACCGAAGAAAGCAACAGCTCAAAGCCCGGCTGCGGATCGATGCAGGGATAGACCACGATTTCCTGGCGCAAGGTGACCAACTCGCGGCGCTCGCCAAAGCCGAAGGGGAAGCGGGTGGTGAGCAGAAAGCTGCGCTCTTTCAGCGTTCCGCGTTTGGGAAAAAAGGCTTGCACGGGATCTTCCACGGTGGCTCCGCCGGGCACCAGGGGAAAGTACAAGGCGCAATCGAACCCGTTCTCCAGCATGCCGGAGATGTGGATGGAGAAAGAAGGCATCCAATGTTTGGCGTTTTTCAGGCGCAAAAGGCAGGGGGTTTGCCGGCGAGCGGAAACGTGCAAGGGAATGGCCACGTCCACCTGCAGGCCGCTCATCACAATTTTGCTGACGAAGTTGGAGATGAACAGCACCGCGAACATGACGGCGAGGATCAAATACAAAAGATTATTTCCGGAGGCGAACGCGGCCAGTGTGACTACGGCGACGGCGCAGAAATAGAGGAGACCGGGGCGCGTGATTTGTTGGCGGAAGGAGCCGGGCCAGGCGGCGCGGAGCCTTTCCGATAAGTGAGTGAAGTGCCGGGGCACGTTATTTGTTAGTGTAGCTTTACTTTACGTTTTTAGCTTTTGTGTTGGTTTACCAGCCTGGTCTTGTGTTGGCTTGCCAACTTTGTCTTGAGTCGGTCTGCCGACGCGGCCGATGGCGTTGACCAGTTTGCGATACGGAATTTTCGCCGGCCAATTGATTTCGATCCATTCGCCGTCGCGCCAGGTGGAATGATGCCAGCGGGTGAGGATAGAGAGATGTTCCATTTGTGGGGCGCGATTTGGTTCGCGTTGAGTTTGCGTTTTCATCTGCTCGACGATTTCGTGCAGGCGATGATCGAGCGAGCGGCCCGCGCCGGAATCTTCGCTGAGAGAGAGGCGGCGGGGTTCGCGCCATATTCCTCCGAGCAAGAACCAGAGATCGACGGCGTCGGCAACCGCTGATGGGGTGACCGCGATGCCGGCGAGCGAGGGAATGGCGCGGGCGAGATCGCCGCTGGAGGACTGGACTTCAGCGATGCGCTCCACCCGTTGATGAAGGCGGGCGGCGTCTTCAAATTGCATGTTCAATGACGCCCGGTCGCGCGCCTGTTCGGCCAGCTCCTTGAGGGATGCTCCGCGGGTTTCCAGGAATTGGGCGACGCGCATGGATTCGCCGGAGTATTCATCGATGCTTACGACTTGCTGGCAGGGGCGCAGGCAGCGGTTCATCTCGCCGTAGATGCAGCCGGGGTGTTCGGGAGCCGGATGTAGGTTTTCTTCGCAGCGGCGCAGTTGGAACAAATCAAGCAAGCCTGTTTGAAACGTTTCCGCCGCCGCGCGGCTGGCAAAGGGCCCAAAGTAGGCGCCGCGTCCCAGGCGGGTGGTGATCATGGTTCGGGGAAATTGGTTGTGGGTGGTGAGCCTTAAGAAGGAAGGCGGGCGCAGGCGCGTGATCCGCGCCCAATCGTCCGGAAAATGTAGTTGGGCCAGTTCGAGGTGTACCAGTGCGGCTTCAATCTGCGAGCCAGTGGGCCAGTATTCGATACGATCAGCGACTCCGTTCAGGTTCAGGAGTTTTGCAAGACGGTCTTGCGATGAAAACAGGCGGTTCAAACGCCGTTTCAGGGCAGAAGTGCGCGCAAGATATGGATTACCCTGGCTGGCCCAAAGCAGAAACACGGCGGGGCGATCGGGAATTTCGTCGATCTCGCTGGGACTCGACCTTACGCTCGCCGTGACACTCACCGTAACAGGGGGCCGCATGAATTGATTTTAGCGGGAATGGTTTTGAGCAGATCATGTAAAACTGAATGCATGAGGAGTCCCGAACGCGCCGCGCGGTTGGTTGCCATGCTGAGCCTGGCCAGTAGTGCGATTTTGGCCGCGGTGAAGATCAACGTGGGGCTGGCGGCGAACTCGGTGGCCGTGGTCTCCGATGGCATCGAATCCTTGGGCGATTGTCTGGCCAGCGGATTGGTGTTGGTGGGGCTGTGGGTGGCGGCAAAACCGGCCGATGCCGATCATCCGTATGGGCACGGACGTTTCGAAACGCTGACGGGTTTGGGCATTGGCATTCTGTTGACCATTGTAGGAACGGGAATCAGTTTTCGTTCCATTGAGCAACGGCACGACGTGCATGTGGTGGCCAGCTTTGCGGCATGGCCATTGATTGGCGCGATTTTCGTGAAATGCATTTTTGCGCTGGTGAAACGCCGCGTGGCGAAACAAAGCGGCAGCGCGGGTTTACAGGCGGATTCCTGGCACGACGTGATCGATATGCTTTCCAGCATGACGGCGTTGGTGGGCGTGATACTGGCGTTAATCAATCCGGCATGGATCGCGGCAGACCACTACAGCGGGGTGCTGGTGGGACTGATCGTGATCTGGATGGGAGCCCAGGTAATTCGCGAAACCACGCTGCAATTGATGGACACCATGCCCGACGCGGCGCAACTGGCCGAGGTTCGCACAGCGGCACTGAGCGTAGAAGGCGCACGTGCGGTAGAAAAGTGCTACGCACGCAAAACAGGATTGCGTTATCACGTGGATTTGCATTTGGAAGTGGACGCGGATTTGACGGTGCGCGAGTCCCATGAAATTGCGGGTGCGGTGCGCAGCGCGATCAAAGCCAAAGTGGATTGGGTGGAGGACGTGTTGGTGCATGTGGAGCCGTCGGCGTTGGAGATTCGCTCCGCTACAATCAGACATTAATATATGGACAATCGCGCGATCGCCCGCCTGCTTTCCGAAACCGCCGATCTAATGGAGATTGCCAGCGAAGACGGCTTTCGTATTCGCAGCTATCGCACGGCCGCCAGCGCCATTGAGGCGCACCCGGAACAGCTCTCCAGCATTTTGAAAGACCCCGACAAAAAGCTGACCGATATTACAGGCATTGGTAAGGGCATCGCCGCGGTGGTGGAAGAGATTGAGCAGCGCGGCAGTTTTGAACGCCGCGATGAGATGCTGGGAAAATATCCCGCGACGCTGCTGGAACTGCTGAAGATTCAAGGGCTGGGAGCGAAGAGCATCCGGCTGCTGTACGACAGCTACCGCGTGCAGACGATTGACGATTTGGAGCGCGTTTGCAAGGAGCAAAAACTGCGCGAACTGCCGCGCATGGGCGCAAAGCTGGAAGAAAAAGTTTTGCGCGGCATCAGTTCGTACCGGCAGACGCAGGGACGATTCTTGTTGTCGTTCGTACAGCGCGCGGCGGACGAGTTGATCGAGTACTTGAGCACGGTACCGGGCGTGGAGAAGGTGACGCCGGCGGGCAGTTTGCGGCGTGGAAAAGAAACCGCGGGCGATTTGGATTTGCTGGCGACGGGTCCCGGTGCCGGAGACGCGCTGGACAAATTTGTGACGCATCCCAAGGTTCACGAAATTTTGGGCAAGGGGCCGAACAAGGCCAGCGTGAAATTTGGCTTGGAAGGACTGCAGGTGGATTTGCGCGCGCTGCCGAATGAAAGCTACGGTGCGGCGATGCAGTATTTCACCGGCAGCAAAGATCATAATGTCGCACTGCGGCAACGGGCGCTGAAGCAAGGCTTGACGCTGAACGAATATGGTTTGGCGAAAGTGGACGGCGAAGAACGTGTGGCCAGCGCAACCGAAGAAGAGATTTACGAAACGCTGGGCCTGGCGTGGATTCCGCCGGAGATGCGCGAAAATTCCGGTGAGATTGAGGCGGCCGCCGCGCGTAAGCTTCCGACGCTGGTGGAGCTAAAACATATTCGCGGTGATTTGCACATGCACACCACCGAGAGCGATGGGCGGGCGTCGTTGGAAGAAATGGCGGACTCGGCACGGGCGGCGGGGCTAGAGTATGTGGCGATTACGGATCATTCCAAAGCGCTGGCGATGGCCAACGGTTTGGATGAGAAGCGTGCGGTGGCGTTCGCGCACCAGGTGCGGGAAATGGATCAAACAGGATTGGGTATTCGTGTTTTTTCCGGATTGGAGTGCGACATTCTGCGCGACGGGAAGATGGATCTGGCCGACGACGCGCTGGCGGAGCTCGATTGGGTGGTGGGCAGCGTACACAGCCACATGAACCTGGAGCCAGCGGAGATGACGGACCGGTTGCTGCGGGCGCTGGAGTGTCCGCATCTAAAAGTGATTGGGCATCCCACGGGGCGCATTCTTTTGCATCGCGAGCCGTTCCCATTTGATTTTGACGCGGTGGCGGGGGCAGCGGCGCGGCGTGGCGTGCATTTCGAAATCAACGCGAGTCCGGAGCGGTTGGACTTGGCGGCGGCGATGATCCGGGCGGCTAAAACAAAAGGCTGCAAATTTGTGATTTCCACGGATGCGCATCATCCCAAGCACCTGGCGAACATGAGCTATGGCGTGCGGATGGCGCGGCGCGGGTGGCTGGAGCCGGCGGACATCATGAACACTTTGCCGGTGAAAGAATTCGCGAAGTCGATTGGCGCTAAATCATGAAAATCGTTTCCTCGAAAGAAATTACCGCGAACCGCATTTTCAGGGTGACCGAAGATGTGGCGGTGGATCCAGATGGCTTTGAGATCCGGCGTTCGATTGTGCATCATCGGGGGTCGGCGGTGATGATGCCGGTGGATGCGAAGAAGAACATTTTGCTGGTTCGCCAGTTTCGTTTAGCGGCGCAAAAATTCCTGTGGGAGTTGCCGGCGGGCACCATTGACCCCGGAGAAAAGCCCTTGCAAACCGCCAAGCGCGAGTTGGTGGAAGAGACTGGCTATCGTGCCAAAAAGTGGCGGAAATTGGCGGAGTTTTATCCGAGCGTTGGATTTTTGACGGAGAAGATGACGATCTATTTGGCGACCGGTTTGACGGAAGGCGAAGCCGCGCCGATGGACGATGAGCGGATTCAAAAGCGCTGGTTCACGGCGAAAGAAGTGGAACAGATGCTGTTGACAGGCAAGATTATGGACGCAAAGACCAACATCGGGTTCTTCAGATGGAAACGATATTTCGCAAATAGATGAACATTTGTTCCAACGCCTGCCCGCGATGGCTAACCAGCATTTTTTGTTCGAGCGTTGCTTCGCCGAAGGTGCAGCCAAAAGGCGGATGGTAGAACAAAGGGTCGTAGCCAAAGCCAGTAGCGCCGCGGGCCTGATCAAGAATTTCTCCTTCCACCACTCCACGAAAGGTCCTGGTCAACTCACCTTCGCGCACCAGTGCGATTGCACAGACGAAACGAGCGGTGCGATTCTCAACACCACGTAAGCGATCTAAGAGAAGAGCGTTGTTTTGCGCATCGGTTGAGTGTTCGCCGGCGAAGCGCGCGGAATGAACGCCGGGCGCGCCACCCAGCGAGTCTACTTCCAGCCCGGAATCGTCCGCAAACAAATAGCCCGAAACATGTTTGCTATAGGCCAGGGCCTTTTCGATGGCATTGGCTGCAAAGGTATCGCCGGTTTCCTCAGGCGGTGGAATTTTGACGGGCATCGGGCGGATGTCAAAATCCATTCCTGAATGAGAAAAATCGCGACCGGCCATCTGAAACTCGCGCAGCTTGCCGGGATTCGAAGTGGCGCTGTAGAGCGTAATCATTCGCTTTCAAGAGCTTTTTGCGCGGCGATTAATTCGGCGATCCCGGCGCGGGCCAAGGCAATCAGCGAGGCCAATTGTTCGTCGTTGAAGGCATTCTTTTCGGCAGTGGCTTGCAGTTCGACGAACTGGCCGGCACCGGTCATCACCACGTTCATATCTACTTCGGCTTGCGAATCCTCCTGATAGCAGAGATCCAGCATGGGCACGCCGCTGACCACGCCAACGCTGGTGGCAGCCACAAAATCGCGAATAGGATTCTTTTTCAACGTGCCGAATTTCACCAGCTTACGAATGGCCGTCGACATGGCGATGTAGGCGCCAGTGATGGCAGCCGTGCGCGTGCCGCCATCGGCCTGCAAAACGTCGCAATCAAGGATGACGCTGCGTTCGCCGAGCAGGTTCATGTCGACAACGGTTCGCAACGACCGGCCAATCAGGCGCTGAATCTCCATGGTTCGTCCGGAAGGCCGGCCCTTGGTTACCTCACGGTGCGTACGGGTGGCGGTGGCACGGGGGAGCATGGAATATTCCGCGGTGACCCACCCTTTGCCGGAGTTGCGGAGGAACGGCGGCACGGTGTCTTCGATAGACGCCGCGCAGAGTACGCGCGTGTTGCCCATCTCAATCAGCACGGAGCCTTCGGCGGTCATCAAATAATTTTGCGTGATTTTCAGTGGCCGGAGTTGATCCGGGCGGCGTTTGTCAGGTCTCATAAGAAATGTTTTTAGGGCGTTTACTTGTCGGCGGTAAGCGCGGCGAAGAAGAGGAAGGAAAGCAACGCGGCTCCGGCCAGAATGATGATCAGACAAGGAAGGGCGCGCAGGTTGGAACGTGCGTCTTTTTTTGCGGCCGCTTTGCTGGAACCGGCGGCTTTGAATTTGGCCATAAGGAGAAAGAGATCGCGCGCCTGCAGGTGCTGCGGCGCAAGCTTTAGGTTTAACATACTATGCCTGATGCGAGAGAAGTGGGAGAGAATGGGAGTATGAATCCGGCGGTGACTTCGTCCACTGTAAGCAACGGCGCGGGTCTAGGCAACGGCGCGGGTCTAAGCAACGGCGCGGGCGCGGCGGATTCCACGCCGCTGGTGATCCACCATTTTTTTGAGTACTCGCTTTTGGGGATGCTGGGCGTGGGGTTTGCGGCGGTTCTGGCGGCGGGCTTTGCCGACGTGCCGTTCATTTTAGCGACCGTGCTGGCGCTGCTGGGACGGCTGCTGCTGGTGACCGGCGTGATTCGCTTCACCATCCCTCCCCGCTGGATCACGGCGGTGGCCATCGCGTATCTGGGCTTCTTCCCGGTGGATGTTTACTATTTGTCGGGATCGTTTCTTTCCGGCACCATCCACATGGTGTTTTTTCTGGCGGTGCTGAAATTGTTGACCGCGCGCACACCGCGGGACTACAGCTATCTAAAAGTGATTGCGGTGCTGGAACTGATTGCGGCGGCGTTGTTATCCGCCAGCTTGAATTTCTTGTTCTTCCTGGCTTTGTTTGTGTTTCTTGCCGTAGCCACGTTTGCCAGCGGCGAGGTGCGGCGGTCGACCCCCGGAGAACGCACGGTGATTTCACGGCCGGTGGTGCAAACGTTTTCGCGCCGGATGAATACCCTGGTGGTGTGTCTATTGGCGGGCATTTTGTTCCTGGCCGCGGGTTTATTTTTGGTTCTGCCACGAACCGCGCGTGCGGCGCTGGAACGCCTTATTCCGCAACGCTATCACATGGCTGGATTTTCCAACTCCGTGCGTTTGGGCGAAATCGGCGAGTTGCAGCAAAGTAATACGGCCGTGCTGCATGTGCGGTCCTTTCAAGATGGACGTTTGCCGGCGGTGAAATGGCGCGGATCTGCGCTGACGGATTTCGATGGATTTGTTTGGAGCAACCCGCATGCCGACGAACGCCAGATCCGGGTAGAGGGCGGTGGCGTGGCTTTGCGCACCGCAGTGCTGGGCCGGCGGCAGGGACTGAATCTGCTGTACCGGGTTCGCGCGGAACCGATGGCGTCCGATACGCTCTTTTTTGCTGGTCAACCGGAGACGATCAACATCGAAGTTCCGTTTCTGATGGTGGGGCGCAATGGAGCGATTCACGTTCCGCAGCGTTATACCAATGGGCGTGCGCTCGATTACAGCGTTCGCGGGTTTCTGCCAGACGAATGGGCGGAGGTGCGTTTTACTTCTTCACCGTTGGCGGGTTCGGCTCGCGAGGAGTTGCTGGCACTGCCGAAGCTGGATCCGCGCATTCCCGAACTGGCGCGGCAGATGACGTACGGCGCTGCCAACGATATTCAGCAGGCCCGAGCGATTGAGAGTCATTTACGCAGGGATTTTGGCTACACTCTCCAGTTGCTGGACAAACCGGTGGATGACCCGCTGGCGCATTTTCTGTTCGTGCGTAAGAAGGGGCATTGCGAATATTTTGCCTCCTCCATGGCGGTGATGTTGCGAACAATGGGGATTCCTTCGCGGGTGGTTACGGGTTTTCAGAGCGGCGTTTATAATCCGATGACGGGATGGCAGGTGATCCGCGCCGCGGACGCGCATAGTTGGGTGGAGGCGTGGCTGGATGGGCGCGGGTGGACTACGTTTGACCCTACGCCGTTTGCTACCGGAAGCACCGAGCCATCGCTGATGGCCAGGCTGGCTCTGTTGCAGGATGCGGCCGCGCAGTATTGGCAGGATTGGGTGGTGGGCTACGATCTTTCGCAGCAGGTGGCGTTGGCTTCGCGGATTCAGGCCAACAGCCGGCGTATGCATCTTCCGGATTTGAGCGAATGGATTCGCAACGCGAAAGCAGGCGCAGAAAAAGTGGCGGCGTTGATTCCTTGGTTCGCGGGGATTGCGTTGCTGGCGGCGGCCGGGTGGTTGGGTGGGCCGCGAATTTTGCGTTGGTGGCGGATGCGTGCGCGGGCGTTGCGCGTGCAGCAGGGCAGAGTGGATAAATCAGACGCCACGATTCTCTACGAAGAGATGTTGGCGCTGCTGAAGGCGCGCGGGTTGCAAAAGCCCGCGTGGCTAACTCCCCAGGAATTTGTGGGAGTGCTGCCGGCTTCGGAAACATCGCGATTGGTGAACGATGCGACGCGGGCTTACAATGAACTGCGTTTTGGCGGACGGGCCGGTGCTGCGGCGCGATTCGTAAATGCGCTCGAACAGATTCGGAAATCGCCCGCCTAGGTTCCGATGAAAAGTACCACCGAACAGCGCGCCTGGTACCTCTACGACTGGGCCAATTCGGTTTTTCCGGTTACGGCGATCGCTCTGTTTCTGGGCCCGTATCTGACATCCCTAGCGAAAACGGCGGCCGACTCGCAGGGATATGTGCATCCCCTGGGCCTCAGTGTAGACGCCAGAAGTTATTGGAGCTATCTGGTGAGTGTTTCGGTGATTCTGCAGGTTTTGGTGTTGCCCGTGATTGGCGCGGCGGCGGATTCGGCGCGTAGCAAGAAAGTCTACCTGGCCCTGACGGCTTATGTTGGTGCGGCTGCGGCCGCAGCGATGTTTTTCATCGATGACGGCAAGTATCAGTTTGGCGGGGTCTTATTTTTGATCGGCAACGTGGCGTTTGGCGCGTCGATGGTGGTTTACAACTCGTTCCTGCCAGAAATCGCGGCGCCGGAGCAGCGCGATGCGGTGTCGTCGAAGGGGTGGGGCATCGGGTATTTAGGCGGCGGAGTTTTGCTGGCGTTGAATCTGTTGTTGTATTCAAACGCCGCAAGGTTGGGGATATCCGAGAGTTTCGCGGTGCGCATCAGTTTATGCTCGGCCGGCGTTTGGTGGGCTCTGTTCACGATTCCAGTGTTGCTGGGGCTGCGGGACCGTCCTGGTTCCGCGAAACCCGCGAGTTCGTTCATCCAGTTGAAGCACACCATTGCTGGACTGCGCCAGTATCCACAAACAGCGGTGTTTCTGATTGCGTATTTGTTATACAACGACGCGATACAAACCGTGCTGGCGGTGGCGTCGCAGTTTGCCAATGACGAACTGAAGATTCCCGTCGGCCAACTTACGTTGGTGATTTTAATGATCCAGTTTGTGGCGTTCTTCGGCGCGATTGGTTTTCAATGGCTGGCGGTGATGACGGGCGCAAAGCGGGCGATTCTGATCAGCCTGATTGGATGGACGGCCACGTTGATCTTCGTTTACGCCGGAGTGAAAAACACGCCGCAGTTTTTCGTGGCGGGGGCTGCGATTGCGCTGGTGATGGGGGGCAGCCAGGCGCTGAGCCGCTCCCTGTTCGCGCAACTGATCCCCAAGGGGAGCGAAGCGGAATATTTTGGCATTTACGAAATCAGCGACAAAGGCACCAGTTGGCTATGCCCGTTGCTGTTCGGCCTGGCGCTGCAGTTCACGCACAGCTACCGCTCGGCGATACTGTCGTTGATTGTGTTTTTCATTGCGGGTTTTTTTTTGCTGGTAAAGGTGGACGTGGAGCGGGGAGAGGCGAAGGCGCGAAGCTAAGGAGTCAACGCAAAGCCAACGCCTAGTTCGCTGGCAAGTACGGCTAGACGCTTATCCGCGGTCCATAGTCGCACGTGTCCCACCATCGCGGATGCCAGTAGATGGATGTCGATCCAACCTGCGCCGCGGCCATGCAGACGGCGAGTGCGAACGAATTCGACCACTTCTCGGTGTGGGACGAGATCGGCTTTGGGCATTCGCCCGTAGTTCGCTAATAGACTCGATTGGCCACCCACATCTCCGATTAGCAATTCACCATAGACCAGATCATGTCCAACAACGTCATCCAAACCCAGCAACCCTTCCAGTTCTTTAGCGTAAGGTGCTCGATTGGCGAGGAATCGAAGCCAAACCGAAGTATCCACCAAAACCATTAGGCGACCTTTTGCTTGGTCTTGCGTCTTTGGACGCTGGGCGCTTCACGTCGACGGGGGACGTCAATTACCTGCTTCTCAGTACCTCGCAGAGCCCGCAGACGCTGATAGGCCGCATGGCGAATGAGCGCTTCAAGGCCCAGACGTACTGTTTCTGTTTCGGTGGTTGCCCCGCAGGCCGCCTTTGCTTCCTGAAACAGTTCGTCGTCCAGGTTGAAGGTTTTCTTCATACAGCCAAATATACCATATGTATACGGCGTAGTCTGCTACTTGATCCGTTCTGTCATCTTGCCACCGTTTAATCGCGAGAAGTGATTCGCATAAGAATCGTGCGCAAAAGATAGAACATCTGCGAAGCTCCTCGAAACCATAAAAAGAGGTAACCTCCTAGACGCTCCCCCCACAACAAGCGCAGATGCCAGGGGGCCAACTCAGTGGGTAACGATTTTCCACCCGGATTGTAGTCATCTCATCGCGCCTCCGTATCAGGATCCACGCTGGTTTTAAAAGCCACAATTCAACCAATCCGTTCTCAAAACCCCAATCGCCCCAGCACCCACCCGGAATCACTTCCATTGGCCATGCGCACCGTATGCACCACGCGTCGTCCTGGACCGAACGCACCAACGTAATGCGCCTGATCGCGGTCGCCGCCGGCGAGAACGATGACGAGGCCGCGGTCGGGATAGCGCAGCAGATGAAACTGTTCGCCGTTACTGGCGCGAAAGTCACGACTGATTTCAGGGTGTCCCAGCCGCCCCACAATACTTTCATAATCATCGTTTGCTGTGAACGGTAGCGGAACCCGATTCGGACCCAAGCCGACGAAAGTGCGGCCACGCGCCACCAGTGGAAAATCGCGAAGAAACACCAATCCCACCACGCACACCAAAACACCGGCGGCCACTTTGGCGCGCCATGTGGATGAGGGAGGGCGCGCCACTTCGCCGTCGTCAGTGGTGCTCTCCACGCGGATGCCCACCACCGGCGCCAGTTTCCCCGGAATGGGCTGAGCCGTTTGCCAACGCGGAACATCGTTGACCACGCCGAGCACAGCGGACGGCATCTCGATCACACGCTGCACGCGCGGCGAGAGCACGCCTTCGCGCAATTCCAGTTCTTTGCACAGGCCGACGATCACCACGGGTTCTTCGGCGCTGGAAACACCGCTGACGAAGCGGCGCGAAATCCACAACTCGGCACGCGTTTTGGTGTTGACCACTTGAAACTCATCCCAGGTGGCGCGGCGCAGGGTCCACTCATTGTGGCCAATATTCCAGATGGCGGGATAGAAGGAAAACGGACGATTTCCCAATTCTTCTAGCGGCGTGGGAATGTGCGGTCTAGACACGGCGTTATGCCAATCATACTAAAGTACAATGAACTAGCGGTGAAACCATTTGCTCTGTTTTTGATTTTGAGTTCAGGCTTTGGGTTGTTCTCCCAAACCCCGGCCCAGATTCCCATCCAAATTAAGTACGAATGCACGCCGGAAGATATCGACACTTTTGGCCTGAATTGCAGCGAGGAAGAACCGTGCCAAGTGTTTCTTGAACTTTCTTCGGCGGAAACCATTGGCGGCCGGTTGATGGCGGCGGGCAATTTGCATACCAAGAACTTCACGCTGTTCGGCCTGTTGCTGGCCAGCGACGATAGCGGAGTTACTTGGACCGAGCCTGCGCCGCGCATTCGCAACGCGGCATTGGAGCAAATTCAGTTTTTCGACGGACAGAACGGCTGGGTGAGCGGCGTATCCGTAGATCCTTTGCCGCGCAATGCGTTCATGCTGCTATCGAACGACGGTGGGCGAGTCTGGCGTCAGCGGCCTTTGTTCGATGACACCAAGTACGGCACGATTGCGCAGTTTCAATTTTCGGCTCCGAGTACCGGCGAACTTGTGTTGGACGCATCGCAGGGAAAAAATGTTCGTCACGAACTGTATCAAACCCAAACCGGCGGCGAGAGTTGGGAACTGAAAGAACAGAGCAGCACGCGTTTGCGCTTGAGCGCCACGCACGTTTCGACCTTACGTCTGGTACCGGACGCAAAAGCCGGCGTCTACAAACTGGAACGCGGCAGCGGGAAAAGCGCGGAGATGCTGGCGAGTTTTGCGATCCACGTAGCGGATTGTCACTGAAAAGATGAAAGCCGTTGAACTAGAACTCTTCCGCCATCTGCTGGGCTCCATTGCCGAGGAGATGGGAATTGTTCTGCGTAAGACTTCATACTCCGCATACATCAAGGAGCGCCGCGATTATTCCTGCGCGATTTACGATGAGCGCGGCGAGACGATTGCCATGGGCGATCACATGCCGGTGCATTTGGGCGCGATGCCGATGTCGGTTACAGCGGTACGCGAAGCGTTTGAACTTGTGCCGGGCGATGTTGCGTTGGTGAATGATCCTTTTCGCGGCGGGACACATCTTCCCGACATCACAGCCGTGGCGGGCGTGTTTCTGCAGGGTAAAACAAAACCGGCATTTTTCGTCGCCAATCGGGCGCATCATGCGGACGTGGGGGGAATGAGTCCGGGGTCCATGCCGTTGGCGCGCGAGATCTATCAGGAAGGCCTGCGCATTCCGCCGATCCTGATTCAGCGGCGCGGCAAGATGGATCGGCCGCTGCTGGACCTGATTCTTTCAAACGTGCGGACGCCAGAGGAGCGCGAAGGCGATTTGATGGCGCAATTGATGGCCTTGACCCGAGGCGAGGCGCGGCTGCGAACTTTGGTGGCGAAGTATGGCACGGCCCGCGTCCGTACCAACACGAAGGCGTTGCAGGATTACAGCGAACGCATGATGCGTGCCGCATTGCGTGCGCTGCCCAATGGAGTGATTCGATTTTGCGATTACCTTGAAGACGGATCACGTAAGCTTCCGATTCAGGTTGCTGTGACGATCCAACATGACTCTGCCGTGGTTGATTTCACTGGATCTTCACCGCAGGTGGATGGTCCGGTAAATGCGAATCTGGCGGTTACCACTGCAGCGGCGATGTATGTTTTTCGCTGCCTGATCACGGAAGAAGTGCCGTTTACCGCCGGTATTCTGCGGCCGATTCGCATGGTGGCGCCGGAGGGCAGCATCGTGAATGCGCGGCCACCGGCGGCCATGGCGGCGGGCAATGTCGAAACGTCGCAACGCATCACCGACGTGATTCTGGGTGCGTTGGCACAAGCGGCGCCGGAGCGAATTCCCGCTGCCAGTTGCGGGACGATGAACAATTTGAGTTTGGGGGGAAACAGGGCTGATGGCAGTCCGTTCGCCTATTACGAGACGATTGCCGGCGGCATGGGCGCATCGTCGAACGGCGCGGGTCACAGCGCCGTGCATACGCACATGACCAACAGTTGGAACACGCCGGTGGAAGCATTTGAGCAGCAGTATCCGCTGCGGATTGAACGATACTCCGTGCGGAGGAACTCGGGCGGACGCGGCCGCCACCACGGTGGCGATGGCATTGTGCGGGAGTTTCGCTTCCTGGCTCCAGCGGAAGTGACTGTGCTGTCGGACCGCCGCGAGATCGGTCCTTATGGTTTAAACGGCGGGGGCAGCGGAGAAGTGGGACGCAATACTCTGCTTCGCTCCGGACAAAAGCCGGTGGTTCTGCCTGGCAAAACGCGTTTCGATATTGCCGCCAACGACGTATTGAGGATCGAAACACCCGGTGGCGGCGGTTGGGGCAAGGCCTGACTATTTCAAATTCAGCGACTTCTTGATTTTTTCCTGATACTCGGCGGCTTTCAGTAAAATCGCCGGCGAATCGAGGGTGAGCATCTTGCGATCGCGAACGATGGGGCGCCCGTTCACGATGACGTCCGTCACGTCAGACGACTTCAGCGCATAAACCAACTGCGAATAGACGTTATAAATGGGCACGGCATGCGCGGAAGACAAGCTGATTTCAAGCATATCGGCCCGCTTATTGGGTTCTAGCGATCCGATCAGCTTGTCCATATGCAGCGCCTTTGCGCCAGTGATGGTGGCCATGGCAAAAGCGTCTTCGGCGGGCAGCGCCCGCGGGTCGCCGGTGGAAACTTTTTGCAGCTTGGCAGCCAGGTCCATTTCTTCCATCAGGTCATGATCGTTATTGGAGCCGGCAACGCCGTCCGTGCCCAGGCCCATCGCGATGCCCAGCTTCAAAATTTTCCCGACCGGCGCCACGCCGCTGGCCAGTTTCATATTGCTGGACGGATTATGCGAGAGACCTGTATTGCGGTGCTTGAGGATAGCGAGATCGCCTTCGTTTAGCCAAACGCCATGTGCGGCGATGGTCCAACCGGTGAGTACGCCAAGCGATTCGAGGGTTTGCGTGGGCGTCATTTTGCGTTTCTGCAACGCCTCGTCGTTTTCGGTTTTGGTTTCCGAAAGATGAATCACCAGCGGCTTTTGATATTTGTTGGCCAGCGCTCGCGAGGCCTGCAAGATATCGTTGGGCACGGTGTAGATGGAGTGGGGCGCGACGGCCGGCACAATCAGCGGGTCGTTCGCATAGGCCTGCAAGAATTTTTCCGTGCCGGCCAATGTTTCCCGCGGCGTTTTGAAGTCGGGGGCAGTGAAGCCGATGACGGTTTCACCCAACACAGCGCGCAATCCGGCAGCTTTGGTGACTTCGGCCACTGTGTCTTCGAAGTAGTACATGTCGGTGAAGGTGGTGGTGCCGGACAACGCCATTTCCAACACGCCCAGCCGGGTGCCCCAACGGACGAATTCACGATCGACGTTTTTGGCTTCGGCCGGAAAAATAAACTTCTGCAGCCAGTCCTGCAGATTCATGTCGTCGGCGATACCGCGAAACAGCGACATGGCCGCATGCGTGTGGGTATTGATCAACCCGGGAGCCAAAATGGCGTCAGGCCGTTCCAGGCGTTGTTTCGCGCGATAGGCTTTGTCGATTTCCGCGCGCGTGCCGACGGCGGCAATATGATCCCCCAATATGGCCACCGCGCCATTATCGATCACGCGGTGCTGAGGGTCCATGGTGACGACATAGCGCGCGGTCCAAATGGCGTCGACCATTTGCACGGGCTGGGCCCATGTTGGACTCAGCGGTATCAAGCCGAGCAGCAGGAGTCTGAAGAGGTAGCGCATTTTGTAGGATGGATGCATGACAACGAGACCAATGTTTCTTAATAAGACCCATGCGGCTTATAGGAATGAGGCGTCAAAGGCCCTGGGGAACAGATCTTTGAGTTGCAGTGTTTCCGTCTTGCCATGGGTATTCACCAGAATAATTGGAATGTCGCCGCAAAACTCCCACAGAATCTGCCGGCAAGCGCCACACGGCGGAGTCAGACTGTCGGTGTCGGCGGCGATGGCGATTCGCTTGAAGTGTTTGGCGCCTTCCGAGACCGCCTTAAATACGGCCACCCGTTCGGCGCAAAGCGTCAGGCCATAGGTGGCGTTTTCGATATTGCAACCGGTGTGAATGCGGCCGGTGGAATCTTCAAGCGCGGCGCCAACCAGAAAGTGTGAATACGGAGCGTGAGCGTGGGCGCGGGCGGCCAGCGCCTGTTGCGTAAGTTCGAGAACTTCCATGAACCTACCAGTTTAATGACATCCGCGCTTATAGCAATGCCTGGCTCCACTCCTCGTATTCGTGAGGCACGACCAGGTGATAGTGAATCTCGAGCGAGGTGTGACTTTGCAACGCTTGGCTAAGTTCCGGCGTCGGAAGATCGGGGCAGGCCACCGACAAGCCGTTCTCGGCGATTTTGAAAGGCAACACTCGCCACTCGCGCAGGACAGGTTTGGGTATGGCACGGGCAACGCCCAACGGAATGTCTTCGTCCGCAAGGGAGGTAAACGGCAGGCCTTGCTGCAGACTCAGTGCTTCGTAGAGAACGTGTTCGCTGATCTCCCCCAGCGCCATAAGGTGTTCGCCAATCCGTGTTTTTGGGGGAAGAGAACTGACGGCCGATGCCAAAGCAGCTTCGCTCAAATAGCCGGACCCAACCAGAATTTCGCCCAATCTGCGTTTGTGGCTGAGGAGCGCGGTTCGGGTTGGATAGGCGTGTTCGGTTTTCAGCCAACGCAGAGGTTCGTTTCGCCATTTGGCTTTGGCGTAACGCCACATGGCGGAAAAGGTAGCGGCGGCATTCAGCGCGTTGGCATAAAACACACGAAGCGGAACGCCGAGCGAAAACGCGAAACCATAGATGCGCGCCACGCAGCCCATGCGGACGGCGGTGCGAATGGCTTGCAGTGAAAGCGTGGCCCAGGTGAGATAAATCTCGTTCGGCGTCAGACGCAGCCACATGTGGGTGGCCAGTCCGTAGGCGAACAGCGCATTGGCGAGGATGCCCAATGGGCTGCCCAACAGCCCTTTGCGATCGCGCCACAGCCAGTACACCTCGCTCAGCGTGCCTTCCCAGCCAAAGCGTTCCCATCCTTGCAGCGAAATTCCCGTTACCCAGCGCGAGCGCTGGCGTAGCGCGGCCCCCCACTTTTGCGGAAAATATTCCTGAGTGGCCACAAAGTCCGATCCCGGCCCGCCGGTTCTCCAGGGTGACGCGAAGACCTGTGAGCATCCCAAGCGGCGCAGGCGCAGCCCGTTTTCGTAATCTTCAGTAAGCGCCGCTGGCTCAAAAATGCGATTGGATTGGGCCGCCGCCAGCTTCTCCAGAGCCTGGCGCCGATAGCCCGTTCCCACACCCGCGCCCGGAACAAAGCAGCGGAAGCGCGAACGCACCACCATATCGCGGCTGTGGTTTTCCGCGAATTCATCGCAATAGACGCCATGCGTGAATTCGTGAAACGGAGTCTTCAGGCCAAACACGGGAATCTGAATAAAGTCGTAGCGGGTGGCGTAATAATTGATCCAACGCAGCTCTTCGGGATGAATCATGTCCTCGGCGTCGTGCGTCACGATGATGTCGAAATGCTCGCCGCGCTCCTCTTCGTAGAGCCCAATGTGCTGATACACCCAGTTCAGGCAATCCGCCTTTGAGGTTGGTCCATCGTGCGGACACACAGCCATGTGTACGTTTGGAAAACGCCTGGCCATGGCGCTGACCGCGCTTTTGGTGAGCTGGTCATTGGGATAAACGCCAACGAAAAAATGATAGGCGTTGTAGCGGATGGACGCCACGTTGTGTTCCAGCATGCTGGCGATCACCTGATGTTCATGCCACAAAGGCACCATGATGGCGATCCTGCTTTGCGGAATATCCAAATTGTGGGCGGTGTCGTTATTTTTACGCGTCACCCGGTATTCCACCCAGGCATACAGCCACGCCAGATCAATGCCCAGGTCGTCCAGTCCGCTCAACACCAGCAATAACGCCAGCGGCGCGACCAGGAATAGCAGCGCTTGATCGATCTGGTTGAACCATTGGAGAATCGGCGCAGGCATCCATAAAGTAGTGCGGCTCGCCCACGCCGATTCTCACGCCAAATGATTTAAAGGCCCATTGCCCGCACCCAGACCAGGAGCGGTTCGTATGGCTTCGCTGACGAAGCGCTTGGCCCGGTCGACGGCTTCCACCAACGGGGTACCCTTGGCCAACTCCGCAGTAATGGCGGCCGAATAGGTGCAGCCACTTCCATGGGTGTGCGGCGTATGAATTCGGGGCGAGGAAAACTCGCGCACTACGCCACTTTGCAGCAGGAGAATATCCAACGCGTCGCCGGGCAGCCCTTTACTGAAGAGATGGCCGCCTTTCACCAAAACATTTTGGGCTCCGCGCGAAACCAGTACCTCGGCTGCTTGCAGCATCGTCTCCCCGCTATTCACCGCAAATCCCACCAGCGCCGCCGCTTCGTCCAGATTGGGCATCAGCAAAAACGCGCGCGGAATCAGTTTTTCGATCAGCGCCTGTGTCGCCTGCGCGTCGATCAACCGGGCGCCGTGCTTGCTGATCATCACCGGATCCACCACCAGCGGAAAAGCGAACGTCTCCGCCGCTTGCGCCACGGCCTGTACCATGTGGACTGAGCCGAGTGCCCCGGTTTTCGCGGCTTGCGGAGGAATGTCCTCCAGCACTGCTTGCAACTGTTCCAGCATCAACTCCGGCGAAAGAATTTCCACCCGGGAAACGCGACGGGTATTCTGCACCGTTAGCAGCGTCACCACGGCTTCCCCGTAAACACCGAAGCGGTGAAATGTTTTCAGATCGGCCTGCAGTCCGGCGCCGCCGCTGGGATCGGAGCCGGCTATGGTCAAGGCTACTGGCAACTTGCGGTGCATGTCTAATAGGATGGCCTATCTTGTCACACCGTTCGCGACCGACTAAAGCGACGGTGCGAAAACCAGATGCCGGGTCACGCTGCCCACGGAATTCTTCAGGACCACATCCACGGCCGACACCTGGGTCTGATCGCCGGTCACCGGAAACACCACGCCCAAAGTGAAACTGCTGCCGCCGTTCGTGCCTGTATAAAGCTGCTTGAAGTTTGCGGTGAAGTCGGAATTGATAGCGGTGCCAATGATCGCCTTGCTCTGATCGAAGAAGGTGAAGGTCATTGCCCCGGCGCCATAGGTGTTGTCAAAACCGGTCGCGTTCACATGCAGGAAGCCCAAGGTTTGGGTTGCGTTGGCGGCGGTCAGCGAGATCAGTGCGGGCGAAAGCGTCAAGGTAGTGGTCGGGTCGCTTGCGAACCCGTACACTCCGGCGTTCAACGCGAAAGTGATCTGCCCCGCTGTTGTGCCGGTGGCGAAAACAAGATTGGGTTGACCGTTGATGGTCACCGCCGTGCTACCCGTGGTCACTGCAAACGTTGCCGTGCGCTTGCCGCTGGCGACGAATTGGATGGCGGTGTCGTCGGTGATACCCAAACTGTTGGCGGTGGAGGCGAACGTCATGGTTAACGTCCCGCTGGTGGTGACGGTGGACGCGCTGGGCAAAGTGATGGTCAACGTATGTTGCTGGGCGCTTCCGATCGGGGTGGTGTCGTAAGTCAACACCGGCTTGGGCAGTGGCGCCACCGTGCCCGCGCCGATCAAAAGATAACTGCGCGAGCCGATCACCAGCGTCTGGCAATAGTTGTAGTTGGCGTATTGTTGGCTGGACTGCGTGCAGGTTCCGGTATAGCTTTGGGGCGTAAAAGTCACTGAAAAAGGCACCGGCGATGACGATACTGGAATGGTGGCTGGAATATTTTTGAAGACGCCTGCGACGGCTCCTGGTGTCGACACCGCAATTGGTTGCGAACTCGGATTGGTCACCGAAAACTGACACACAATGGAACTTCCAGTCTGTACTCGCCCGAAAACGATGGGGCCATCCGAAGTGGGACCGGACGGCACCGGGCTGGCTGGTGTGCACGGTGCTCCAATAGTGAGTGTAGGCCCCGACGCTGCTTGTGCTGTTAAGGTCACCGTCTGCGTGTTGATCCGCAACGTGCCGCTGTAATTTCCGCTCGTGTTGGCCTGAAATTGCACCTGGATGGGCTGCACACGTCCAGGGGTCACGGCGAAGGAGCCCGCCAATGACGAATTCACCACCGAAAACACCGGTGAGGCGTCTGTCGCACAAGACCCGTTTGGAGACGACACACATAGTGTGGTTACCGTTACACTTGTCGAGCTGCGCAGATTCAATCGCACGAGTTTCGCATCGCCTGTAGCCACTTGGAGGAAGTCGTAAGAACCCGGACTCCCTAAAGGCGTTTCCAGCACCGTTCCATCGGTCTGGGGGGTGGCCACCGTAATCGTGATCCCCGCCGCCACGCCTGCTGCCGAAAGCGTATACGTTTTTGTGCCCAGCACAAGCGTCCCACTAGCGGCCACGGAGGCCGCGGTATAACTCAACGTGAAGCTTATCGATTGGCCTGCGCCCAGCGTGATGCCGCTGTTGACATAACTGGCGGGGAGGCCCGCAAAGCCGGTACCGGTCAAGCTAACGGGAAACACGGTCACGGTTTGCGCTGCTGCATTCACCAGCGTAAATACGCACGACGCCGTGCTGCTGGTCGTTACATTGCCGAAGTCCACGTTGTTATTGCTGTCTGGTCCCACGCAAGGCGAAGCCACTGAGAGCGATGGCGGATTTGCCGTGCTCACGCTTCCCGGTGTTAGTGTGTAGGTCTTCGGCCCGATGACTAAAGTTCCACTGGATGCACCCGCGCTGGCGGTTAAAGTGAAGGTGGCCGATTGTCCGGCGCCAAGGGTGACTCCACTGGCGTAGCTGGCTGGCAACCCGGTGAACCCTGCGCCCGTCAGTGTGATAGGCGAAATGGGGAATGCCTGGGATGTGGTGTTCACCAACGTAAAAACACAGCTCCCTGTGGCTGGAAACGCGATGTTGCCGGGGTTATTACTTGAGCTATCTGGACCCGTGCACGGTGTCGCCACGCTGAGCGTAGCCGTGCCCACCGCTGTTCCGAGCAAAATCCAGGTGGATGAATTTATGGTCAGCGTCGCGCTGTAACTGGCAATGCCCGCAGCCGTAAAGCGCACGGTGAAATCCAGTGCGGTAGCGCCGCTCAGTCCCACCGGCAACGAGGGCGGATTGAGCAACGCGAAACTCGACGCGCTCCCGCTGGGCGCGGTTGCGGTAATCGAGCTTACGTTCAGTGTAGAACTCCCCGAATTGCGAACCCGAAACACGACGTCTTTCGTGTTTCCCGTGGCCACCTGGCCGTAACCGTAAACGGAACTGACGGAGGTTTCCACGCCGCCCGCGGCCACCGTGCTTAAGGCAAATTGGGCCCGCAGGACGGCAGGCGCCAACATCACCAGTAAGCCTACTGCCCTCACTGCGTGAATCCGCCTCTCTGCGGGCCAGACGGAAGCCCCAAGCGTCCCGGCCGGACTACCGGGGTGGAAGGTTGGTCGAATGGAAATGATGGCGAGAACGATTCGGCTCCCGGAAGTAGATACGCTTCGCCTGTGGCAGAATCCAAACGAATGACCCAGGAAGCGGAGCCCGCCACGGCTTGCGCGTATCCGTCCGTCATCAGTAAAAAAGTTTGTACGCCGGAAATGGGAATTACGGCCTCTCCCCCGGAGTTCGGCAGGAAGCGAATGCGGGTTGGTTCTGCGATCAATGTGCCGCTGCCGGATAGCATCACGGCAGTGATAGCGCTGGCAGCGGTTTCCATCAAACTCACTATTTTTACGCTGGCTGTTGCCGCCGGCAGATGTTCCCGCCAGATCGCTCCTCCGCGCCGTACCGCGTAATCGATGCCATCGCCAATCGCGATCATCGACAATACTTCGCCCAACGGTGCATTTGGCAAGGCATCCAACTGCCCTTCATGCCACCAATGCAGCGTACCGGCAGTGGGAAAAAATACGTACGCGCCCGCTCCTGAAAATGCGAACAACGCGCCACCCGCCGGGGCTGCCGTCTTGGTCACCGCCGTGTTCGTCGCTACGCTGGAACTGGTGACCGACCACAATTGGCCATCCGTCTTGGCTAAGCACAACATCCCAGCACAACCAGCCGACAATACGTCGGGCACCAGAGCTTCTCCCAGCGTGCTGCTGGCCGCCACGCCTCGCACTGGACGCAGTTGTTGATGCGCGTCCACCATCAAACCCAAACTGGCCCTATTCACTTGACCCGCTGCAATTTCACCAGTCATGAGCACGGGTAGGAGGATCGCCGCCCACATCGTAAGCGCTGAGAGTAGCCTTGCCATCACAATTCGTTAGTGGCCCAAGGTCACCGTTGGCGTTCCAATCCCAATGCCTGCACTTGATGCCGCCGCGGTTCCGGATTTGTTGACGAATCCCACCGCTCCCGCAGCCGCCGCACCGCCCACCGCCAGGCCCACCCACAACCATTTGTGACTGGTCTTGTTTGAGCTCCGTACTTGCGGAGATGTCCGGTTGATTTGCGTGATCTGCACTGCTGCCGGACTGGCCACGGGCGCTTGGATAGCCGGCATGGGAGCAGCGGGAGCTGCTCCCGCTGCAGGAGCCGGTCCTGTGCGTCCCACTATGGCTGCACCTTGCCCCCTTGCGCTATCCACCAGATTTGCCGGCAGCAATATGCCAGCCCTGGTTTGTCCTTTTACAGCCGTGATCCTTATTTCAAACGGCCCCACGGACTGATTCCACTGCATCCCCCGCACGGTTGCCTTGCCATCCGCTTGCGTGGTAACGATTTCCGTGCGTGCGCCTGTGGCAAAAATTCCGCCCGGGCCGCCGGTGGGCAAGGTGAACCCGACGGTTACCCCGGCGACGGGCCGCTTGGTTTCGTCGGTGATCAAAACGGTCACGCCGCGGCTAGCCTTACTCCCCACGGGATATGCCCCGCCCTCGCCATCCAACACCTGTATTTCCAGAGAGTTGGGTCCCGCCGAGGCCACCGCTTGCGATGGATACAGGCTCTGCGCCACCCCAACCGGCGGGAGGGCCATCATGGCGGTCAAAAGTACGGCGATAAATCTGGTCACACGAATTAGTGTGAAAACTGAGGAAATACTCTCTGGCCAATCTTTGTCCTAATGCAGTCCGAAGAATGCAGCACTTAAAAATGTAGTGCTAACGACCCTGCCGAAACACCAGTCGAAAAACCATGGTTTTCCCATCCGGGTTTTCCTTCACTGCCACCGCCCGGAAATCCCGGCCACGGTCGCCTAAAGCTTGGCTCCATGTGTTGTAATGGTTACTAAACTTTTTTTGCGAGGCCCGTTCATTCAGCCAAATGGCAGACCAGTCCACTGTCGAGAAATTTTCGTCCAGCTCCCGCCGTTGGAAGGCCTATAAGCGCCGCCTTCGGGAACTTCGCCTGATCGCCCATGGCGCCGTCGCCACCGATCACCCGATCATGGCGCATATCATCCCGATCCGCCGTTGCAACCTATCTTGTACTTACTGCAACGAGTATGACGATTTCTCCAAGCCCGTCCCCACCGATACCATCATCAGCCGTATCAATAAGTTAGCCGATCTGGGCACCAGCATCATCACGCTTTCGGGCGGCGAGCCACTGCTCCACCCTGATCTTGATGACATCATCGCCGCCATGCGCAGGCGCGGCGTTTTGGCTTGCATGATCACTAACGGCTACCTATTAATGCCGGACCGCATCAAGAGCTTGAACCAAGCCGGCCTGGACCACATGCAGATTTCCATCGACAACGTCATGCCCGACGACGTCTCGAAGAAGAGCCTGAAGGTTCTGGACAAAAAGCTCCAGATGCTGGCCGAGCACGCCGATTTCCACGTCAACATTAATTCTGTGGTCGGCGGGGGGATCAATAACCCCGACGACGCTTTGGTGGTAGGCCGCCGGGCTATCGAACTCGGATTTTCGGCGACTGTCGGGATCATTCACGATGGCGACGGCCAGCTCCGTCCCCTAAGTGACCGCGAACGCAGCGTTTACCACGAGATGAAGGCGCTGGAAAACCGCCACTTCGCGCAGTTTAACTATTTTCAGGACGCGATTGCCCAAGGCAAACCGAATGACTGGAAGTGCCGCGCCGGTGCCCGCTACATGTACATCTGCGAGGACGGCCTGGTCCATTACTGCAGCCAACAGCGAGGCTACCCCGGCACGCCTCTCGAAAACTACACCCGCGACGACATCCGCCGCGAATACCTCACCGAGAAACCGTGCGCTCCCTACTGCACTGTCAGCTGTGTGCATTACGTGTCGTACTTCGACTTCTGGCGCGCCCCACAAACGCTGAAGAGCGGCATGCCGGAGCAAACGGCGAGTCCGCTGGTGAAGATCCAGTCGGCGAAGTAAATCACAAGCCACGCATCTATGGCACTTCGCGGATTTCTAAACGAACTTCCTGATGGCCTGCTGTACCATTACACCGACGCAAATGGGTTGATCGGAATCCTACAAAACAAAGAGATATGGGCCTCCAGCGCGATGCATCTCAACGACGCCATGGAGATTCGGGAGGGCGCGAAACTGCTCGAAAAGTATATCCGGGACATGAAGGAAGATGAAAGGCAGTTCGTTGGCGGAAGACTTCGCCATTGGATTCAATGGGTGTCCGAGGAGATGTTGGTCGCATCGTTTTCTCAGGAGGGTGATCAACTGGGTCAATGGAGGGCATATTGCCCTCAAGGAAACGGATTTTCCATTGGGGTTGACCCGACATATCTACAACTATTGGCGAACCGTCAGGAGTTCGATCTACTTTCGTGTCTATACGACAGCGGCGAGAAAGAGAGGTTTCTCCAAATTCTCGCCACGGAGCTTAAAAACGAGCCTCTCAGCGGCGATGCCTTTCACACGTATTGGCGGGGTGGTCCGGCTGCGCTCGCAAGGTTTAAGCATGAGGCATTCCGACAAGAGAAAGAGTGGCGAGTGGTTGGTCGGCATCGGCATAAGAAGCTGGAATTCCGTAAAGGCCGGTTCGGCGTCGTTCCATACGTGGGAATTCCGCTCAAACTTAGTGGCGAGAATCTAAAGATTAAGAGGATCGTCGTCGGACCCAACTTAAATCCGGAGGTGGCAAAAGCTGCTGTTGCAAAACTGTGCGTTGCATGCGACGTTCCTACGCCCGAAATCAATTCATCCGTGGTTCCCTACCGTCACTAGCGCCAAACGAGTCGTGGCGAAAAGGCTGGAATCGTGGAGGCCGCTTGCAGGAGCCGGCCAAAATCAGTTTCCCGCAAAAAAAAACGCTTCGCCTGAATCACGGCCACGCAAGCGGCTCATACGACATCGAGCGCATTTAATTCTCAGCTATCCTAACAAGCATGGAGTTGATTTTTGAAGTCCGCGACGCCGAGGAAGGCGGCTATCACGCCCGCGCGCTGGGACATGCTATTTTCGCGCAAGGCGATTCGTGGGATGAACTTCGTGCCAATGCGCTCGATGCAGCAGCCCTTCACTTTGAAGATGCGGAAACACAACCCCGCTTGATTCAACTTCATTACGTGAGAGATGAATTGATTCCGGTCGCGGCCGCGTGAAATTGCCGCGGGGAGTTTCGGCGGACCGGCTCATCCGTTTGCTGCAAACTTTAGGCTATGTTGCTATTCGTCAGAACGGCAGCCACATTCGAATGAAGCACCCAGGCCCACCCGTGCATTCCATTACCGTGCCCGCTCACAAGGAATTGAAAACGGGCACGCTTCACAGCATTCTTACTGAGGTTTCGCAAATGCGATCCGTCGTAATTGATGAGCTTGCGAGAGACCTGTAGCGATGTCCTTCAATGTCCCGCCAAAAACCGCTCTGCCTCAATCGCCGCCATGCAGCCGGCTCCCGCTGCCGTAATCGCTTGGCGATAGGTCCGGTCCTGGACGTCGCCGGCGTGAAAAACTCCTGTGATGTTGGTGCGGGCGCCGCCTTTGGTCAGAATGTATCCGTCGGGGTCTAAATCGATCTGGCCGACAAATGGTTTGGTGTTTGGGATGTGCCCAATCGCCAGAAAGAAGCCGTCTACGTCCTGATCCCACACGCGATTGGTCTTGGTATCGCGCAGTTTTACGCCGGTGACCGTTTCTTTGGTCACGTCGTAAACATCTTCCACAACCGTGTTCAACAGAAACTTGATCTTTGGATTCGCCTTCGCGCGATCCAACATAATCTTCGACGCTCGGAAACTTTCGCTGCGGTGCACCAGCGTCACTTCGCGGCCAAAACGCGTCAGAAAGCCCGCTTCTTCCATGGCCGAATCGCCGCCGCCAATCACCATGATATTTCGTTCTTTGTAAAACGCCCCATCGCAAGTGGCGCAGGAACTCACGCCGCGGCCAATCAGTTTTTGTTCGCTGGGCAAACCCAGCCAGCGCGCGGATGCACCAGTGGCGATAATCAGCGTCTGCGTTTCGTGCCATTCGCCGTCAACGTTTACGCGAAACGGTCGCTTGGAGAGGTCGGCTTCTTCCACTTTGCCGAAAATGTACTCGGCGCCAAAGCGTTCGGCCTGTTTCTGCATGTTGGCCACCAGATCGGGACCGTTCACGCCTTCCGGAAAGCCGGGGAAATTTTCCACGTCGCTGGTTAAGGAAAGCTGCCCGCCGGGTTCATGTCCGATCACCACCAAAGGATTCAGTCCGGCACGCGCCGTGTAGATCGCTGCCGTGTTTCCCGCGCAGCCCGAGCCAAGGATCATTACGTTTCGCACAGTTTTCATATTAACAAGCAGGTCAAGCCCCACTTTGCAAGAGTTAACAAGCGGGTCGAGGGCCGCGTTGCGAGAGTTAACCAGCGGGTCGAGGGCCGCTGCAAAAAACTTGTCCGGGTTCGGCACACTGAAACGTTGTTAGGTTAGTAGTTCGAAAGCGAACTGCGAAATCAAACACTTAAGGAGCTAAACCAAATGAGCGAATTTACTTACCTGTTCCGCAACGGCGCGCCCACGTCCTCGCCGGCGTCCCCCGAACAAATGCAGCAAACGATGAACAAATGGATGGCCTGGTTCAAGGAACTGAGTGCGAAGGGTCATCTGAAGGAGATGGGCCATCCGCTGGAACCCTCCGGCAAAATCGTGACGGGTAAAACTGTGAATGACGGCCCGTTTGCAGAAGCCAAGGATCTGGTGGGCGGCTTCTCTATTATCCAGGCCAAGGACCTGGCGGAAGCGGCTGAAATCGCCAAAGGCTGTCCGATTCTGGACGTCGGCGGCTCCGTCGAAGTGCGTCCGAGTCGCAAGATGAACATGTAAGGTGAATGTGTAATGGAGGTCACCGACCACCTTTTCCGCCGCGAGGCTGGCCGCATGGTAGCCGTGCTCACCCGCGTTTTCGGCATGCACAACATCGCGCTGGCGGAAGATGCGGTACAGGATGCTTTCTTGCGTGCCGTGGAAGTTTGGAAATTCCGCGGCATGCCGGAAAATCCGTCGGCGTGGCTGATGGCTGCGGCGAAAAACCGTGCGCTGGATATTTTGCGGCGCCAGCGCACGGCCAAAACTTTCGCGCCGGAATTGGGGCGGTTACTGGAAAGCGAATGGACGCTTGCGCCCGTCGTTGAAGAATTGTTCGCGCCGCAGGCTATTAAGGACGACCTGTTGCGCATGATGTTTTCCTGCTGCCATCCGCGCGTGCCGGAGGAAGCTCAAGTAGCGCTTATGCTCCAAATACTATGCGGCTTCGGAGTGGGTGAGATTGCCAGCGCGTTCGTCAGTACTCGCTCGGCTACGGAAAAACGAATCACACGCGCCAAGAAAGTGCTGGCGGCATCGAAGAAGTTATTCGACGTCACCGCCTCAGCCGAATTCAGCGCCCGCCTTCCCGCCGTGCAGCGCGCTCTGTATTTGTTGTTCAACGAAGGCTATCACGGCGCGTCTCCTGAAACAGCGGTTCGAACCGACCTATGTCGCGAAGCCATGCGTTTAAACGCCATTTTGCTGGAAAATCCTTTGGGCCGTGTGCCCACCACCTACGCGCTGGCTGCGTTGATGTGCTTGAACGCCGCGCGCTTGCCTTCGCGTGTAGACGCCGCGGGCAACCTGAGTTCGTTGTTCGATCAGGACCGCACGCAATGGGACCAACAGTTGATTGTCGAAGGACAGGCGCTGCTGGATCTCTCCTTCACCGGAACGGAATTGACGGAGTATCATCTGGAGGCCGCCATTGCTTCGGTTCATGCGCGTGCGCGTCATTCGGAAGATACGAACTGGGTCGACATTGTTTCTCTTTATGATCGCTTGCTGGAATTACGCCCTACGCCGATCATTGCTTTGAATCGCGCGATCGCAGTGGCGCAGCAGGCGGGTCCGGAAAAAGGGCTCAGCGAAATCAACTCCATCGGAGGCCGCGAACGCTTGGCTACCTATCCGTTTTACTTTGCCGCGCTGGGTGAATTGGAGTTGCGCTGTGGCCGAGACGAGATCGCGCTACAACATTTTGCGGCGGCGTTAAAGGTGGCACGCAATCCCATGGAGCGGCGCTTTCTCGCGCAACGCGCGAAAGCTTGTTCGACTTTGCATGACACCACCAGGCCGCGAGCGTAAGCGGGGGCACAAAAAAAGGGCGGTGAGATTGCTCTCACCGCCCGGAGGTTTACCACTTTGAGGAGGAACGATTTGAGACAAAAACTTGTTAGGCCAGATCCTGCGATGCAGAGACCTTGCGGCGCTTGATCACGCCGAGGCCGATCAGCAATCCGCCCAGGCCGATCATCACGGCCGATTGCGGTTCCGGCGTCTGCGAGATGTTGGGTGTGCCGCCGATGACGATCATTTCCTGGCCGCCGATGTTGTAGCGTTTGTTGCCGCTGGCGCTGGCGACGTCGGTGGTGGTGAAGATCTGGAAGTTGCTGCTGCCGCCGCTGGTGGCCGCGTTGTTCATCCATGTCTGCCAGTCGCCCTGCGTGTTGTGTTGGCCGGTGACGTCCAGCAGATTCCAGATGGCGCTCTGAATGCCGATGTCCTTGGCGTTGTTGTTGGCGCCCGGAGTCAGGTCAAATTGGCCGATCAGCCAGGCGGCTTCAGCGTAACGATTGGCCGCACTGCCCAGCGAGGTGCCGGCGGGGGCGTTTTGAAAAGTGAAGGCCGATTGCGCCGTGTTGCCGAAACGCGTGTTAGAGAGATCGCTGAGCGTGCTGATGTTCACCGCGTACTTGCCTCCGTCCGGGTTTACTTCGTTGGCGAAATCCACGCAGTAGGTTTTCAGCAGAGTGTTGGGATCGGTGCTGAGCGTGGCCAGGAACTGGCCGCCGCCGGCGATGTCGAAGCTCTGCCCATGAAATTCCAGGATCGGTGTGGCTAGTATTGGTGTTGTGAATAAGGAAATGCTGGCCGCCAATAGTATGAATCCGTTTAGTGCCCACTTGGTGATTTTCATTTTGTTTTCCATCCTCGGTTTTTTTGCGTTGCTTACAAGTTCCGTGGATGAAGAATCTCATTTGCCTGGAAGTGAGACATGAAACTACCGGGCCGTACGGTACTGCCACGCGGTAGGGGTTCTAGCAGTAACCGGATACCAGTACCCTGCCGGATGGAGTTTACAATTTCAATGGAATGAGAGATTTAGCGGGAATCTGCCAAGCTGAGAAACGCGAGGTTTCTAAAACAAAAGACCAATGAAATGATTCGTAATAAATGCGGAAATGTAGGCCACGAAGGTCATATAGGCAAATTGGATGGCCGGCCAGCGCCAGCCGCCGGTCTCGCGGCGCACTACGGCCACTGTGGACATGCACTGCATGGCGAAGGCGAAAAACACCAGCAGGGCCGCGGCGCCTCCGGGTGTAAGATCATGACGCAGTGCGGCTTGCAGGCCTTCCGATTGCGAAGTGCCCTCAATTCCGTAGATCGTTCCCAGCGTACCGACGATCACCTCCCGAGCTGCCAGGGAGGTAATCAGGCCAATGCCAATCTTCCAGTTGAAGCCGAGCGGACGAATGGCCGGTTCTACAAAATGCCCGATGGAACCCGCCAGGCTATGACCGATCTCCGGGAGTTTGCCGTGACTAAGCGGAAGGGAGGCTAGAACCCACAAGACGATGGCGACGGCAAGAATCACCGTACCTGCGCGCCGGAGAAACACCTTAGAGCGGTCTACCAGCCGCAAGGCGAGAGACCTAAGAGTCGGCCAGCGATACGGTGGCATTTCCAGCATGAAGGGGGCCCGTGTGCTTTTGAGCACCGTGGACTTCAGCAGCCGTGCCGTGATCACCGCCGCCAAAAATCCCAATACATAAAGACCCAACAAGGCAGCGGCACGGGTTCCGAAGAACGGGCCCAGTAGGTTTTTTTCGGGAATGAACGCCGCGATCACCAAAGTATATACCGGCAAGCGCGCGGAGCAAGTCATGAACGGGGCGATTAATATCGTAGCGATGCGGTCGCGCTTGTTTTCAATCGTGCGCGTGGCCATGATGGCCGGAACCGCGCATGCGTAAGCCGAAAGCAATGGGATGAAGCTTTTGCCCTGCAGCCCAATGCGATACATGGTACGGTCCGCGATCAGGGCTGCGCGTGCAAGGTAGCCTGAATCTTCCAGAATGCCAATAAACAGAAACAGCAACAAAATCTGCGGCAAAAAAACGATCACCGATCCCACGCCGGCCCACACACCGTTAACGATCAATGATCGCAACGGCGTATCTGGCATGGCCGCTTCAATCCAGTGGCCCGAGGTTTGTATCGCCGCTTGCAGGCCGTCCATCAACGGGCGCGCACCGGCGAAAATGGTCTGGAACACGCCGATGACAACCAGCAGGAAAACCAGCGGGCCAATCACCGGGTGCAAAAAGATTTTGTCCAGCCGCCGCGTCCATATGGGTGGCGCGGGCGAATGATAGTGCGCCTTGCGGCCCACGCTGCTGGCCCAGTCGCGGACTTTCGGAACATCATAAATGATGGGCAGCTGAATCAGCGGTGGTTTGGGCTTTTCCGTTAGCGTTTTACCGGCCAGAAAATTCAGAACTTTATCGACACCCTGATTCTTGGCGGCGCTGATCAAAGCGACGGGCGCGTTCAGCTGCGTGGACAATTCCTCGGCGTTCACTGTCCCTGCGCGCGAGGAAAGGTCGTCCGCCATGTTAAGGATGACCAGGGTCGGCAGACCCAGACTGAGCACTGGCGCGGCCAAAGCCAAATGGCGATTCAGGTTGGTTGAATCCAGAATCAGCATGACCGCGTCGGGGCGCGGCAGGCCTTTCATTTCGCCCTTCAGCACGTCGTGCGTGACCTTTTCGTCTTCGGTGCGCGGGTTCAAGCTGTAAACGCCGGGCAGATCGACGACGAAGACTTCATGAGCCGGATCAAGCTTCACGCGCCCCATGCGGTGCTCGACGGTGACGCCTGGAAAGTTGGCGACTTTTTGGTGTAAACCCGTGAGGCGATTAAACAATGTGGACTTGCCGGAGTTTGGCGGGCCGACGATAGCGACAATTTGGCGCTTGCCCGCCGCCTCCGGAGGAGGCAGCGTTGAGACCGGCGCTACGTGGCAATCTTCCATGTATATAACCGCAATCCTATCTCAATATCAAGTGCCAGGCCGTTTCCTGGCGCAACGCCACTTCGGACCCATCCACCTGAAACACACGTGGATCGCCTCCGGGAGCCGAACCCGCCCGCGTGACCGTATGGCCTGGGAGAAATCCCATCTCCATCAACCGCCGGGCGTCGTCATCAGACAATTCGATGTGGTCCAGAATGCCCGATTCGCCCTTCTTGAGCGACGTCAGATTGCGGCCGCTCGGCTGGCTAACCTTCTTGAAACCCAGTTGCATCCTGGACTGAGTATCCTACTTTGCTAGACGGATTTCAAGGGGTAGTTGCAAATGGATGGCAACTGGATGTGCGCCGGGTACTGGCGCACAGGGGCGTTGATGGAGTGAGTGGCGCTCGAAGGCGGCGAGGTAATTCAGTGCTGGGGCGAGGAAAGGAGCCTCAAACGCCGCCTCTTCCCCTCACACTCCCATCCCCGCTCGAACTGAAGATTCAATCGCAGAACGTTGTCGAATGCTCGAATGAGCGGCGTCAGGGTGAAGGGTGCAGTTCAAGAGGAGCGTCTCGTTCAACTCAGACGCTACAAGAACGGCGCGTCGGCTACTGATCCTCGTCCCGAAAATTAGTCTGCAAGAGGCGATAACCGTTGGTTTTCCAAAATATGATGAAGCCAGGGCCGCCATCGAGATAAATCCCCTCTTTCAGATCGGGACGAACGGGATACCGGAAGGGTCCTTCATCGGGTCCCTTTGGGGCGTTGGCAAACCTTCGCTGGAATGCCGCTAGGTTAATAGGGCGAATGAACCAGTCAAATTCAGCCACGTTCCTGTCGCGATTTTCCTGAGAAAAAATGACTCGAGAGCTCAGCCGGCCGCCAGTTGTGGTAACAACGACAAGTCGACAATCCTGATGGTGGTCGGTCCCTTGCTCGGGAACGAGTAAGAACCCGTAGGACGGTTCGCTGCCTGGCTCGAAGTGCCCAACGGCGACACCTGGGCAGCGGCGTTCCTTGTAGTGGAAAAGCCAGTGGTATCTCGAATCTGTGAAATCTTTTGGCTGTTTTATTCGCCAACCCGGGAAGTTCGCTTTGAGATAGCTCGACACATCGGCAGGAATCGCCGCGGCTACACATGCTTCCGTTCCGGCCGTTTGTGCAGGACTTGGCTGCGCCAGGACAGAGTATGCGCCGGTGAAAGTAATAAGTAGTAATCTACTGCGTAGGTTCATCGGCACCTCGGCCACAGCAAGGACGGTTTGGAATCCGGTTATAGGTCCCGCCGCTCTGAAAACTCTTCACCGTATCGGGGTTCAGACTCGTCAATCGGCCGGCGAAATCGTAAGCAGAAGCTTTTTCGGCAGACCTACGCAGCCTCGCATCAGTGACTCCTCATGGGTTTGGGAGCGACTTAGGGTATTTCTGAAGTTCTTTTTGGAAGCTATCAAGTTCCGAAAGTGGACGGTAACCTGGATCGAAACATGAGCCTGCGGACTTCCATGCCCCACCGGACGCTCGGCGCAGAAACCAAATCCCTGACTTATTGGCAATGACACCGGCGTCTGGCCTTGGCCATTTGGGACAACAGGAGCAGACGAAAGTGAACTTTAAGTCAGATCCTTTCTCGATGTGACCGTGTACAACGGTTTTCACAGCAATGGTGCCGCTGATATGCCAACCATCGCGCCAGGGCAGCGTCCAAACGTTCCGCAATGCGCCGACAACAATCAAGTCCGAAGCTTTAGTAATTGCGTATTTCTCAACGCCCCTCAGGAGTTGAGCGTTTCCGAGCAATAAAACAAGGACACAAAATCTAAACTTCCTCATCGGTATCACCTACAGCTCTTTGGTGTTCCCTTATTGTAGTTAATCGTCACCTCGTCGAACGTCTTATACACGACCAGAGTGCCGAAATCACCCCAGACAAAACTAGGGAAGAACCAGGAGTACTCCAGGCTCCAGGTTTTTGTGCAGGTTTTTGTGCTTTCTTGTTCGGTGCTTGGGTTCAACCGCACGCCTACAGCGGAACCCGAATCTCCAAGCTAGAACCCTTTCCTGGCCAGGAGTCCAGTTGCAGTTCTCCTCCCAGCAGTTTCACGCGGCGCTTGATGCTGACTGGGCCCATGCGCATCATCTCCAGCTCGTCCAAGGTGAAGGTGCCGCTGAAGGGGAAGCCGCCGCCGTTGTCTTCGGCCTTCAATTCCAGTTTGTCGCCTTGCTTACCTAAGCTAATGGCGACGCGCGAGGCGCCGGAATGCCGGTGTATATTCGACAAGGTTTCGCGGACAATTTGCAGGACTTCAAGCGACACTTCCGTTTGTGCCGGGTCCGCAAATTCGGAGCTGGAAAACGTCGCCACGATGCCGGTGTCACGCTGGAACTGTTCCACCATGCGGCTGAGTGATGCGCTTAGACTGATGCCGTCATCCACCGGGCGCATGCTGCGGACGAAACCGCGCAGTTCGGCCACCTGATGGCGGCACAAGTCCTGCAACTGATGCAGTTCCGATGTCGCGGCGTTGGTGTCGCGCAGCAACAGTTTGCGGATGATCTCTAACCGCATCTGAAAACTGATGAAGTTTTGCAATGGTCCATCATGGAAATCTGCGGCGATGCGTTCGCGCTCGGCTTCCCGCGCGTTTTCCGAACGCGAGCGGATCATCACGTTGTGCCGCAACGTATGGGACATGCGGCGCTCCAAATAGCGTTTGTAATAGGCGAAAGAAATGCCCGCGCCCACCTCGGCCACAATCCACCAGAAACGCGCATTACCCATCTTCCAGCCATAAAACGCCACTGGAATGGAGCAGACCACAATGGCCACGGCGACTGTCAACAGCCGTTTCAGTGGATGCATCAGCGCCGCCGCTAGCACCACGTATGCTGTTGCCAGCGCGAGAAATGCGTCGGTGGGCAGGAGCCATTCGGCAAATAGGAGAAACGCGGTATCGCCCGCCAAAGCGATAATCGAACGCGGCGCTACGTCGAACTTGGAGGCCAGCAATACCACCAGTGAAAAAAGAGCGTAGCTCACCGCCAAGCTCCATGCCGCTGGCTGCGTGTGCGAAAAAGCACACCACGCCAGCGCAAGGACCGCCACAACGATTCTAGCCGTGCGCAGGGAAAAGCGTCCCCAAAAAGGCACCATAATTACTTAACGCGTACTCAACGAAGGTTCTGAACGAAATGTCCGCCGATTCAAACGTCAATCGTTGAACATAAGACCCAAACATAAAACCCAAACACAAATCCCAAACATAAATAGGGGTTTATCGCGGGAGTCCACGAACGGAACTCTCGAGTGCCTGGCGACGGAGCGAACGCCGGACACCTTCATTACTGGACACCTTCAAAATTGCAGTAAGACTTTCTCGGCCAGGACATCATGCAGGACTTTGCCGTAAAAGGTACTGCCCAGTTGTTTCATCGTCCAAAAGCAGTTGGAAGTATAGGGTGGATTATCCGGTTGGTGGTGGGGAGCCTGGCGACTAAGCTGCTGAGGGTAAACCTGCGAAGGGCTAAGGTTCGCGACGGTTCTTCGCTACGGTTCAATGTAGACCCGCACCGGGTTGCTGGGCACGCCGCTCACGTCAATCTGCAGTTCGGCGGGCCCGTAGTTGACGATTTTCGGGACTTTGATTTCGATGAGATAGAAGCCCACGTAGCCCGGCGCTAGGGCAGCCTGGGTGACTTCGACAGGAATGCGATCCAGAAATGCGTGAACGGTGCCCGCGACCTTCGGCGGATTCGCCAGTGGTGCAGCCAGACCGGAAGGCCATTCTGGGGTGACGCGTCCGAGTCCACTAGCCAAGATCTGAATGCTGGTGCCCGAATGCGCGGGGTTGGCGGCATCGAGCATCACACCCTGGTCCGCATCGAGCAGCATGGGCGCGCCATCGGCCGATACGAAAATCACCGGAGAAACGGGCGAGAGAGTGAGCGGACTGAAATTGAATGTCGCCCCGCCGGAGGTTCCAGAGACGGTGAGCGAGCTTGCTCCCGTGTCCGCGCGCGCTCCAAATGGAATCTGAATTTCGGTGGAGGAAGCGGAGGAGGCTAACACCGGTGCTTGCAGATTGCCCACGCGAACGGTATCCAGCTTGGCACCCAAAACGCTGATCAGCGACCCAGGGGCCACCGCCCGCGAAATCATGTCGCCGGCGCTGACCACTTTGGGGTCGCGCAGCCGATGCGGCGCCAGCGTGGAGAAGACGCCATAGCCATCGAGCGCAACCCACAACTGATTTCCCTGCGCGTCTAATTTAACGTCGTGAACCGCCACTCCCACCGGGAGTCCGGCTAACGGCGTCCACGCCGCCGCTGCGCCAAGGCTGTTCAGGTCGGTGTAGCTGAGAAACAGGCCTTGCGAGCTGGCGACGTAAATGGCTTTGCTGGCCAAGTCGACGGCAACGCCGCTCGCTGCTGCGTCGGGAAGGTTGCCGGTGATGTCATCCCAGAAAGCGCCTCCGTTCAAAGTTCTTAAGACGTGTGCGGTTGAACCAACACGAAACGGATTGTTGGGTCCGGCGCCTAACACGGCCACCGCCACGCGGGCATCCTGCGGCGAAACCCAGAATCGTTGCACGGGCCCGGCGCTGTCGGGTGTAAATATGATCCAGGTCTTTCCTCCATCGGCCGAGACCGACAGTTCGCCATTCCGCATACCGGTGTAGATGAAATCGCCGGAGTTTGCCAGCGCGGTCACGGGCTTGCCGCGCTGGGCCGAAAGGTTCGCGCGTTGGCTGATCTCCGCTATGGCTTCGTCAATGATGGCGGGGTTCGTCGCCGGAAGCCAGGCGGCTTTTTGTCCGGGCTCCCACTGAACAATATTGGGCACGACATTGGGCACGACGTCGTCATCGGTCGCCAATTGCACACCTTGATCGCCCGATGGCAAAGCCCAAATACGCGTGGCTGGCAGATTGGGTAAGCCGTCATTCAAGCTGATCCAGGATATGCCGCCATCGGCGGAATGAAACACGCCGGCGCTGGTGGCGACAGTGATGTTGTCGTCTGAATCCGGATTCACCGCCAGATCGTTCGGGTGGCCGACTAAAGACCTGCCGCGATAGAAGGTCTTGTTGTCCCAATGCAATCCGCTGTCTTCGGACCGCCAGACATATTTCCCATAAGCATAGAGGATGTTGTTGCCGCTGCGAACCACGGCGCCCGATTCCGGTAGATTCTTGACGGCGATGCTTGCCGGAAGCGCGGCCGGCGCCAGGTTGGAGAGCCGCCAGGTGTCCAAGTCCATATTCTCGAAAACACGGCCGCTTTGCGTCTGCGCAAAAAGGCTGTGGCCGGAATACCATACGCGGGTGATGGCCCCGCTGGCGGGTCCGGCGAGTGAACGTTCCATCAGCAGATTGCCAGTTTGCCGCCAGGTGGCGGGCCAGCCTAACGGGAGACTTTGGCTGCGGAGAGACAGGGCGGAGATTAAAAGGAGCCACGCGGCGGCGAACGAACGGGTGCGGCCCGTGTGCTTGCTCCGCGATGTTCCTCCGAACGTCTTCATGCTCTTTTTACGTTACCTTATCCGAAAAGTGTTCCAGACTGTGTCGTTCCTACCCAGCCAACGTGTCCATTGTACCCGCAATACGCTGCTTTGGGTTCGCCCGAAAGTACTGATTCCAGGGAAGGTTCCCCTGAGTTGCGGTGATTTTCGCAGTCGGCCTCCCAGTTGCTACGCAGGTTAGTGATACACTTGTCGCTTAGGCTCGAAAATGTGCGGTGAAACGAGGCGGAGGACGGCGAGTTTGTGGCTGCTGTTAGCGGTCATGAGCGGGGCTTGTTTGGCCCAGCTACCTCCCTCCAATTCAGTAGAATACGCAGCTAAGGTGCTGTCGCAAACCGGACAGGTTTCGGTGTTTAAAGACACCCACTTTAATGCAGCCCAGCCCTGGGCGCTTTCGGTGGGGGACGCGGTGCAGGTGCGTGATCTCATCGTCACAGGTGCAGACGGGCACGCGCTGCTGCAGGTTTCCGATGGCAGCACATTTGAGGTGTTTCCCAACTCTCGGGTGGTGTTTCGCAAGAATCCGCCGAATTGGCGCGACTTCATCGACGTACTGGTGGGGCGCGTGCGGGTGCAGATTCAGCATTTCGGTTCCACTCCCAATCCGAACCGGGTAGTGACGCCCACGGCGGTGATCTCTGTGCGGGGGACGATATTTGATGTCTCGGTGGATGACGACGACGAGACCACGCTGATTGAAGTAGAAGAAGGTCAAGTGGAAGTGCAACACGCGCTGCTGCCGCGCGGCAATCCTAAAGTGCTTTCGCCCGGTGAAACCATGAAGGTTTATCGTAGTGAGCCTTTGGCGCATTATCTGGACAAAGGATCCATTTTGCGGCAAGTTCTTCGTTCGCTTTCCGATATGGGAGCAGCGATGGCTTCCCGCGGAGCATCGGGTTCGGTCCCGGGAGCCAGTGGCGGCGGGATTCCTGGCGATACGGGCAAGACGCCACCACCTGCTCCACCTCCGGCCCCACCGCCAGCACCACCTGCGCCGTAGTCTGCCGCTTAGCCGTTAGCCCTAAGCCGCTAGATCATCGCCGTACGTGAGCCTGCGTCAAAGATCCACGGCAGCTGTTTCTCTTCCATTAGCTTCAGCAATGGATCCACGCCATGTTTCAGTTTGAGGTCCAATTCTGTTTGCAGCAGCGGGACGTGCCACAACAGTTGCATTTCGTCTCCGCCCAGCGTCATTTTGAAATCGGCGTGCGGTTTCACCAGCGACGGAATAAACAGTGAGCCCGGGTATTCCACTGGATGCGGGCCTATCGTCTCGAAGAAGTCCAGGCAGAAACGGCTGGCCAGTGGGAGCCAAGCCATGTCATGCAGCCGGGCAAGATCCTGGGTTCGCGCTTCTCTGAAATATTGGACGAGCTCACGACGGCAAGCAGCCCCCTTGCGGGACTTTGCCATGCGGTAGTCCGACATGCCGCTGGTGACGACCACCTCCACTTGGCCAACGCTGCGGGCGAAATCTACCTGATAAATTCTCACGTCGATATGGCCGCCCATATTTGGCGGCTTGCCGAACACTTCATGCGGGATCACGCGCACGGGATCGCCAAGAAACAGGCGCTTGAATTCCGCCTCGCGGAGCTTCGAAAATTCCGCGGGATTCCCAGCGGGACCTTCGGGCCGCTGGATGGCGTTCCTGAACCTGTCGAGTACGGTCATGGACGGAAGATCGTCAGCGGCGGATGCCGGGTTTAGGGGGGCGCGCAAACTTCGATTCAACAAGAATATCGGCTCGTGGTTCTTGCGGACTTTGAGTTGGGATTGGCGAGAGGGGATCTGCTTACGAAAAACAAACTGCAAGGAGAGCGCTATAAGAAGCGGGCCGCTTCCAGGGCGGCCCCAATTTTGTTTTGCGCTTAACGCGGCGTGACCGGAAAGACGGCGTCGGGCCAGCGCGCGGCGAATTCCTTCGCGTGGGCATCACAAACCTGTTCGGGATTGGAGCCATTGGAGGCGTGCTCGCCAAAAAATTTGTAATCCGTCTCCCACACCGCGGGCAGTTTGCAATGGTCACATTTGTTCAACGGGTTTACGTGAATCGCCATGATTCGGTGCCCGTAGGAAGACTCCATGGTTTGCTGCGCTGGGTTTGGGGGTTTGGGTAATAACAATGTTTAGTCCTTTGGATGCGGCCGTGGTTTAAAAGGCCCAATTGAGGATAGCACTTTGTGGGGCCAGGTTGACAGGGTGGCTATGGGTGAAGGGGGGTGAGGGGGGCTTGACATGCTCTGCGCCTTCCCTAAGAATGAGTAGTATTACACCTTTTTCCTATGCCGGGCTGTGAACACACGCGCACGGAATTCCTGATGCGACGGGACGGGGTCGACTATCTGCGTTGCATGCAATGCGACGCGGTGTTCGAATCGGAAGATTTGGAGCAGATCCCGGCTGAGTTGGACGACGACGCAGAGGAAACGCCAGGGCACGTCCAGCGCGGCCGCAAGAAGGCGTCGTAAGCTTTCAAAGTTTTAAAGGGACTTGAGTTCCGATTGTGCCTCGCTGGCCCAGCGGCGAACTTGTGCGCGCCGGTGCTTGGGCGAAGTGTTGACCGCCTCCACGCATTCCTCGAAACGTTCGCGGGCCTGGCTGGCGTTGCCCAACCTGGCCAGCGATTTCCCAAACCAGTAGAGCCCTTCGGGATCATACGGCCTGCGATCCGCATATTTCTTCAGCGCTTCAGCCGCTTGGTTGGGACGGTTGGCTTGCAAATAGGCGTTGCCCAAATCACGCAGGCCTTCGCTGGAGGAAAGCTTGTCGTCGATGCGGACCGATTTCTCCAAAAAGCGAATGGCGTCGGGGATGCGGTTTTGCTCTAAAGCAATGCGGCCCAACTGCAGCAGGGTGTCGCCTTCCTGTGGGTCGATGGCGATGGCTTTTTCAAAGCGCGCAATGGCTTCGGTATATTGCCGCCGCTTCTGGTAAATCAAACCCAATTGATAATGCGCGTCGGCATCCTTAGGATTGTTGGTGGCGATTTCCAATTGATTGCGCAGATTCTGCCGGGAGCGGAGCCCATCGCCCAGCGCAGTGAAATCGGAACGGAACAGCGAATAGGCGTAATACAGCAGAAAGGGCGACATCAGGAAACCGCGAACGCTGCCGGCGTCG
>JANXYJ010000056.1 GCA_025350105.1 Terriglobia bacterium | reverse complement strand
CACGCGCGAACTCATCGCCGTCGAGAAGGCCGGCATTTTTAAAGCGGGTGTACCGGCAGTGATCGGTGATCCCGATGTGGTCATCCGCTCGCTACTTGCCCAACACGCCGCCGCGCACGGCGCCACACCGATTCGTGTGGTCTATGAGCAGGGCGCGCCAGCCGATGTGAAAGTGCACCCCGATGGAACGACATTCACGTTGCCCGACCACCGAACGTTTACCACTCCGCTGATGGGCGCTCACCAAGCAGCAAATACGGCAGTAGCTTTTGCGATGGCCGAGCTGTTGCCGGCCGAACTGCGACCGACGGATGCCGAACTCCACAGTGGCTTGCCCAATGTGCAACTCCCGGGCCGCTTTCAACGCGTCGGAACGTACCTGTTTGATGTTGCCCATAACCCGGACGCGGCGGCCGTCCTCGCCAACACCCTTGCGGCGATCGGGCCGGCGAAGCCGATTGTCGCCGTGTTGAGCGTACTGCGCGATAAAGACTGGCGCGGAATCATCGACATTCTGGGCCCGGTGTAACGCTGGATTTAGCTTTGTATCCGAATAATCCACCAGTTCGTAGTTCTTGGAAGGCTCACTAAACTTCACCCGCAAGGGCGTGGACTGGCCCGCCGCGATCCACATATCAATCTTCGTGATCAGCTTCTTCATCTCCGCCGATTTCGGGGTCAGCTCGATGCGTGTCGTGTCGATCCCGTTGATCTTCTCCGCGCCGCCATCCTTCAACGTGTAGGACTTGTTCAACTCCTCTGATGATGTCCCGAAGCCCAGCAGCAGGATCTGATCCATATTCGACGTGTATTTGCTGGCATCGTAAATTTCTACGGTCTTGGCCTTGGGATACACCACTTGAACGGTTTTGCCTCTGATGTAGACTCTGCGTGGGTCCGGTTTTTCAAACTCCACCACGCCAACCGTGCCGTCCTTTTTCGCGTGTCGTAGCAGGACGGTACCGGTGCTTTCGCTGGTATCACCCAAAACGGCCGTATATTGCAGCCGCTTCATCTGCGCAGAGTAACTGCGAAAGTCCTCGGCAGCCTGATCCATCCGCACCAGGATGTCCTTCATCGACTCGGCCCTCGACTCGGCATGGATCTCCGCAGCCACACAGACGGCCAGAAGAAGTAGGATGGGAGATTTCACTGCTTGGGATAGGCTAGGTAGCCCTTCAACTCTTGCTCGGCATCGTCGTAAATCGGCGCCACATTGTTGATCACCACGTGGCCTTTGTACTTGGCATTGACGATGGCCGCCGCGCGGATCGGTTGCTGTTGTTCCGCCACGCCTTCCAGTTGCCGCGATTCAATGAAGTAGCCGCCGTTCACCATGGCCACCGCAGCGGCTTTCGGGCGATCACCAAATGAAATGAAGTAGGGCGTCACAAACACGAATACCAGAACCACACCGACGATAATGTCGTACTGCCAGCTGGCCCTTGGGTAGTCCCAGAGAAGAATACGTTTGATGGCGTCCATATTTCAAGTTTGCGCCAGCTTGCCGCGCGCCTTCATTTTAACAGACGAGGCCGCTCCAGAATACGTTCCGTTCAAAGCACAACCCGTTCACGCCCAATTTATCGATTGGCCAAGTACTGGTTCACGGCCGCGGCAGCCTTGCGGCCTTCCGCAATGGCCCACACGATCAAAGATTGTCCGCGCCGTGCGTCGCCAGCCACAAAAACGCCTGGCACGGAGGTCTGATAGTCGTCTTCGCTGGCCAGAATGTTGCCGCGTCGATCTAGTCTCAGCCCCAGTTGGTCGATCAAGCCGCCGCGTACCGGTCCGGTGAAGCCCATGGCCAGCAGCACCAAATCCACGTCCATGGTGAATTCGCTTCCGGCGATCGGCTCAAACTGGGGCGCGGGTCCAGCGCGAACTCCGTGCAATTGTTTCAGGTTGCCCTGGGCGTCGCCGGTGAACTTGGTGGTGGCCACGGCCCATTCGCGCTGGCCGCCTTCCTCATGCGAACTTTCGGTGCGCAATTGTAGCGGCCATAAGGGCCAAGGCGTCGATTCCGCGCGATCCTGCGGAGGCATGGGCATAATTTCAAACTGATGCACCGACGCAGCCTTTTGACGATGTGAAGTGCCCAGGCAATCCGCGCCGGTATCGCCGCCGCCGATGATCACTACGTTCTTGCCCGTTGCCAGGATGGCGCCATTCGCATGATCAGAATCACCGGCGCCGCGCTTGTTCTGCTGCGGTAGAAACTCCATCGCGAAATGAACGCCCTTCAGTTCACGGCCGGGGACGGGAAGATCGCGGGATTGCTCCGCGCCGATGGCCAGGATCACAACGTCGAACTGTTTTCGTAGATCGTCCGCCGTCTGGGTTGTGCCGATCGCCGCGCCAATCACAGCGTTGGTGACAAACTGAACGCCTTCCGCCTGCATCTGTTCAATGCGCCGGTCGATCCAATGCTTTTCCATCTTGAAATCTGGGATGCCGTAGCGCAGTAATCCGCCGATGCGATCGGCCTTCTCAAACACGGTGACCGAATGCCCAACCCGCGCCAGTTGTTGCGCCGCCGCCAGTCCCGCCGGGCCGCTCCCAATCACCGCAACCTTCTTGCCCGTGCGGAATGCTGGCACTTCTGGTTTTACCCAGCCTTCGTGATACGCGCGATCGATGATGGAGCGTTCAATACTCTTAATCGCTACCGCCGGTTCGTTGATCCCCAATACACAAGCAGCCTCACACGGAGCCGGGCACAGGCGTCCGGTGAATTCCGGAAAATTATTGGTGGCGTGCAACTGCCGCAGCGCTTCCTGCCAACGGTCCTTGTAAACCAAATCGTTCCAGTCGGGAATGATGTTATTCAACGGACAACCGGTATGGCAGAACGGAATCCCGCAATCCATGCATCGCGCCCCTTGTGCGCGCACTTTTTCGGCGGGGAAGTCCTGGTAAATCTCAAACCAATCGTTGACGCGCTCCGCCACAGGGCGGCGTGTAGGCGTTTCGCGCCCAATTTCCATGAAGCCGGTAACTTTACCCACGTGCAGCCGCCTCCTTGCGTGGTACACCCATCACACGCTTGAATTCGTGCGGGAACACTTTGACGAATTTGGGTAGCATGCTGTCCCAGTTCTCCAGTATCCAATTTGCACGCGGGCTTTGGGTTTCTTCCGCGTGCCGTGCAATCCAATATTTCAGTGATTCCCTGTCCGCGGCGTCTTCCACCGGCTCCAGATCCACGCTCGCCCGATTGCAGCGGGTTCTTTGAAATTCGCCGGATTCATCCAGCACGAAGGCGAATCCGCCAGTCATGCCCGCGGCAAAATTCTTTCCGGTTTCGCCCAGCACGATGGCCAGGCCCTTGGTCATGTACTCGCAGCCGTGATCGCCCACGCCCTCCACAACCGAGGTGGCGCCGGAATTGCGCACCGCATAGCGTTCGCCCGCAACTCCATTGAAAAACGCTTCGCCGGAGGTGGCTCCGTAGAGCACAACATTGCCGATCAAAATATTCTTTTCGGGTAAGAACGTCGACTTACGCGGCGGGTAAACCACCAGTTTGCCGCCGGACAGCCCTTTGCCTGCGTAGTCATTTGTGTCGCCTTCCAACTCCAGCGTGACACCTGGCGACAGAAACGCCCCGAAGCTTTGGCCAGCGGAGCCCGTAAACGTGAAGTGAATGGTTTCCGCGGGCAGTCCCTTAGAGCCATACTTGCGTGCAATCTCGCCAGAAAGCATAGCGCCCACGGTGCGATCTACGTTGCGGATCGGCAGTTTGAAGTCCACCTGGCTGCCGTTTTCAAGCGCTGGTTTGGCGTATTCAATCAGGGTCTTATCCAGCGCGTCCTGCAATCCGTGATCCTGCGCGATGGTGCAGCGGCGGCTGACGCGGCTGGGCACGGGAGGGACGTGCAGCAATTGCGAGAAATCCAGCCCGCGCGCTTTCCAGTGGTGAACTGCCGGGCGCATTTCAATCATGTCAGCGCGGCCAATCATGTCGTTCATCCTGCGGAAACCCATCTGGGCCATCCACTGACGGACCTGCTCTGCGACAAAGAAGAAATAGTTGATGACGTGTTCCGGTGTCCCGGTGAACTTTTTGCGCAGCACCGGGTCTTGCGTGGCGATGCCCACCGGACAGGTATTCAGGTGACACTTGCGCATCATGATGCAACCCATGGCTACTAACGGAACCGTGGAGAAGCCAAACTCTTCCGCGCCAAGCAGCGCGGCAATCGCCACGTCACGGCCGGTTTGCAACTTGCCGTCGGTTTGCACGATGATGCGGCTACGCAGGTCGTTCATCACCAACACTTGCTGGGTCTCCGCCAGTCCAAGTTCCCAAGGAATGCCTGCGTGGCGCAACGAGGTGAGTGGCGAAGCGCCCGTGCCGCCGTCATAACCGCTGATCAAGACCACGTCGGCGTGGGCTTTTGAAACGCCCGCCGCCACCGTTCCCACGCCAACCTCCGCCACCAGCTTTACCGAAATGCGGGCTTTGGGGTTGACGTTTTTCAGGTCGTAAATCAGCTGTGCCAGATCTTCAATCGAATAGATATCGTGGTGCGGGGGCGGGGAAATCAGCGGCACGCCCGCGATGGAATGCCGCACGCGTGCAATCACTTCATCCACTTTGTGGCCAGGCAACTGCCCGCCTTCGCCCGGCTTGGCGCCCTGCGCCACTTTAATCTGCAATTCGTCCGCGTTCACCATGTAGTTGGTGGTGACGCCAAAGCGCCCGGATGCTACCTGCTTGATCGCGCTGCGGCGCCAGTCGCCGTTCGCATCTTTCTCAAAGCGGACTTCGTCCTCGCCGCCTTCTCCCGTGTTCGATTTTCCGCCAATACGGTTCATGGCAATGGCCAAAGTCTCGTGCGCCTCTTTGGAAATCGAACCAAACGACATGGCCCCGGTAGCAAAACGTTTGACGATTTCCGTGGCCGGTTCCACTTCCTCAAGGGGCACTGGTTTCTTGGAGTGCCTCAGTTCCATCAGGCCGCGCAAAGTGCAGAGATCGCGGTTTTGTTTGTCGATCAGATCTGAATATTCCTGGAACGTCTGCGCGCTGTTGGTGCGGACCGCGTGTTGAACCTTGCTCACGGTCAGCGGATTCAGTAAGTGATACTCCCCGCCGATTCGATATTGATAAGTGCCGCCAGGAGAAAGCTCGCGTTCGTTTTCCGTCACGGGAGTATACGCGTGATGATGCTTCATCAGAGCTTCCGTCGCTAGCACGCTCAAGCCTACGCCCTCAATGCGCGAGGATGTGCCGGTGAAGTATTGGTCCACCATTTTCTTGTTCAGCCCGATCGCTTCAAACACCTGCGCGCCGCGATAGCTTTGCAAGGTGGAGATGCCCATCTTGGAGAAAACTTTAAGCAGCCCCTTGTTGATGGACTTTTTGAAATTCTTCAGGGCCGTCTCGAAACTCACCTTGCCCAGACGGTCACGCTGCACCATATCTTCCAACGTTTCGATGGCCAGGTACGGATTGACGGCACTGGCACCGTAGCCGATCAAGAGTGCGAAATGCATCACTTCGCGTGGTTCTCCCGATTCGATAATCAGCGCAACTTGTGTCCTGGTGCGTGCCCGAACCAGGTGGTTATGCACCGCCGTCAACGCAAGCAGAGCAGGGATGGGCGCATAATCCTTGTCCACGCCACGATCACTTAAAATCAGAATGCGATAGCCGTCGCGAATGGCGCCGTCAGCCCGGCGGCAGATGAAATCCAGTGCGCGTTCCAATTCTTCCGCTCCGCCATTCACGCGAAACAGCGTCTGAATGGTGGTGGCCAGGAAGTCGCCCCAACTCACACGGCGCAGTTTTTCCAGATCCAGGTTGGTGAGAATCGGATGCGGCAGTTTCAGCGTATGGCAATGCCGCGGCGTTTCTTCCAGAATGTTGCGTTCGGTACCGATATAACTGGTCAGCGACATCACCAGTTCTTCGCGAATGGGATCGATGGCCGGATTGGTTACCTGCGCGAACAGCTGTTTGAAATAGCTGAACAGCGATTGCGGGCGGTCCGACAAACACGCGAGCGGCGTGTCCACGCCCATGGAGCCAATCGGCTCTTCTCCATTGGTGGCCATGGGTCCCAGAATCATTTTCAGATCTTCTTCGCTATATCCGAAAGCCCTTTGGCGAGTGAGAATCGTCTCCGGGTCAAACCCGTAAACCCGCGCTGGTTGGGGCAGGGCATCCAGCGTTAGCTGGTTTTCTTTCAGCCACTGCGCATACGGTTTGCGCGAGGCCAATAGGTGCTTGATCTCCTCGTCCGGCACAATGCGGTGCTCTTCCAAATTCACCAGCAGCATCCGGCCAGGTTGCAGTCGGCCCTTGTATTGAACTTCTTCCGGCTTCACCGGCAGTACGCCGGTTTCCGACGCCAGAATCAATTGATTGTCTTTGGTGACCAAATAACGCGCTGGCCGCAGGCCATTGCGATCCAGTGTGGCCCCCAGCCATTTGCCGTCGGTGAATGCCACGGCGGCGGGGCCATCCCAGGGCTCCATCAGTGAGGCATGATATTCGTAAAAGGCGCGCTTTTCCTCTGACATCGTGGTATCGGCATCCCAGGCCTCGGGAATCAGCATAGCCATCACGTGCGGCAATTCTCGGCCGGAAAGCGTCAGCATCTCCACCGCATTGTCCAGGGAGGCGGTATCACTACCACTGGGCCGGATCACCGGAAAAGTCTTTGCTAGATCGTCGCCGAACAAACCGGAACGGAGCACGCTTTCGCGCGCATTCATCCAGTTCACGTTCCCCTTCACCGTATTAATTTCGCCGTTATGGCAAATCATGTGAAACGGATGCGCCAAAGGCCATGTGGGAAACGTGTTCGTCGAAAAGCGCTGGTGCACCATGCACAGCGAGCTTTTGGTCAGCGGGTCCGCCAGTTCTTCGTAGAAATCCGCAATCTGCGGCGCTAGCAGCAGGCCCTTGTAAACAATGGTGCGCGAGGAAAGCGACGGAATGTAGAACAGGTGCTTCTCTTGAATGTCGCTAGCCAGGATTTCGCTTTCCGCCCGGCGGCGGACAATGTACAGTGTCCGCTCAAATTCGTCCTGCGACATCTCCTGGCCCTGCTTATTCGAGCCTTTCTGGAGGAAAATCTGTTCGATGTAGGGCTGAATCGCGCGGGCCTGCCGTCCAATCGCGTCGCCGTTCAACGGAGTGTCGCGCCAACCGAGAACCGTCAGGCCTTCTTCTGTGGCGATCCGTTCGACGATCCCTTCGCACAAAAGGCGCTGAGCGTTTTCCACCGGCAGAAACAGCATGCCGACGCCGTAACTGCCTGCATCGGGCAGCGTGAAGCCAAGTTTCGAACACTCGCGCACAAAAAAATCGTGTGGGATTTGAATCAGCACCCCGGCGCCATCGCCAGTCTCCGGATCGCAGCCGCACGCTCCACGATGCGTCAGGTTAATCAGGATCTGAATGCCTTTTTGAACGATGTCGTGGGTCTTGTGGCCGTTCAGATTCACCACGAAACCCATACCGCAGGCATCGTGTTCATGTTCGGGCCGATAGAGTCCCTGTTCGAGGAGGTTCTGGTCGAAGGGAGGGTATTGCATGCTTTAGGTTACATCTTCTTCACTATCACGTCAACAGGATTTACAATCTTGCAATATTAGACATGTTAATGTTATCCTGGCCCTGGTGAGCTACGAAAGTCTAAAGCTTTTCAGGGACATCGCGCAAAGCCGGAGCTTCAGCCGCGCGGCCGCAATGAACGGCGTCAGTCAGTCCGCCGCTTCCCAGCAAGTGCAGGAACTCGAGAAGGACTTGGGTACGATTCTACTCGATCGCTCCACCCGTCCGCTGGCGGTTACCCAAGCCGGGCATCTCTACAACGATTTTTGCCGCGACGTGTTGCGCCGCAAAGAAGAGTTTGAAGTAACCCTGGACCGTTTGAAGCAGGAAGTGGAAGGAACCGTTCGCGTTGCCGCCATTTACTCTGTGGGCTTGAGCGAAATGGCCCAGCTCGAAGAAGAATTTTCCCGCCGGGTTCCCAAAGCCCAGTTGGTGGTGGAGTACCTGCGTCCGGAAAAAGTATATTCCGCCGTGCTGGCCGATCAGGCGGATATCGGACTGGTCAGCTACCCGGAAGCCAGCCGCCAAATCACCGTGATCCCCTGGCGCATGGAGGAAATGATGCTGGCCGCCGCGCCCGATCATCCGCTTGCGCGCCTGAAACGGGTGGTCCCGCAAAGTTTGAATGGCGCCGATTTCATCGATTTCGACGAGGACCTGCCCATCCGCCGGGATATCGATCGCTTTTTGCGTGAGCAAAACGTCCAGGTGAATCACACGGTTCACTTCGACAATCTGGAGATGGTGAAGGAAGCCGTGCTGCATCGCAAGGGCGTCAGCATTCTGCCAGCACGTGTGATGCGCGACGAAGTAGCCCAGGGCCGATTGGTGGCCGCCCCCTTGGTCGCTTCGCCTTTGTTCCGGCCGCTGGGCATCATCCATCTGAAGAAAAAACATTTTCACCCGGTCGCGTTAGCTTTTCTGGATCTGCTGCGTGAACCCGAATTCAAAGCCGCGTGATGTAACGCTGCGAAAAAGAAGCCGCGTGGGCAAGCATTTCCGCATGCCGCGCGTGCGATAATCAGGCCATGAAAGCACGCTTCTTAACGGGGATGCTGGTGTTCGTTTTTGTGTCGGCCTTTTGCGCGGTGGAATTGTTCGCCAAGGACCTTACCAAGATGAGAATCGTGGTGACGGGTCCCAATGGCAAGCCGGTGGAACGCGCCGATGTCATCGTCCGCTTTGGTGGACGTACCATCAAAAAACTGGGCCGAAAAGCCGTCACGCAGTGGGAAATGCGGTCCACTCAATTGGGTGAGGCCGACATTCCCGAAATGCCCAAGGGCAGCATTCGGATTCAAGTGATCGCCAAGGGGTTTCAGACTTTCGGCGAAACCTTTGACGTCAATGAAGACGAGCGCACCATTCAGATTTCCTTGCAGACCCCACAAAAGCAGTACTCGGCCCACGAACATTAGATCACCAACAGTAAGACTTAATGCACCGTGCGGGTCTTGCGGTTCATGTAGTCCACCAGCAGGTACTGCCCCAGCGTATACGGCGTGGTGAAGTACGCTTTGCCGCGGCACAGCTGCGTCACTTTCTGCACAAAGTTGACCAAACCGTAATCGCTGGCCAGCATGAAAGTGTTGATCATGATACCCGCACGCTTGCACCGGCTGACTTCTTCGAGGGTCCGGCTGATCACCAGTGGATCCAAGCCAAAAGCGTTTTTGTAGATTCGCCCGTCTTCTAAGGTCAGCGCGCTAGGTTTGCCGTCGGTGATCATCACGATCTGCTTCATGTCTTTCTTTTCCTGCGTCAGCAAGCGCTGCGCCAGAATCAGACCGTCTCGGGTGTTGGTGTAGTACGGGCCCACCTGCACGCGCGCCAATTCTTCAATCCGCAGCTCCTCCGCTGAATCGTGAAACAGAACGCAGCGCAGCGAATCGCCCGGATACTGCGTGCGAATCAAATGCGCCAACGCCAGCGCCACTTTCTTCGCCGGCGTAAAACGATCTTCGCCATACAAAATCATGCTATGACTGCAATCCAGCATCAGCACCGTTGCGCAGGAGCTTTGATATTCCGACTGATGCACGTGCAAGTCCTGATACTCCAAATTCAGCGGAAGCTTCAACCCCTCGCGGCTAAGCGCCGAAAACAACGTTTGGTTGACGTCCAGATTCATCGAATCGCCAAATTCATACACTTTCGACGAACCGCTGGCTTCCACGCCCGTCGCCAGATCACGTGTGTCGTGGGCCCCAAAGCTGGAATGGCCCAATGATCCCAGTAGGTCCTTCAGTGTTTTGAAACCCAGGAAGTCCACGCTTTTGTCGGTAATCTTCACTTCGATCTCCGATTCCCGCCCGTCGCCTGCGCCACCACCTTCGTGTTGCTCCGTGTTGATGTAGCCTTCCTCCACCAACTTCTGAACCAGCTTGCTCATCAACTGTTCCATCTGCTCCGGCGACATATTTTCCAGTTGTTGGCGGATTTGTTCGGCGCGCTCCGGATCGAACAAATCGCCGTCATGTAGCGCGCGTTCCAGCGCTTGCTTCAGCTCTTCCAGCGAGTTCGGGTTCATCTCGCCAAAGCGCACATAGGAACTGTCGAAGCCACTGTTGAGGAAAAAATCCGCCAGCGCTTTCATCAGTTCCTCGGCCGTCAGGCCCAGGTCCTCTTCGACAAATTTGGTATAGCGGACCGACTTCATTGGTATTGCCTGCGGATCTTTTGCTTACCTTCGTCCGCCGGTTGTTCGCGGCGTCGCTCCCCGGCCACAAATGCCAATTCTTCGTTCCGGCTGATGCGCTTGTGCGCATACAGGCCTTCCAAAATAAACTCCGCGGCAGCGGCGCGCACGGCATCGGGTTCGCTTTCACCCAGGCCCAGGCGCCTGGTCTTTTCCATCAGCCCGTTGATGGCGCTGAGTTCCTGCACCATTTTTTCGGCGGTTTCGGTTTCCTCCAGCTTCAGTGATCCGCCCTGTTCAAACCACTTCACAATGTGACCGACGTTTTCGCCGTCAAAGTGCTCGGTATAGACTTTTCCAACGGCCAAACGAATGATTTCCCGCGCCACAACATCGCCGCCCTTCAACTCGCCTTCGTACTCCAGTTCCAGTTTTCCCGTGATCGACGGCAGCGCGGCGTAAACATCCAGCACGCGTGGCACGGCCACCTTTTCGCCATTCACCAGCGCACGGCGTTCCGCGTTCGACGTGACATTTTCCAGAACTGAAATCGGCAGCCGCTGGCTCACACCCGATCGCTTGTCCACACGCTTGTCATCGCGGGCTGAAAACGCCAGTTGCTCCACCACTTCGCGAATATATTCCGGCATGTAAAGCTCCGTTCGCGAAGGCCGCTCCGTCCACGCTTCCTGCTGCGTGATCTCGATTCCGTGCCCCAAAGTCGCCGGATAGTGGGTGCGAATCTCGCTGCCAATACGGTCTTTCAACGGAGTAATGATTTTCCCTCGCGCCGTATAGTCTTCCGGATTCGCCGTGAACACCAGCATCAAATCCAGCGGCAAACGAAGGGGGTAGCCCTTAATCTGCACATCGCCTTCCTGCATGATGTTGAACAAGCCCACCTGAATCTTGCCGGCCAGATCCGGCAGTTCATTGATGGCGAAAATGCCGCGATTGGCCCGCGGCAGCAGCCCATAGTGCACCGTCAACTCACTGCCAATGGTGTGGCCGGTGCGCGCGGCTTTGATGGGATCGATATCGCCAATCATGTCCGCAATGGTCACATCGGGCGTGGCCAGTTTTTCCACATAGCGTTCCTCGCGCGACAGCCACGCAATAGGAGTAGCGTCGCCCTTTTCTTTCACCAGATCGCGGCACGGTTTGCAGATCGGCGCAAAAGGGTCATCATGAATCTCGCATCCCTGGATGTAGGGAACGTGGTCGTCCAGCAGGGTGGTGAGCATGCGGATCAACCGCGTTTTGGCCTGGCCGCGTAGCCCCAGTAAAATGAAATTGTGCCGCGAAAGCACGGCATTCACCACCTGTGGTACCACCGTGTCGTCGTAGCCGACCACGCCCGAAAACAGGCTTTCGCCCTTGGCTAACTTGTCGATTAGATTGGCACGTAGTTCGTCTTTCACGCTACGCGGAATGTAGTTTCCAGCAGTTCTTAAGTCGCCGAGGGTGGTAGAGTGAACGCTTGAAGGCATGGGGCGGGTTCCTACCCGGATTGTAGCAGGAGTGCGCGTCAGACCTTCGCTTACGTTTGTGTGACCGGCAAATGATAACGCGCTTCATTCGCCAGCAAAAACTCTTCCCAGCTTGTGAAAACGTGCGCATCCAAACCCACCGCGCGGGCACCGTCCACGTTTTCGGGACGATCATCCAGAAACAGAGCCTCACCCGGTTGTACCCCCAGGCCTTCAAAACCCAGCCCATTAAGGCAATGCCGATAGATGCCCGCCTGTGGCTTAACTAAGTTCAGCTCGTAGGAGAACGTCACCTGATCAAAATGATCCAGGAAATGTGGCAGTGTTCTCAAGTGTTCGCCCAGTGGCCGCGGCAAATTCGATAAGATGCCTGTCCGAATGCCCTGATTGCGCAGGACGCGGGTCCAATCGAAAAGCCGCTGATCGAAGTGGCTCCAGAAATCAATCTCGCGTGCAATCATATCCTCAATCGTCCCCGGATCGAGCGTGTGCCCGGCATGACGCGCTACTTTTTGCCAGTAGAGCTGTGCGTCTTCGCCGCGATCATATTCCAAACGGTCATGCCAAAAAGATTCGACAAACGCCCCGTTGCTTAAGCCCATCCGCGCCGCAGCATCAGCGAATTGATTTTCTGTTGGAGGGAAACACAGAACGCCGCCGAAATCGAAGATGACGGCGCAATAGGCGGGAGCAAGTCCAGAAGAAGACAAACTCAGGCAGCGCCCCCGGCCGTCGCCGTTTCGCGGCGCGTACGAATCTCGCGGACCGCATAAATACGCCGACCCTGACTCTCATAGTAGACGCGAGTGAGAACTTCGCCCAAAAGGCCGGTGCAGAACAAAATCACGCCGGTGATCAGCGCCAGCGCACCCAGCACCATCAGCGGGCCATGTTCCTGAATGATGTCGCCGCCAGTAAAGATCTTTTTGAAGCCGACAAAGCTCAAAATGCCACCGCCGGTAAGCACGCTCAGCAAACCCCACTTGCCAAAGAAATGCATGGGCCGTGTGAAATATTTCAGCAAAAACCAGATGGTGAAAATATCAAACATCACGCGGAAAGTCCGACTCAGGCCGTAGTGCGATCCGCCGGCCGGCCGCTGAATATTGCGAATCGGCACTTCCGCGATACGCGCCCCATATAGGCTGGCCAGCGCCGGGATAAAGCGATGCAGTTCGCCATACAGATTCACGTCTTTCAAAATCTCCGCGCGATACGCTTTGAACGTGGTCCCGAAATCGTGCAAATCCACGTGTGACGCCTTCGACATCAGCCAATTCGCGATGCGCGACGGAATCTTCCGCGTGATGGCATTGTCCACCCGGTTGGCGCGCCAGCCGCTGGCAATGTCGAAGCCTTCTTCAATGCGAGCCAGCAGCGCTGGAATGTCTTCAGGGGCGTGCTGCAGATCGCCGTCCATCGAAATGATTACCGTACCCTGAGCCTCATCGAAGCCGGCCGCCAGAGCCGCTGTTTGTCCAAAGTTGCGCCGCAGCCGAATCACCTTCAGCCGCCCGTCGGTCTCCACCAGATTGGCCAGCAGGTCAAAGCTGCGATCCGTAGACGCGTCGTCGATAAAAATGATTTCGTAGGGCTTGCGCAGCTTTTCCAGTACAATCGTCAACCGGTCGTAGAGGGGCAGGATCGATGGCTCCTCGTTATGAATCGGGACGACAATAGATAGCTGCATGGCCTGCTTTTAGGATATCAGTCCTAACTCTTGGAGGACAACGCTGTTCTTTCAATCGCTGTCCTTTCAATCGCTGTCCTTTCAATCAAGGCCAGATGATGCCGGGAATGCCAGTCATACAGCGCTAGATTCGATTTCAGCTTCACCAAACCAATTTCCGGATGCCGGAACCCGCGCTCGTAATCGGCGTCGCTCATGCCGCGCAGTAAAATCAGCCAACGGCGATGCAGCGCGTCCAATAGATCCAAGGACACATCCAGGGGCCCGGTGCGCGAATCCACCAACCCAGCCCACGCCGCTTCGTCGTATGGCTTGATGATCGGCTCGTTCTCCGTCAACGCAAGTTTGAAGCGAATGAAGCTGTTCATGTGGCTCTCGGGAATGTGGTGGACCATCTGCCGTATGCTCCATCCGCCTTCCCGGTAGGGTGTGTCCAAATGTATGGCGGGCACGCTTGCAACCGCCTGACGCACTTGCGCCGGGAGCGTTTCAATGGTTTTGATAGAGACGGCACGCTGCTCTGGCGTTACGTCTGAGGGCCATTGAAATTGACCAATCGGATAACGGATATCAGTCATTTGGGTTTATGCTTCGGATCCTTTCCCGGCAAATTCTCCGGATTCTCATGCACCCTCGCGCGAAACGGCGCATTCATTCCCGCCGCCAGTGAGACCGTGGTATCGCCAAATTTATCGCGCAATTTGTCCACTGCGGCTAACGTCTTGCGCCAGCGGTCCGTCGTATTTTCGTCCAGTAAACTCGCCTGGCCTTCCACCTTTTCGAGCGACTGCGCATACACGCCCAGCAACCGGATCGGCTTCCTGGTCCACGAATGATGAAACAGCTCTCTGACCGCCGACGCCATTTCGGCATCAATTTGCGTCGCGTGATCCAACGTCTTTGAGCGGGTAAACGTCGAAAAGTCGGAATAGCGCAGCTTGATCTGAATCGTCCGTGCGTACATTTTATGATCCCGCAGCCGCCGCGCCACCATCTCGCAAAGCCGAACCAGCATGGCGTCCAGCGCAGTTGCGTCCGCCGTATACACGTCAAACGTATTTTCGTGGCTGATCGATTTGGGGGCAGTCTCGGAACCAATTTCTTCATCAAACCACCCGCCGGCATCCTCCCCGCGTGCCTTGCCCGCCAGCGCCAATCCCCATTTACCGAAGCGTTGCTCGACGAAGGATTCTTCGAGCCTGGCCAGATCGCCTACTTTCCGAATCCCGCAGGCGTGCAGATTTTGTTCCGTCACCTTACCCACGCCGGGAATTTTGCGGACGTCTAATGGTGCTAAAAAACTTGCTTCTTGACCAGGAACAATCCACAGCACTCCATGCGGTTTGGCTTGATCGCTGGCGATCTTCGAAACCAGCCGCGAACTGCCCGCACCGATAGAACAATTCAGCCCCGTGGCGTTTTTTACGGATTTCAGCAGGGACCCGGCCGCAGCCAGTGGCGGACCATGCAGCCTATGAGTGCCCGTCATGTCCAGGTAAGCTTCGTCGATCGAGGCCATCTCCACTTGTGGCGTGAACGATTGCAACACTTGATAGACTTTGCCTGAGTATTCTGTATAGCGTTCTCGATGGCCTTCCACGAAAATGGCCTGCGGACACAATTTGTACGCCGTGCGCAAGGGCATGGCCGAATGGACGCCAAATTTCCTCGCCGCATACGACGCAGCCGACACCACGCCGCGCTGATCCGCCTTGCCGCCCACCACCACGGGTTTGCCTTTCAAGGAAGGATCGAACAATTCCTCCACCGACACAAAAAACGCATCCATGTCGAGATGGAAGTAGGAGCGCATCTTTCCTGTGCAAGCCTGTTCCAATACTACAAGAAGTCAGGCTGGCTTCCGCGCCACCACCACGCGCGGAATCCCCGCCAAATCATTTGCAATTTCGATCCCGCTCCAGCCTGCCAGCATTTCGCGCACGGCATCAGCCTCGCCCAACTCCATCACTAGCAGCCCACTTGGCTTCAGCAATCGCGCGGCCTCAGGAATCAAACACCGATAGACTTCCAGGCCGTCGTCACCGCCAAACAACGCTAACGCCGGATCGTGTTCACGAACCTCAATTTGCAATGACGCGCGGTCGCCTAGCGCCACATACGGTGGATTGGAGACCACGATATCAAACGTCGCATCCGCAAACGCCGTGCCCAAATCGCCCGCCGCAAATTGAACCTTCGCCTGCAATCGATGCGCGTTATCAACTGCAACATCGAGCGCCGCGCGCGAAATATCCGTCGCAAAAACAGTGCTCTTGCTCTCCAGGGCCAGCGTGATCGCAATGCAACCCGAGCCCGTGCCGAGGTCCAAAACGCAATCACCAGTGTGCATATGAGCCAGCGCCGTTTCAATAACGTGTTCCGTCTCGGGGCGGGGAATCAGTACGTCCTTCGTCACCCGGAAATCGCGGCCATAAAATTCCTGATGACCGGTGATGTGCTGCGTGGGCTTGCCCTTCACCCGCTCATGCAGATAACGGCCGTAGTGAATCCACCACACCTCTTTCAGTTCGTCCGTGGAGTGCGCATAAAGCCAAGAGCGTTCCTGCTGCACCGCGTGCATCAGCAGAACTTCGGCGGTCAACCGTGCGGCGGGAACACCAGCGTCTTCCAGGATCTTGTAACCCTGCGATAACGCCGTGCGAATGGTCATGGGAATATCGCGACACAAAGCCGCAACCGTAAAGGAAGCGGTTACGCCGCCTGCGAACCCGACTCGTCTTCCAGTTTCTTCGTCTGATAGTAGGTGGTCAAGGCTTCCACAAGCGGCTCGATTCTACCCTGCATCACCTGATCCAATTGATGGCTGGTGAACCCGATGCGATGATCCGTCAAACGATTTTGCGGAAAGTTATAGGTACGGATCTTTTCGCTACGATCACCCGTGCCTACCATACTGCGCCGTTCGGCACCAATGGCCGCATGCTGTTTTTCCAGTTCAATTTCATACAGCCGCGAGCGCAAAACGCGCATGGCCTTGGCCCGGTTCTTGATCTGCGATTTTTCGTCCTGGCACGAAACAATCGTCCCCGTGGGTAAATGCGTCAGCCGCACAGCCGAGTACGTCGTATTCACGCTCTGCCCGCCAGGACCCGACGAACAAAACGTATCCACGCGAATGTCTTTCGCCTCTACGCTGATTTCCACTTCGTCGGCTTCCGGCAGTACCGCAACCGTCGCGGCGGAGGTGTGCACGCGGCCCTGCGTTTCCGTTGCTGGAACCCTTTGCACCCGGTGCGTTCCCGCTTCATAGCGCAACTGGCTATAGACCTTATTGCCGCTGATCAGCGCCGTAACTTCTTTCAACCCACCGACAGCGGATTCGCTGGACGACGTGACTTCCACCTTCCAACGCCTCGCCTCAGCAAAGCGCGAATACATGCGGAACAATTCGTCCGCAAACAAGGTCGCTTCATCGCCGCCCGTGCCCGCGCGAATTTCCAGGACAACGTCTTTTTCGTCCAGCGGATCCTTCGGGAGCAGCAGCACTTTCAACTCGTCTTCAATCCTGGTGATCGTAGGCTCCAGTCGCGCTACTTCGTCCTGCGCCATGGCCAACATTTCGGCGTCGGATTCCGTCAGCATCCCGCGCGCTTCCGCCAAGTTACGCGAAGCAGTCTTCCACTCCCGGTACTTGCCGACGATGTCACCCAGCTCGCTTTGCGCTTTGCTGACTTTGCGATACTGCGCCGAATCTGCGATCACAGATGGATCGGCCATCTGGTCGGTCAGCTCTTCAAAGTGCCGCTCAATCGCATCGAGTTTTTGTTGATATTGCATGGCCTAAAAATATGATTTCAGATGAATTAGGCGATGATTAATTCGCCGCCCTGCTTGGCTTCCAACTCCATCGCGCCTTCTAGCGCATGGATGGCCACCGCGACTTCGGAATTGTCCGGCGGTTGAGTGGTAATCCGTTGCAACCACAGCCCCGGAGCCGTCAGCAATCCCATGAACGTCCCCTGGCGTTTGGCCGCAAAGCGGATCAATTCATAGCTGACGCCGGTGATCACCGGCAGTAGCGCAATCCGCCCCAGAAACTTGGCCCAGAAGCTATCGAACGGTAGAAGTGCATAGAAAATCATGGAGATCACCATCACAACCAGCAGAAAACTGGTCCCGCAGCGGGGGTGAAACGTAACGAACTTCTGGGCATTGTCCACGGTCAGCGGCTTGCGCGATTCAAAGTTGAAAACCACTTTGTGTTCGGCTCCGTGATACTCAAACACCCGCCGGATGTCCTTCATTCGTGATAGCAGGAACAGGAACGATAGGAAGATCACCATTCGGATAATGCCGTCCGTCATGTTCGTGGCAAAACGTCCGGAAAGCACCGGAACAATTTTGCCCAATCGCGTGGCTAGGAACAACGGCACAAATTTATATAAGAAGATGAAAAAACCCAATGAAAACACCAGATTAGCGGTCATCATCCAGGAAGAAATCTCCATAGGCTTTTCCCCAGCCTTGACGGAAACAGCAGCCTCATCTTCTATGGCCACATTGGCCGAAAATTTCAGGGCCCGATAGCCCAGCGTCATGGCTTGGCCCAAAGTGCCTAAACCGCGCAGAATCGGATACTTGAAGATTGGATATTTTTCCGAAACTTTCTGTAGCGGCTGCTCTTCGGTGACGATATCTCCGTTGGGCTTGCGCACTGCCACACAATAGCTATGCGGAGCGCGCATCATCACGCCCTCCATCACTGCCTGTCCGCCCACCAGCGTTTCTTCGCCGGTCTCTAACACCGGCATCATTTGCAGATGTGCGGAAATGCGGAGAAATTTAGCGATGGAAGTCATGATGAAATTCACGAGACAAGCCTCTCTTCCCCATTATAGCGGACCGGTGGAAATGAAGTTCTCACTTCCTCTAAATCTTCTTGACAAACTCGGCCGGAGTACGCACAATAGAAAGGCGAACAAAGGGCGAATATATACCTTGGGCGTGTCCCTATGAAGCCAGCCATCTCCACTCTCCCCAAAGGGGCCATCAGCGAAGTTTTTGGCTCCGTCTCCTGCGGAAAAACGGCGCTTTTGCACTCGTTTTTGGCGGAAGCCGCAGGCGGCGGGGAGTGTGGATGTGTCATCGATGTCCTGAATACTTTTGATCCCCTGTCTGCCGCTCAGGCCGGTATCGATTTGCGGCGCATTTTGTGGGTGCGGGGCAAGGGTGGTGGTTCCCATGGTCACATTGCCCATGGGCACATTGAAGGTAAGCCCCGTATCGACCATGCCTTTAAGTCCGTTGACATGATTCTGCACGGCGGCGGGTTTGGCGTGGTGGTTCTGGATCTCAGCGGCGTCCAGCCACGCGATCTGAATCGGATTCCGCTCTCTTATTGGTACCGCTTTCGCTTGGCGGTACAGAACACGCCGACGCGTTTGCTGGTGGTGGCGGATGTGCCGATCGTGAAATCCTGCGCCCGGCTCCAGTTGGAAGCCAAGCGCGAAAGCATTTTGTGGAATGGCTCCCAAAGCGGAGCGCTTAGCAAGGTCTTCGGTGGGCTGGATTGCGCAGTGGAGCCGCGCAAGACACGAGTAGTTCCTGTCGTTACCAATGTCGTTACCAATGTCATCACCAATGTCATCACAAGCGTGATTACGCGCGATTTCAAAGCGCTGCCTTTGGCGGGGTAATGGTCTAGGTGATACTTTGCTTTATAAATGCACTTATAAGAAATTGAAAAATAAGTATGTTTGCGTCTCTTTACTCACCGGCCAGCCCTCAGGAAAAGCTGCTGGCGCTGGCGTCGTCTTTCTCTCCGTTGGTGGAGAATACGGCGCGTGGGCTGGTCATTTTTTCGATTGTAGGACTCGGTAAATTGATTGGCACGCCGCAGGAAATCATCACGGCGGTGGCGCGCATCGGCGCGGCTGTCGGCATTCAGGCAAATCTGGCGGTTTCGGCCGATCCGGATACTGCTGAACTGTTGGCGCGCCATGCACCGGGAATTACGCTGGTACCTCCGGGCAGAGAAGCCCACTCCCTTGGCTCCCTGCCCATTTTTGTCCTGCCGGCCAATCCTGAAATCATCGAAACCCTTAGCCGCTGGGGCATCAAGACCTTGGGCGAACTCACCGGCTTGCCCGAGTTGGGTTTTATCGCGCGGTTTGGCGAGGAAGGAACGCGGATCTTGCGGCTGGCTCGCGGGGAAAGTCAGCGTGCGCTGCGGGTCATGGAAGCGCCGGAAAATTACGAGCGCTTCGTGGACCTGGATCACCCGCAGCGGTTGCTGGAACCACTCTTGTTCGTCATCTCCTCTCTGTTGACGGAGGTGATGGAAAAGCTGGAGCGCAATGGTTTGGCCACCAATCGTGTCACGCTGAAATTGAAGCTAGAGAGAAACGCCCAGCACCAACGAACACTGGAATTTCCTGTAGCGATTCGCGATCCCCACACCATCCTCAAGCAATTGCAATTTGATTTGGAAGCGCATCCTCCTGATCGGGCCGTTCTTGGAGTCGGCGTGCGTTTGAATCCGATTGAACCACGCGCGCTGCAGCACGGATTGTTTATCCCGCAAGCGCCTCACCCGGAGAAATTGCAATTGACCTTGGCTCGCTTGACGGCCTTGATGGGGGAGGGCAACGTCGGTTCCCCGGAATTGTTGGACACCCATCGCCGGGATGCTTTTGTCATGCGCATGTTTGCGCCCGAAAATGTTGCGCCAAAGGTTACGGTTCCCGTGCCCTTTCGCTTTGCTTTTCGTTACTATCGACCTGCGATGCCCGCGCAAGTGCGCATGCGGCAAGAGAGTCTTACTTATGTACAAGCCCGCGGCTACTTGGATGTTCGCGGTGAAGTGGTGACCGCGGCCGGACCCTGGCGCGCATCGGGAGATTGGTGGACTGAATCGCCCTGGCGCCGCCAGGAGTGGGATGTGGAATTGAGCGATGGCGGACTCTATCGCATTTGCACCGAAGCGGCGCATTGGTATGTGGACGGCATGTACGACTGAGCGGCGTTTTTTGAACGCTCCCTTAGAGTCTCATGGATGTCGCTCCCTTACGGTCGCGGCTTGGTGCTGTCTTTAAACGAGTGCTGCAGTTGCAGCTATAGAAACGTGTTCGCTGCAGTTGCAGCTATAGAAACGTGTTCGCTGCAGTTGCAGCTATAGAAACGTGTTCGCTGCAGTTGCAGCTATAGAAACGTGTTCGCTGCAGTTG
>JANXYJ010000047.1 GCA_025350105.1 Terriglobia bacterium | reverse complement strand
ATTGAAGCAAAGACGTTGATGGCGTGGGAGATTTAAGTTTCTGCGGAGGCGTGAACGCGCGGGCGTGTTGCGTTCGGGAGTCAGGCAGCAGGGGTGTGGCGGGTTGGTTCGTGTTGGTAGTTGTTATTACGGCTGAAGTGGACGCTGGTTGCTGGGGATTCGCAGACAGCTTTGCATTCGCTGCCGGGCCTTGCCGGTCTGGAGACCGGACCCACCGGAAGAGTGGGTTAGTGCGTCGTATACGTTTTGCTGACTCCGTTGCGGGAGTTGGTTATTGTGATTTTGCCGTTGGGTTCGATGGACGCTTTCAGGTAGTGGCCTTGGCAGGCGTCGGTGGGCTCGAGGTTGGCGATCAGGTCGTCTTTTACGTTGTGATCGTGGTTGGGGCCCATGGCACGGTGAATTTGCCAGGTATCTTCGAGGCCCTGGATTTTTTGCACGGTGTCCCAGGCGGAGTTTTGCCAGCCTTTGGTGGGTCCGTTGTTGACGATGACGAGTTGGGGGCGGATGGCTTGGACGAAGGCAGGGGCTCCGGAGAAGTCATTGACAAAGCCGTGATGGGTGGCTTGAAACAACGTAACGGTGCCGATTTGATTTAGGGGGCAGGCGAGGGAGGTTTCGACGTCCCAGGTGAGGTCACCGAGATCGAGGAATTTGAATTTGCCGTAGCTGAGCAGGAAGCCGGCGCTGCGCTGGTTTTCGGTGGTGTCGGGCGGATGGGTGGCGGCGTTCTGGCAGAAGGGGTTGGCTGTTTTTGTGCTGTCGATGGGCGTCTTGATGGTTTGGGCGTTGGAGACGATGACGACGGCATTCATCGCTTTGTCCTTAAACGGCAGTTTGTCGCCAGGGTGGAGGGTGGTGCGTTTGCCGGCAGCGAGAGTTTTGTATGCCTGCCATGCGGGGCCGCTGCGCGGGTCGTTGGCTTCGATGGAATCGCCGTGATCTAAGAAGTGCTGGATGGGGATGAGCTTGGCGAGGGCAGGGGCGCCGCCGACGTGGTCGCCATGGAAATGGGTGATCAGTAAGTAGTCGATTTTCTTGAGGCCGGCCTTTTGAGTGGCGGCGAAGATGCGTTTGGCGTCGCGGTCATCAGGTGTAGGGTTGCCGGTGTCGACGAGCAGCGATTCGCCGGAGGGGCTGACGAGCAGCGTAGCACCGCCGCCTTCGACGTCGATCCAATAGATGTCGAGGTTGCCGGCGGAGGCGGTGAGGGTGGCCAGCGCGGCGAGCAGTACGAGGAGAAGGCGTTGCGGCGTTCGCATTTGCATTCTCAAATCATATGTCATGTGGCTCGCCGGATGTCATGTGGCTTGGGCCAGGCGGAGGAGATCCTGGCTTCGAAGCAAGTGGCGAAGTGCAAGAATGGAGCGTGAGACGATTTTGGCTTCGGCTGATTTGGGCGCCGATTTTCGCGCAGGCACTATCGTTATTTGGGCAAGCTGGATCGGTGACCCTACCGGTGCAAACCACATCTGCACAAAACATAATTCAACAGACCAAGCGGGAAGTGGTGGTGGGGGCGGCGGCGAATTTTAGCGAAGCGTTTCGGGCGATGGGTCCGAAGTTTGAAGCGGCAACGGGAATCCATGCGATTTTCAGTTTCGGGTCGACCGCGCAACTCGCCCAGCAAGTGGAGCAAGGTGCGCCGTTTGACGTTTTCGCGGCGGCGGACGCGGAGCATCCGCAAAAATTGGAGCGGGAAGGTTGGTTGCAATCGCGGGCCGTTTTTGCACGAGGTGTGCTGGCGTTGTGGCTGCCCTCGGGGGAAGGGAATTTGGGTTCGCTTGGCGAAGGGCGGTTTCGGGTGATTGCGATGGCGAAACCGGAACTGGCTCCGTATGGAGCCGCGGCGGTGGAGGCGTTGAAGCGGGCGGGCGTATGGGAGCAGGTGAAGGCGAAGGTGGTTTACGCCGAGAATGTGGGTATGGCGAGGCAGTACGGGGAGTCTGGGAATGCGGATGCCGTGCTGACGGCGTACTCGTTGGTGATACACGCGAGGGGTAAAATCTTAAGGATTGATCCTAGGCTCCACCGGCCGTTAGACCACGAGGTTGGGGTGATCTCTGGCGGCAAGCATCTGGTGGAGGCGCGGGCGTTCGTCGAATTTCTCCTGCACGGTGGCGGCCAGGGAGTACTACAGGAATTTGGGTACCAGGCCGTGACTACGAAGGCGCCGGCCGTTTTGAAACTGCCGGTTGGGCGGTGATTATGATGCGTCGAATGGGCGACGTTTACCTGTCGTTCCGCAGGTGAACCGGACTTTTATGAGTAAGTTGCAAGATTCTAGGCAATGAGGCGAAGTTTTACGGCTGGACGCTTCGGCGATTGCGCGTATCAGGGTGTGGACATCGCAGCAATATTTGTCGTAGCAGTGTCTGTCGATGAATCGGCCGATGGACACAGAAGCTGACGGAGAGGGACCGGGAAGCGCGCATACTAGTTCTTGTGGCCGATGATTCGGCTCCATTCCTCGCCGCCTTAGCGCGCGGGGCAAGAACCCCGGACCTGAGTCCGAGGAAACATTCATACGGTTACGGTAGTAGGGAGGCGAACGGCGAAATGAGTATGGGTCAAAAAATACTTAGTTGGGCCAGGGGCGGTATCGGCGCCGTGCTTTTGGCGGGAACAATTTGGGGACAGGGAAACGGCGACTTGCGGGCGCGTGAGCTGTTCTATACGCCGCCTCCAGGGACGGCGCCAGCGGTAAGCGCCGGGTCATCTCCCGCTGCGCCATCTCAGAACCAGGCGAAGGTAGCTCCGGGTACGACGGCTAAACCGGCGGTAAAAGAGAAGGCGGCTCGTACGGCGTCGTCGAAAACCGACCCGGAAAGGCCGACATCGCCCAAGATCTCTCCGGCGAGTCCGCTGATGGAGGCGGCGGGAGGGCAGACGGCTGTTGCTGCGGCTGAGCTGGCGATTCCCTTGGGGCTGCGCTACAGCGTCTTGAAACGAAATGCCGGCGGAACGTTTGAGGAGGTGGACCCGGACGGGACATTTCACTCAGGCGATCGGATTCGCATTGAGGCGAGGGCGAATACGACCGGCTATCTATATGTAGTTACACAAGGGTCCAGCGGAAGCTGGCAGGTGCTGTTTCCGTCGAGGGAAGTGGCGGGGGGGAGCAATCAGGTCCACCGTGGGGAAGCGCGGCAGGTACCGTCAGGAGAACGCGGGCAATTTGTGTTCGATGAACAAGCGGGCGAAGAGCGGCTGTTCATTGTCCTGACGCGGCAGCCGGAGACGAATCTGGACAAATTGATTTATTCGATGCCGGTGCGGCCCAATGGTGCTGAACCGGCCCGGGTGGTAATGGCGGGGACGCTGGTGACGGATGACGTGATCTCGCGAATGCGCGGGCAACTCACAGCGCGCGACCTGGTGTTTGAGAAGGTAGAAAATCACGAGGTTGCCGATGCGGGGCAAAAAGGCGGGGCCATACACGTAGAAACGGCAGCTTACGTGGTGAACCCCAGCAAGGCGGCGGATGCGCGGCTGGTGGTGGATTTGAAGCTGAAGCATCGGTAATCGGACATGCGCGGATTATTTGGCGTGTTGATGTTTACGAGCTTCCTGTGGGGGCAAAATCCGCAGCAAATTCGAGTGAGTGTCGAGCGTCTGGACGGCACCGCGTGGAAGGCGATGAACCCGGCGACGGTGTTTGCAACGGGCGATCGGGTGCGGTTTGAGGTGTCGGCCAGTTTTGACGGCTATCTCTACGTACTGAGCAAAGGCACATCGGGCGGTTATGATTTGCTGTTTCCACGCGGGGATACTGGTCGCGACAACCGGATTGAGGCGAAGAAGGGCTACTTCGTTCCCGCGGTGGATGGCGGGTTTCGGATTACGGGACCGGCAGGACAGGACGTGGTGTATTGGCTGGTGAGTCCGGTGGACTTGGGGAAGCAGTATCGGCCGTTACCGCCGGCGCCGGAGGTTGGAAAAAATCCTGCAGCATTGCCTGCATCGATGAAGCCGCGCTGCGACGATTTGATTTTCAAAGCGCGGGGGGAATGCATCGATCATTCGGCTGGAATGAAGCCGGTGGCCGACGGGGAGAAATTACCGGAGAATATGAAGGGCTTGGCGGGGGCGACGCCGCGCGAGATGGTATTTATTCAAAATGGCGATGGGAATAAAGAGAGCGTGGTGATTTCCTCGCCTGCTCCGTTAACAGGACCGGTGGTGTATGAACTCCGTTTGGCGCATCGCTAGCATTGGGCTTCTCGCGGCTACGCTGCTCGCTCAGAAGAAGACGGACGTGCCGACTCCTGGCAAGGCCCGCGATCTGAAGTACGAAGAGAACAACACGGCTCCGGCGGCTAGCGTTACAGTGCCGCGCGGATATGCGTTGATTGTGGGCGTGGGGAACTACAAGAATTTGCCCGCGAAATCGCAATTGGAATTTGCGGAGCGGGATGCTGACGCGATCTACTCCATCTTAATTAGCCCGGAGGGTGGGAATTTTCGCGCGGAGAATGTTCATCGATTGACAGGCGCGCAGGCGACGCTGGGCAACGTCAAACGCGAACTGGAAACGTGGCTGCCATCGGTGGCCAAGGAAGACGACCGCGTGGTGATTTACTTCGCGGGGCATGGGTTCATTTCTGGCGGACGCGGGTATCTGGCTCCTTATGATTTGGATCCGGCGAATATTCCCGGCACAGGCTATCCGATGGAAACGCTCGGCGAAGTCGCTGGCACGAAGATCAAATCCAAATGGAAGGTGCTGCTGACCGACGCGTGCCATAGCGGCGTGATTACGCCTGACGCGGATGCACAGAGGCTGAATCAGAATCTGCTGGATTTATCGCGGTCGATTTTATCGTTGACGGCGAGCAGGGATCGCGAGCGGAGCTTCGAAAGCAAGGACTGGGGCGGCGGGCACGGGATTTTCACCTATTACGTGGTGAAGGGACTGGAAGGCGAAGCGGACGAAAACGGCGACGGCACGGTGACGGCGGACGAACTTTCGAATTACGTCCGGCGGAACGTGCGCGAGGCGACGAAGGGACAACAGAATCCGACATCGGACCGGGGGAGTTTCGATCCGAACATGCTGTTGGCGTTTATTCCCAACGGGTTGAGGGCTGCGCATGCGCCTCCGCCGGTGGATGGGACCTTGGTGCTGGAAGCCAACATGGACGCGGTGGAAGTTTTCGTGGATGGCGTGTCTCGTGGAGTGGTGAACAAGGGGACGCCCCTAAAGCTGCCGGGGATGAGGCCGGGTAATCATACGGTGCAGGGTGTGCATTTGGGTTACGAGCCGGACGGGCCGCGCGAGGAGATGGTGTATCCGGGGCGGGAATCGACGGTGAGTTTGAAGATTGTGATTCCGCGGCGGCGACCCAAAGCTGCGCTGGATGAATTGAATGAAGGGCTGGCGTTCTACAACAAAGGCTTTGCGGATAACTATAAAAAGGCCGTGGAACATTTCGGGAAAGCTTTAGCGGCGGATCCGAGCTATAGTCAAGCCGCGCTGTATTTGGGGCGAAGCTACAACTCGCTGTTTGATGAACAGAAGTCCGAGATGTATTTCCGCAAGGCGATTGAGATTGATCCGGATTACATGGAAGCGCGTGTCAGCCTTGCCGGAATGCTACTCGATACAGGTGCCGTGGATGAGTCGATCCGGCAGTTGAATACCGTGACATCGCGGGAAAAAAACAACGCGGTGGCGCTGTATATGCAAGCGCAGGCGTATCGGATGAAGGAGTTGTACCCGCAGGCGATTGAGTCGGCGAGAGCTTCCATCCATCTGGCGCCGGCGGCGGCGGAGCCGCATTTGTGGCTGGCGGAAAGCTTGCGCTTGAGCGCGGCGTATCCGGAAGCGTCGCCAGAATACACGGAGTACCTGCGTCTAAGTGACTTCGACAGTAAACTTGCCGGGCGCATGAATTACTACGTACTGGGATATCTGGCTGGAGTGGGTCGAAAGAAACGCGCCGCCCAGACGGATACGTGGCGGGACTTGCGGAGCCTGGCGTATTTTGGCTTGTGCGATTCCGAGCGCAAACAGAATCATTTTGATTTGGGTGTGGCGTACTGCCAGAAGAGTTTGGCGTATGATGCGAAAGATCCGTACACGCACTATGCGTTGGCGCTATGTTATGCGCGGCAAGGTGCACAGAGCAATAGCAGGGAGACGCTGGCGGCGGCGCAGAGACACTTTCAGGCGATGTTGGATTTGAACGGAGAGCTGGAAGAGGCCAAGTTTGCGCGGCAGAATCTGCAGAGCATCGCGGCCTATTTGGGTGGGGTGCCGGGGCGGTAAGAGTAAATCCGTCTTCGGTAACATATAGGAGGTGGCTTAAACGTTGGCAGGCATCCCCGTGGCGTCACCAAACTCGAAGGAAAGTGGAGCAATTTCATGCAAAGAATTTCGGTTGTGGCCGTGCTGGTGACGACTGGTCTGATCACACTGAGTCTGGTAGCGGCTACGTCTAGCCGGTTATGGGCGCAGAGCGGGTCACCCAATCCGTTGTCGGGGGAGCTGAAGCAGTTGTACCTGTTCACCAGGATTAATTTGATGCGCGCGGCGGAAAAGATGCCGGAAGCAGACTATGGTTTCAAGCCGGCTCCGGCGGTAAAAACGTTTGGGGAGGAAGTGGCACATGCGGCGGAGTTTCAGTCTCTGATTTGCGGCGCGGCCAAGGGCGAGCAAGTGCCGAACCCGGCCGCGGGAAAGACCAGCAAGGCCGATTTGATCACGGCGTTGAAGGCGTCCTCCGACTATTGCGACGCGGTTTACGATTCCATGACCGACGCCACCTTAGGGCAGACGGTGAAGTTGATCGGCCGCGATTTCAGCAAGCAGGGGGCGCTGTATTTCAACGCCATGCATAACAACGAAACTTACGGGACCATGGTTCCCTATATGCGCATGCGCAACATCCTGCCACCCAGCAGCGAGCCCCGCGGAGCGGCCCAAAAGCAGTGATGCGAAAGAAGTAAAATAGGAGCTGTAGGTTAGAACATTCAAGGGAGAAAATGATGAAATCGATTTTTGCCGTGGCCGTGATGCTATTGGGCAGCGTGGCCATGAACGCCCAGAATCCGTTCAGCACGGAAGTGAAGGGCAACTATAACCAGATCAAGGGCACCATCAATAAGGCCGCCGACGATATGCCGGAGGGCGACTACGGTTTCGTGCCGGGTCCGGGGAGCCGGACTTACGGTGCGGCGGTGGTGCACATTGCGGAGGTGCAGGCGGGAATTTGTGGCATGGCCAGCGGGACCATGCCTCCGGCGATTGATGGAGCAAAGACCAGCAAGGCGGATGCACAGGCGGCGCTGAAGACGGCGTTTGGGTTTTGCGATCCGATTTATGCGGCGTTGACGGACGCCGATGGCGGGACCATGGTGAAGATGTTCGGGCGCGACCGGACGAAGCTGGGTGTGCTGGATTTCGGCGTGATCCACGATAACGAAATGTACGGGACCTTGGCGGTGTATTTGCGAGCGAAGGACAAAGTTCCGCCGTCGTCGCAGGGCCGTGGCGGGATGGGCAAGAAGAAGGAATAGTTGATTTAGTTTTCGTTTATTCCCACTCGATGGTGGCCGGCGGCTTGTTGGTGAGATCGTAGAACACGCCGGCCACTCCTTCCAGTTGTATCAGTTCGTCCGTCATTTTTTCCAACAAGTCATCAGGCAGGCGCACGGCCCGGGCAGTCATACCATCCACCGATTCGATGGGCCGCAGGACGATGGAGTCTGGCCTTTCGTTGGTGCCCAGCGGAATCAGGACCACGGGAAACTGCCAGACACGTTGATCAAACCCGAACTCCAGGGATAGTTTGCGGACGATGGCGTCGGCGTGGCGCAGGCGATCCAGGCGCTGCATGGTAATGGAGCACCTGGTGACACTAAGCATGGACAGGGGAGCGCAGGTACGGCTGACGCCGACAATACGATTGACGTCCTGGCGGCGATTGATGATCGCTGCGGCGGCTTCGTCGGAAGCGGGCGGCGTGTCCAACGCTAATACTGGCCGATAAGTCCGCGAATCGCCTTGCACGCCCACCGAGCGAATGGGAATGATCCAGCCATCTTGAATGGGATCGGGTTTTCGTTCGATATCCGAACACAAACAGCGAATGGCGAGGCCGGGTCCGGGGAAGGGATGGCGGTCAAGCAATTCGGGAGCGAGACCGAGTTCGCGGCCAACGGCGCGGACTTCGTCCTTATAGAAATTCGCCAGCGGTTCGATGACGCGGCCCTGGTCGATCAATTTCTGAATGCCCGCGACGCGGTTGTGGTGGGTTTTGATGAGATCGGCTTTGGCGCTGCCGCCGGACTCGATGGTATCGGGGTAGATGGTGCCTTGGCCCAGAATCCAGTTGTCTTCAGAATAGTGTTCGCTTTCGAGAATACGCTGCTGCACGTCGACGAATTTTTCGCCGATGATGTGGCGCTTGGTTTCGGGGTCAGTGACTCCGGCGAGCGCGGAGACGAAAAGGTCGCGGGCATCTTCGATAAAGAATGCTCGCGCGCCCAGGCCTGCGAATTGCTGGCGTACGAAATCGGTTTCGCCTTCGCGCATCATGCCGGTGTCGACATAGGTGCCGTGAACGCGTTCCGGGCCCAGGGCGCGCAGGCAAAGCGTGTAAGCAACGGTTGAATCGACGCCGCCGCTGACGAAGAAGAAAACGCTGCGCGCGCCCACGGTTTTACGGATTTGATTCTCCAGGGCCAGAACCTGGCCGGCGGGATTCCAATCGGGCTGGCAACCGCAGATCCCCAAAACAAAATTGGACAGAATGGTTTGGCCGCAGGGGGTGTGGACGACTTCCGGATGGAACTGGACGCCGTAGAGTTTTTGGGAAATGGATTCCATAGCAGCCACGGGGCAAGTGAAAGTGGTGGCGAGGACCTGAAAGCCGGGCGGCGGCTTCACGACGAGGTCGCGGTGGCTCATCCATACTTGTTGTCTACCGTGCACGCCGGCGCATAGGGCAGACGGAGACGCTGAGATGGACAACTGCGCAAAGCCATATTCGCCGTGCTCGCCCAGATCAACCTGGCCGCCGAGCAGGTGGGCCATTAACTGTTGACCGTAACAGATGCCAAGCACGGGAATGCCGGCGGCGAGGAGAACTGGATCGATAGTAGGACTGCCGGCATCGTAGACGCTGGAAGGCCCGCCCGAAATGATCACGCCCTTCGATCCCCGCAGTTTTTCTGCAGGAGTGTCACTGGCGGCGACCGCGGCATAGACGCCTAGCTCGCGGACTTTTCGGGCGATTAAATGACAGTATTGTCCTCCGGCGTCGAGGACCGTGATTTGCGGCTGCAAATTCTATTTTGCCAGACGTTCCTGTTGCGTGACGCGTTGGACTAACAATTTTTTTGCGTTTTCGAGCAGAGAGACCGCCTTGGGCAACGCTTCGACGGCCTGAGAGACTTCGGGGTCCTGTTCGATCACGACGCGCTCGGATTGTTCGAAGCTGAAAGCGGTGATGTAGAGTTCGCGCTTTAGTTGTTCCTTGACCCACTGATGATTGGCGGCGAAATCGGCTTCGGTGAACTCAATCTTGCTCTTCACCAGGAAATCGTGGAACTGATTGACCACGCTTTCATCGGGAGCCCAACCTTTGGGCATGCGGACATCGGTCTTGGTTCCGAAGTAAGCGGGGGCGAAGTTGAACAGAGCGGAATTTCGTAGAACCGTAATCTGGAAAGGATTCAGCTTGGGAGCTTCGTATTTTTCGTCCGGTGTAATACCGCCGCCGCCGTAGACCGTACGGCCGCTGTCGGTCATCTTCACGTCGGACATGTTCTTCTGTTCCAGATTGTTGTGATAGTAGTAGTCGAGGAAGCTGATGTTCGAATAATCGCGCTGGATCAGGCGGCCGCTCGGTGTGTAGTAGTGGGCGGTGGTGAGCGCCAAGCCGGTATTCTCGCTGAGGGGAAAAACGGTTTGAACCAAGCCTTTGCCGAAACTGGTTTCGCCTAGCACCCAAGCGCGGTCATGATCCTGCAGTGCGCCAGTGACGATTTCCGCCGCCGAAGCCGAGGAGCGGTTGACGATGATGACCACTGGATACTGATTGCGGTTACCATCGGCCCGCGAATTGTAAACCTTGTTGGGCTGGGCACGGCCGCGATGGCTTACCACGGAGTCACCCTTTTTCAGAAAATGCCCGGCGACATCGACACCTTCGTTCAACAGCCCGCCCGGATTGCCGCGCAGATCGAGCACCAGGCCTTTGATGGTGCTTTCGCCCAGTTGTTTCAAACGTTCTTCCAGTTCCTTGCTCGTGTTTTCACCGAAGGAAGTGACTTTGATGTAGGCGATTCCGGGCTTCAGCCAGATACCTTCGGGCACGGTGAAGCGCGGAATGGCGTCGCGGATAATATCGTAGGAGAAGGGCTTGGTATTGCCTTCACGGTTGACGGTGACCTGGACTTTGGTGCCGCGAGGGCCTTTGAGCAGTTCCGCAATTTCCGTGGTAGTGAGCCCGTCGGTCTTCTTGTCGTTCACCTGGGCGATGATGTCGCCAGGACGGAGACCAGCGCGGTAGGCCGGGGAGTTTTCAAAGGGCCACATCACCATGGTGTGATTGTTGCGCGAGCCAACCTGCATCCCGACACCGTAATACTGGCCGCGTTGGTCTTCGCGCATTTGCGCGTAATCTTTGGGATCGAAGAAATTGGAGTGCGGGTCCAGCGTCCGCAGCATGCCAGGGATGGCACCTTTGTAGATGGCTTTGTCGGCCTCAACCTTGTCGGCGAAGTTTTGTTCCACCACGTCGTAGACCGCAGTGAAGGACTTCATGCTTTGACTGACCGGATCGTCGGCCGGAGATGCGGCGGAAACACTGCCACCTCCCCAAATGCCTGCTGCAACGGAACAGGCCGCGATGAAAGCGGGAACCACCAAATACGTACGAAGGCGAGACGACATCCGATCCTCCCGACCTTAGTATATACCAACCTTGCCCGGGGCGAAACGGTTTGTTTTCCTGGGCGCTTTTAGTTGTTCCCGGGCGCCCTCAATAACGAAAAGGCCCCAGGGGGAACCCCGGGGCCGATGGTGTCAGCTGAATGCGAAAGGCCTGAAGCTTAAGGTTTTCAGTTATCCCGTTCTCAGTTATCTGGCCTTGGACTTACGGCTATCCGACTTTGAACTTACGGTTTATCCGATTTTGGACTTACGTCCAGCAACCATCGTTTCCGTATGGGCGGGCTTGCGTTCCAAGCCTCCCAAGCGGCGGGCCTGATCGCTCACCGAAACCAGGAACATGGGCTGGTCGGCGTTTTTCAGGATATCGATGATGCGTTCGTACTTGTCTTCCAGGTAGATCGACTTGCCGTCGGTGATCAGATGCAAAGTGGACTCCGGCTGCATAACCTCGGCCAGGCGTTTGCCCATTTCCTTTTGCAGGAAGCGCAGAACGCGCCGAATCTTCTGCAGGGAGAAGCCCTTGCGGCGGAGTTCCGCGATCACGGTGATCTCGATCACTTCAGCAGCGAAGTACACGCGGCGGTGACCTTCATGTTGCGGGCACACCACCTTGCGTTCATCCCACCACTGCAGTTGGCGCAGGCTGACTTCGGCAATCTCGGCGACATCGAGAGAGGAATACGTGCGATCGGCGGTCACGGATTCGGGGCGAGCTTTACGATTTCGGGACGGGGCTGACATTTGGAAGCTTTCCCGATTTTAGCTCTCTGGCGGGGCAAGTCAAGCAATTTTTTCAAAAACATTTTTTAAGGTTGATGTCCGAAACGGTTTTGGCAAGAAACGTCGTACCAAAACGGCGTGGATCGTGGGCAAGGGAAGGTAAAAGCGGTGCGGAAACGGCCAAGAAACGTTTCATCGAATTCCGATGCGCCACTTTTACGTTCGGTCACGCGGAAATCTAGAACGGAGTCTCTAAATACGAACGAAACGGTGCCCGGGAATGGGTCTCGTCGGCCTGAGGCTAGCGGCACGGGTTGCTCACACTGGTTGCCAGCACGGCTTCGCGTCATCCGCCGCCGACGAACCAGACGACTTCAACCTGGGCTCCGGCTTCGATGCGGGCGGACAGCCATTCCGATTTTCGTGCCATCACGCGGTTGAGTTCGACGGCGACGCGCGCGGGATCGATTTTGAGCCAACTGAGTAATTGCTCAATGTTCATGCCCTCCGGAACGTCCTTGGCTTCGCCGTTTAAAACAATTTTCATCGTTTTTGTTTCAGCAAGATCCATCTATTTTTGCTCGATTCAGGCTTCTCCGGTTTGACAGTGCCTTCCCACGCTCATTATATTGGATTGTTTAAGGCTAATGCCTGAACCGCAGTGTAACTGTTCGGCCGTGCGGCCCCAGAGTCGACACCCAGGCAAAGGAGCGGTTGTGTAAACTGGCCGCGGCATCACGTTCAACGTCAGCGCTTTTTTCGGACCATTGTAAATGCCAACTTCTTATAACGAAATCTACTTCCCGATCGTGGTGCAGATCATCATCGCGATTGCGGTGGCGGGCGGGCTGATCGGCATCTCCACGCTGCTGGGCAAAAAAGGGAAAAGTCCGCTGAAAGATACGCCGTACGAATCGGGCATGGCGCCGGTGGGCTCCGCCCGCGAGCGTTTCAGCGTGAAGTTCTACCTGGTAGGGATGATCTTCATCCTTTTCGATATTGAAGCCGTCTTCCTGTACCCCTGGGCGGTGGTGTTTCGCGAACTGAAGCTGTTTGCGCTGGGCGAGATGTTCATCTTCGTAGTGCTGGTGCTGGTGGGCTTTTTCTACGTGTATAAGAAGGGCGCGCTGGACTGGACGCCGGAACGAAAGGAGAGGCCCAGAGTATGAATTACCCCGGGATACTGGAAACTAAACAGGCGCTGGGCGAGACCACACTGATTGCCGATCCGGCGCACATTGTCTCTCTATGCCGGGATCTGAAACACAAGGAAAATTTCCTGCGCCTGGATACGGTCACTGCGGTGGATTGGCATCCCACAGAAGATCCGCGTTTCGAGGTTGTCTATCATCTGCACTCGTTGGGAGCCAATCCGCAGGTGAAGGTGGAATCGCGGCGTTTGCGGGTGAAATGCAGGATTAGCGGGACCAATCCGGAGATCGATTCCGTCACCAGCGTGTGGCGCGCCGCTAACTGGTATGAACGCGAAGTGTTCGATATGTTTGGCATTGGATTTCGCAATCATCCCAATTTGACGCGGATTTTGATGCCCCTTGATTGGGAAGGGCACCCGTTGCGCAAGGACTATCCGGTGCACGGCTACAAGTACAGCTACGCGAAGGACTAGGCCGATAAAATGAAACAGCCACTTGAGGATCACGTAGCAACGCTGGCCGCCGTTCAGGAGCGGCCGGCAACGCCGTCGGCGCCGCGGCGGATGACGTTGAATATGGGGCCGCAGCATCCCTCCACCCACGGAGTGTTGCGCATTGTGATTGAGCTGGAAGGCGAAACCATCGTTCGTGCGGAGCCGGATATTGGCTTCCTGCACACAGGCATCGAGAAACAGTGCGAAGCCATCAACTGGGCGCAGGTGGTGACCCTGACCGATCGTGTGGACTATCTGTCGAACATCGGCAACAATCTGGTGTACGCGCTGACGGTGGAAAAACTTCTGCAGATGGAAATTCCGCCCAAAGCGCAGTGGATGCGCGTGATGCTGGCGGAGATCGACCGTCTGAATAGCCACTTGGTTTGGCTGGGAACCCACGCGCTGGACATTGGCGCGATGAGCATGTTTTTTTACTGTTTCCGCGAACGCGAAGACATTTTGCGTTTGAAGGAAATGTTTTCCGGCCAGCGCATGATGACCAGCTACATCCGGCCGGGCGGTTTGGCTTTAGATGCGCCGCGCGGTTGGGAAAAAGCCGTCGGCAAGTTCATCAAACAGTTCCCCAGCAAAGTCGACGAATACGAAAATTTGCTGGACAATAACCCGATTTGGAAGATCCGCACGCAGGGTGTGGGGTACATTTCGCTCGAAGACATGCTGGATCTGGGTGTAACGGGGCCGATGATTCGCGGCGCGGGCGTGGCCTTGGACGTGCGCAAGACCGAGCCGTACTCGAGTTACGACAAATTCAACTTCAAAGTAGCAACGCAGACCAGCAACGACGTTTACGGGCGGTATCGGGTGCGTTTGGAAGAGATGCGGGAGAGCGCGAAGATCATTGTTCAGGCTATGGAAGGCATGCCGGAAGGCCCCTATCAGGCTGATGCGCCGCATGTAGTTTTGCCGGATCGCGAAAAGATGAAGACCCAGATGGAGTCGCTGATCTATCACTTCAAGATTGTGACCGAAGGCTACCGGGTGCCGGCGGGTGAGGCTTACGTGGCGGTGGAATCGCCGCGCGGGGAAATCGCCTACTACGCGGTCAGCGATGGAACTGCGAAACCGTATCGTTTGCACATGCGGACGCCTAGCTTTGCGAATTTAATTGCGCTGCCGACCTTGCTGGAGGGTACGCTGATTGCGGATTCCATCGCGTCGCTGGGCAGCATGGACTTTGTGTTGGGAGATACAGACAGGTGACTTTTTCGCCCGAACTCGAAAAACGCTTTACGGCTTTGCTGACACGCTATCCCGAGGGCCGGACACGCTCGGCTGTGATCCCGATGCTGATGTATGCGCAGGACGAAACCGGCGCCATCACCGGCGAGGTGATTGAAGAAGTGGCGCGACGATGCAAGGTGACGCCGCTGCAAGTGGACGAAGTGGTGGGCTATTATTCGATGTTGCACCGCAAGCCCATGGGCAAGTTCCATGTGCAGGTGTGTACCAACATCAGTTGCCTGCTGGTGGGTGGCGAGGAACTGTACAATCACGCGAGCAAGACGCTGGGTATTGGCCATAAACAGGTCACCGCCGACGGACAGTTTTCACTTGAAGAAGTGGAATGCATGGGGGCTTGTAGTTGGGCTCCAGCGGTGGAAATTAACTACGATTTTCATCATCATGTGACGCCGGAGAAGTTAGATGAATTGATTCGCGGGTTAAGGAAGTCCCAGTAATGGCCAAACTACTTTTTAACCAACCGAGTCCCCTGGAGACCAGGATCGTATCAAAGAATTTTGGCCTGGAATCGTCCGAGACGCTGGACGTGTATTTGGCCAACGGGGGCTTCAAGGCTTTCAAAAAAGCCAAGGAAATGACGCCGGAGGCCATCATTGAAGAAGTGAAGGCTTCTTCGTTACGTGGCCGCGGTGGCGCTGGCTTTCCCACTGGCTTGAAGTGGAGCTTTGTTCCGCGCACCTCGCCCAAACCGCGCGTGCTGGTGATCAACGCCGATGAATCAGAGCCAGGCACCTGTAAGGATCGTTTGTTGATCGAGTATGACCCGCATCAGCTGATCGAGGGAATTCTCATCGCTGGTCTAGCCGTGGATGCGCATGTCGGCTACATCTATATTCGCGGCGAGTATCGGTATTTGATCGAGAAGATGGACCGCGCGCTGGAGGAAGCTTACGCCAAAGGCTACCTAGGCAGCAATGTAGCGGGGACGGGTTTCAAGTTCGACCTTTACACGCACAGCGGCGCGGGCGCTTACGAGTGCGGTGAAGAAACGGCGTTGCTGGATTCTCTGGAAGGCAAGCGCGGGATTCCGCGTATGAAACCTCCGTTTCCTGCCGTGGCAGGAGCCTGGGGGATGCCCACACTTTTGAATAACGTGGAAACCTTCAGTGCGGTTCCATCGATTATTCGCGATGGCGGTGCCGCGTTTGCCGCCCTGGGGACTCCCAAGAACGGCGGCACGCGGTTGGTGTGCATTTCGGGTCACGTGAATAAGCCGGGTGTGTACGAATTGCCGCTGGGCTATCCGATGATGAAGGCCATTAACGAAGTCGCGGGCGGTATTCCAGGCGGCAAGAAGCTGAAGGCGGTGGTACCGGGCGGGTCATCTTGTCCGATTCTGAAGGCCGACGAATGCGACATCGCGATGGATTACGATACTTTGGCGAAGGTCGGCAGCATGTTGGGTTCGGGTGGCATGGTGGTGTTGGACGAGACGACGGATATGGTCCGTTTCGCGCTGCGCATCATGCGGTTCTATCAACATGAAAGCTGCGGCTGGTGCATTCCGTGCCGCGAGGGTACGACGTGGCTGCGTAAAATTCTGCAACGCTTTTATGAAGGGCAAGGGCGGCGCGAAGACATTTCGCTTTTGGGTGAGCTGTCGAAGAACATGCTGGGCCGGACCTTCTGCGCGCTGGGCGATGCGGCGGCCATGCCGACCATTTCGATCGTGGAAAAGTTCACCGAAGATTTCGAGAAGTACTTGGCGAAACAGAATAAGAGCGAACTGGTGACGATTTAAGCTGGTCCGAAAAAAATACAATGGCCGAACAGGTAAAACTCACAATCGACGGCAGAGAAGTGCACGCGGAAAAAGGTGCGCTGCTGATTGAGGTCGCGCGTCAGAACGGTATTGAGGTGCCCGCGTTCTGCTATCACCAGGACTATACACTCCAGGCCGCTTGCCGCATGTGTCTGGTGGAAATCGAAAAAACGCCAAAGCTGCAGGTGGGTTGCACCACCCCAGTAGCGGAGGGCATGGTGGTTCGCACGGACTCCGACCTGGTCAAAAAGGCCCGCAAAGGCACGCTGGAATTTCTGCTGACCAATCATCCGCTCGATTGCCCCGTGTGTGACAAAGGCGGCGAGTGCGAATTGCAGGACATGGTTTTCCGCTATGGAGCAGGCGAAAGCCGCTTTGTGGAACGCAAGGTGCACACCGACGAAAAGCAATGGTCTCCAGTGGTGTTTTTCGATGCCCCGCGCTGTATCCTGTGTTACCGCTGCGTACGGGTTTGCAATGAGGGGATGAACGTGGGTGCGCTGGGTGTAGGTAATCGCGGTGTGATCGCGGAGATTATCCCGAACAAGCACGATCACTTAGAATGCGATGAATGCGGCGCTTGCATTGACATCTGTCCGGTGGGCGCGCTGACCAGTGGGGCGTATCGTTACCAGACGCGGCCTTGGGAGATGGAACACGTCGGCACCATCTGTACCCATTGTGGCGACGGTTGCAAGACTACGCTCGGTGTCCGCAACGACGAAATCATGCGCGGCAACAACCGCGATCAGACGGGCATCAACGGCGAGTTTCTGTGTGTGAAGGGACGCTATGCGTTCGATTTCACCAAGCACCCGGAGCGCTTGCAGTCCCCCATGATGAAGACGGCGAAGGGTTTTGAGCCGATTTCCTGGGCCAGGGCGTTGACGATGGTTGGCGAACGCTTCTCGCTGGCCAAGTTGAGCCACAAGAAATTCGGCGTGATCGGATCGAATCATACCACCAACGAAGAGAATTTCTTCCTGGCAAAGTTTGCGCGGCAGGGGTTGGAGACCAAGCATATCGATCATCACCGTAGCGGCGATCTGGCGACGTTCTTCGATGCTCTATCTGGCAAAACCAACGCACTGGCGACGGCGGATGATGTCGACAAGGCGAAGGGTGTGTTGGTGGTGGGTGCCGACCTTGCCCAACAGCATCCGTTCCTTGCGTTTCAGGCCCGGGCGAATTTCCGGCATCACCATGCACAGGTTTTCACGGTAACTACCGGTCCGGTTCGCGAAGACAATTACGCGGCCGCCAGTGTGCGCGTGCAAAAGGGCGGGGAAGTGGCAGGGGCGGAGTCGCTGCGTGACAAACTGAAAGCCGCCGGCGATCTGGTGATCCTGTTTGGTGACGCCGTGCAAGGCGACGCGTTGCGCAAGTTGATTGCGTTCGGCGATTCGCTGGGCATTCCCGTGAAATACATTTGCCTGGTGGATTATGCGAACTCGCGTGGCGCTTTCGACATGGGGCTGATTCCACGCGACGGCGGCATGTCGCGCGAGCAGATGCTGGCGGCAACCGATCTGGATGTGCTGTGGGTGGTGGGCGCGAATCCACTTAAGAATGCGAAGCTAGCTTCGCATCCCTTTATGGTCGTGCAGGATTTATTCATGACCGAGACCGCACAACAAGCCGACATCGTTCTGCCCGCGGCTTCGGCATACGAGAAGAACGGAACGGTCACCAATACGGCTGGTCAGGTGCAGAAGCTAACGCGGGCCATCAGCGTGATGGGCACGAAAACGGATCTGGAAATTTTCGGGCAAATCGCCAAGGAAATGGGCCTGAATTTGGGTATTTGGCTCCCCGACAAAGTTTTTGCGGAGATTCGCAAATCCGTTCACGGCTACGATATTTCGCCGGCGACGCTGGCGGTGAGCCCGGCTCCGACAATGCCGTTGAACGGACGCGTGGCCGCGTTGCCCGGGGCGATTCAATCGGCGGGCGACACGCTTTTCACCTCAGGGTCGCTCTCCAAGTACTCTCACACTTTGAATTCGGTGATGGAAGCTCCTGGCAAGCTTTATGGCGGGGAGCGATAACGCGATGAACTTTCTGATCTTAACTGTCATCAAAGCCGCGGTGGTGGCATTTGTTCTGCTCACCGCTCTGGCCTACTTGCAGTGGCTGGAGCGGAAGGTGCTTGCTCATATCCAACTTCGCGTGGGACCAAACCGCGTGGGGCCGCATGGCCTGTTGCAGCCGCTGGCCGACGTCGTCAAGCTGATCACTAAAGAAGACATGATGCCGTCACATGTGAATAGTTTTTTTTGGTTTTTAGCGCCGTTCATTGCCGTGATGTTTGCTTTGATTCCGATTGCGGTGATCCCGTTTGGAACCGAGTTGAACCTGCCGACACTCGACCTGGGGCCAATACACCTTCCGGCCATTCGTACAGCCATGCAGTTGACCGACCTGAACATGGGCGTGCTCTTCATCCTGGGTATTTCGGGCATGGGCGTTTACGCCGTAGCATTGGCCGGTTGGTCTTCGAACAATAAGTACTCTCTACTTGGTGGCCTCCGCAGTTCAGCCCAAATGATCAGCTACGAACTACCAATGGCGATGGCCATTGCGACACCTCTGCTGTTCCTGAACACTCTGAGCTTCCGCGGCATCGTCGACGGACAGGCTGGCTACTTCTTCGGCTTTGTTCCCAAGTGGATCATCTTCCAGGGTTTTCCGTTCAACATCATCAGCTTCTTACTATTCATGGTTGCCGCTTTCGCTGAAACCAACCGTGTGCCGTTCGATCTTCCCGAAGCGGAAAACGAACTGGTTGCCGGTTTCCACACGGAATACGGCAGTATGAAATTCGCGGCCTTTTTCATGGCGGAATACTGCAACATGGTGACGGTATCGTGTGTGGCTACGTTGCTGTACCTGGGCGGCTGGCATCCGATTTTTCCCAACGCACTTGGCTCCGGATTCATCCCCGCCATCATCTTCCTGGGCTTTGGAGTGATCAGCTTCATGCACGCGGCACGCCCCGCGCGCCCCTTCGACAGGATTACACTGCCGGTAGTAGGCGTTGTCGCCTTCGTCCACGCTGCGGCATTTGGTATTGGGGCGTTGCTGGTGATGAAGCCTGATTTGGCGCAGGGTAGCCCGGTGCTGCAATGGGTGGCTTCGCTTGCCAACGCGATCATGCCAATCGTCTGGTTTACCGGTAAGGTGATTTCCATCCTGTTTGTTTACATTTGGGTTCGCGGCACCCTGCCTCGTTTCCGTTATGACCAGCTCATGAGTTTCGCCTGGACCTTCATGTTCCCGATTGCTGTGGTGAATTTGTTTATCGTCGGGCTGTATGTGGCCCTCTTTGGCTAAGGCAAATCTATGGACGCCCTACTTTTCATGATCTTCGCCGCCATTGCGGTGGTGTGCGGCATCAGCCTGGTAATCCAGAAACACCCCATCTCCAGCGCTTTGTCGCTGATTGGCGTGATGGCGGCGCTGGCTGCTTTGTATCTGCTGCTGGGTGGTGAATTCATCGCCGCTGCGCAGCTCATCGTTTACGCCGGCGCCATCATGGTGCTGTTTGTGTTCGTCATCATGCTGCTGAACGCGGGCACCGAAAAGCGTGGCCGCCGCATGCTGGCCAATTATGCGGACCTGCCTATTTTGCTCTTGTTCCTGGGTATTGTAGCCGCATTCATCGCGAATCGAATGCCGCCCACCGAACAAGTGATTTTCGGGAATTTCAAAGGCGGAACGGCGCTGGACATTGGCCGGGCGTTGTTCACCACGTATCTGCTGCCGTTTGAAGTGACCAGCATTCTGATCCTGATCGCCATTCTGGGTGCGATCGTGCTGGCGCGAAAGGAGATCGACTAATTTGCCGCCGCTTCCTAATCTTCCTTCCTCTGTTCCGATCACCTGGTATCTGATGTTGAGCGCGATTCTGTTCACGCTTGGCGTGGCGGGTTTCTTGTTCCGCCGCAACATCATCACGGTGTTCATGTCGATCGAACTGATGCTGAACGCGGTGAACCTCAGCTTCGTGACGTTCTCTTACAAACTGAAACAGGTGGACGGACACATCTTCAGCTTTTTCGTAATGGTGGTTGCCGCGGCTGAGGCGGCTGTGGGTTTGGCCATCATTCTCACCGTATTTAAAAACCGGCAAACCTTGCAGATTGACGACGTCAGTTCTCTGAAAAACTAAAAATGCAACTTTGGCTCATACCTCTCCTCCCGCTTGCCGGGTTCGCGCTGAACGGCCTACTGGGCCGCCGGCTGCCCAAAATGGCGGTGAACGCGATCGCCTGTGGTTCCGTGCTTCTATCCTTTCTGTGGGTATTAAAGACCCTGGCGGAACTGAATGCTTTCGGCGGCGGACTGCAAACGGCACACGTCGAGCACTATTTCACCTGGATTCAATCCGGCAGTTTGAACATCGGCGTGGATTTTGCGGTGGACCGTTTGACCGCAGTGATGCTGTTGATCGTCACCGGTATCGGCTTTCTGATTCACATCTACGCCACCGGCTACATGGCGCATGAGGGCGGCTATTACCGCTTCTTCGCATACCTGAACCTGTTCATGTTCTTCATGTTGGTGCTGGTACTGGGCGGCAACTTCCTGCTGCTGTTTGTAGGCTGGGAAGGCGTGGGACTGTGCAGCTACTTATTGATCGGCTTTTACTTTCTGGAGAAATTTGCCAGCGATGCGGCCAACAAGGCGTTCATCGTCAATCGAATTGGCGACTTCGGGTTTTCGCTGGCCGTGTTTCTGATTGCCTTTCACTTCGGCTCGTTGGACTTCGGTTCAGTCTTCGCGAAAGTGAAGGACATGCCAGTGGAGGCAACTGCAGGTTGGATGACGGCGATTGCACTTCTGTTGCTGCTGGGTGCGACCGGTAAGTCCGCGCAGATTCCGCTCTACGTTTGGCTGCCGGACGCCATGGCTGGACCAACTCCCGTCTCTGCCCTGATCCACGCGGCGACGATGGTCACTGCCGGCGTATATATGATCGCGCGCAGTTCGCAACTCTTTCTGCATGCTGCGGGCGTGTTGCACATTGTCGCCATCGTCGGTATCGCCACGGCGTTCTTCGCCGCGACGATTGGCTTGACTCAGTTTGACATCAAGAAAGTTTACGCTTACTCAACGGTTTCGCAGTTGGGCTACATGTTCGTCGGCTTGGGGACGGGAGCATTTTCCGCCGGCATCTATCACGTGATGACCCACGCCTTCTTCAAGGCCCTTTTATTCCTGGGTGCGGGTAGCGTGATTCACGCCTGCGGCGGCGAACAGGACATGCGCAAGATGGGCGGGCTGCGCAAGTACACCCAGATCACGATGTGGACGCTGCTGGTTGCGAGCATTGCGATTGCTGGCGTTCCCCCGTTTGCTGGCTACTACAGTAAAGATGCCATTTTGTCGGCGGCGTATGAACATGCGCCCTGGATATTTTGGGTCGGTGTGGTCACCGCGTGCATGACCGCGTTTTACGTTTTCCGCGCGTTCTTCATGACCTTTGCGGGTGAGTATAAGGGTGCCAAGGCGGACGCGGGTCATGGCCATGACAAGAAACACGGTCACGACGACAAGCACGGGCATGATAATCATGGACACGGTCACGGTGATCCGCACGAATCGCCGCCGTCGATGTGGATTCCCCTAGCCGTGCTGGCCGTGTTGAGCGCAGTGGGTGGTTGGTATTTCAATATTCCGAAGTTTCTGGAACCAATGTTCAAGGTTCCCGAAGAAGTGCCTGGGAATGGGTGGACCGTGTATGTGTCCATCGCGGCTGGTGTGCTGGGCATCGCTATCGCATATGTCTTCTACGTCCTGTCTCCGCGTATTCCTGACTCGCTGGTGCAGGCTTTCGCGGTCCCTTATCGCTGGATCTACAACAAATACTACGTGGACGAGTTGTACGACTCGGCTATTGTTGATCCGGTCGTCGGCGGTTCCCGATCACTGTTGTGGCGGGTAGTGGATGCCTCCGGGATTGACGGATTGGTGAACGGCGTGGGGAAATTTGCGCGAGAACTCGGTGGCATCGCCAAGCGGGCGCAATCGGGGCAAATTCGAAACTATGCGGCGTGGGTGGTGCTGGGCGCCATCATCGTCATCGTAACCGTAAGCTTTTCGGGAGGCGCACGATGACGTTGCTCGATTGGGTGCTGTTCCTTCCGTTGATCGGTTTTCTGCTGTTGATTTTCGTGCCCGGCAAAAACGGCAACCTGGCCAAACAAATGGCCCTGGGCATTTCGCTGGTCGTGTTTTTCATGTCCCTGTTACTGATCGGCGACGTCACCAGTCACGCCGCCGGATTTAGTTTTGTGCAAAATGCCGAATGGATTCACTATCCGCCGATTCGCTACCACGTAGGCCTCGATGGGTTGAGCCTGTGGCTGGTGATCCTGACTACGCTTTTAACACCAATTTCAATATTGGTTTCGTGGAAACACATCGATCATCGCGTCTCGCAATTCTTCGCGTTCCTGATTTTGTTGGAATTTGGCTTGATCGGGGTGTTTATCTCGCTGGATCTCTTCTTGTTTTATACGTTTTGGGAAGTGGGCCTGGTGCCGATGTATTTCCTGATTGGTATCTGGGGCCACGACCGGCGCATCTACGCCGCCGTCAAGTTTTTCCTGTACACGATGGCGGGTTCGGTGCTGATGCTGGCGGCCATCATTTATCTTTACAATCAAACCGGGACGTTCGACTACACGGCCATCGTCGCTCAACTGCAGACAGGCAAGCTGGTGCTGAGCGCGCAAGCCGAGTTGCTTTTGTTCCTGGCGTTCTTCATTGCGTTCGCCATTAAAGTCCCTCTGTTTCCGTTGCACACGTGGTTGCCGGACGCGCACGTGGAGGCACCCACTGCGGGGTCCATCATGCTGGCCAGCGTGATGCTGAAAATGGGTACTTACGGGTTGGTGCGTTACTGTTTACCGCTGTTTCCGAATGCCGCGCATCGCTGTGCGGGTTGGATCACAGGACTGGCCGTAGTGGGTATTGTCTATGGCGCACTGGTTGCGTTGGTGCAGCCAAACATGAAGAAGTTGGTTGCGTACTCATCCGTCAGCCATTTGGGCTTTGTGGTGCTGGGTGTTTTTTCGTTCACTCAACAAGGTTTGGACGGGGCCGTCTACCAAATGTTGAATCACGGTATTTCCACCGGCGCGTTATTTATGTTGGTGGGCTATTTGTATGAGCGGCGGCATTCGCTGGAGATTTCTGCTTACGGCGGCGTGGCCACGCCTGCGCCAAACTTGGCGATCGTCTTCCTGATTACGACGCTCGCCTCTATCGGTTTGCCGATGCTGAATAACTTCGTTGGTGAGTATTTGGTGCTGCAGGGCGCGTCGCAGTCGAATTTCCCGGCGACGGTGATCGCAGCAATTGGGGTGATCCTTTCCGCCTGCTACATGCTGTGGCTGTATCAACGGACATTCTACGGGAAGGCCAGCGAATCGTTGAGTCATCATATGCCGGATTTGCAGATGCGCGAATGGGTTGCGGTTCTTCCGTTACTACTCATGATGGTTTGGATGGGCGTTTACTCGCAAAGCTTCCTGCCCGCGATTGGCGCCCAGAATGCGCGGATTTTGGAACAAACCAAGACGCGAGTCAACGCCTTGCAAGCCGCTCCGGTAAAGGAGGTGGCCGATGCCCGCTAACGTATGCCCCACGGGCGCGGAATACCTCCGCTTTCTTCCGGAAACGATCTTGACCATTGCCGGCGTGTTGATCATGTTTCTGGAAGCTGTGTTTACGCGCGACGAACAGAAGCGAATTTTCCCAGCGTTTTCGATTGTGGCTCTGGTTGCTGCGCTGGTAGCATCGATCGCGGCTGCGGGCGATCCGGGCTCAGCGTTCAGCAATATGCTGATCATTGATGGGTTTGGGTCATTTTTCCGGGTCTTGGTGATTGGCGTTGGCATTCTGGCGATTCTCAGTTCCAGCGAATATCTGGACCGCGAACATCATAACGGCGGTGAGTTTTACGCGCTGATTCTGTTTTGCGTCGTGGGCCAATGCGTGATGGTAACAGCCAACGAACTGATCATGATTTTCCTCGGCTTGGAGATTTCGTCGATTGCTTCTTACATCCTGGCCGGGTACTTGCGCGATGACCCGCGTAACAACGAATCGGCGCTGAAGTATTTCCTGCTGGGTTCTTTTGCTACTGCGTTTCTGCTATACGGCGTGGCGTGGATTTACGGGCTCACGGGGCATACGAATCTGGATCAAATTCGGGCATCGCTGTTGGCGGGGACAGGCGGGCCACTGGTTCTGGTTGGGTTCTCTGCCGCGCTGATCTTTGTCGGCATGGCGTTTAAAATTTCCGCCGCGCCGTTTCAGATTTGGGCTCCCGATGTTTATCAGGGCGCGCCTGCGCCTGTTTCGGCGTTCCTGTCGGTTGGCCCCAAGGCGGCCGCGTTCGCGATTTTGTTGCGGGTTTTCATGACCGCTTTCGGTCCCATTGGCTCGCGGTGGGAACCGATCTTTGGCATGTGCGCGCTGGCGACGATGTTTGTGGGTAACCTGGCTGCTCTGCAACAGACCAACATTAAACGGATGTTGGCATATAGTTCTATCGCCCATGCCGGGTACGTGCTGGTGGCGGTAACGGCGCATTCCAGCAATGGATCGTCGGCCGCCATGTTCTATTTGGCCGCGTATGCTTTTACCAACCTTGGCGCATTCGCGGTGGTGACTTACTTTGCGCGCAAGGGCGAGGAATACGTCAAAATCGATCAAATGGCTGGACTGGGATTGCGGCAACCGGCGATGGCCGCGCTGTTGACGGTGTTTTTGCTCAGCTTGATCGGTGTTCCGCTCACGGGCGGGTTTTTTGGTAAATTTTACATCTTCAAAGCGGCGCTCGATTCCAAGCTGGTTTGGCTTACGGTTCTGGGCTTGCTGAATAGCGCGATCGCGGCGTACTACTATTTGCGCATTCTTGTGGTTATGTACATGAAGGACCCACAGGAACCTGTGAATCATTTGCCACCGGCCGGGTTGGGTTTGCAGCTTGCGCTGGGGGCGTCGGCGCTGGGCACGCTGGTGTTGGGAATCTTTCCGGGTTGGGTACTGGATTACGCCACGCGCGCGGCGCTTAAATAAGGTTCGGGCTAACCCAGTAGATTGACCAGACTCTGCGCAACCTGATTTTGCGTTTGGGCTACCTTAGCGTTGACGGCGAAATTTGTGCGGGCTTCCATCAAAGCGATCATTTCAGCGCTTACGTCGAGGGTGTCGTCTTGAGGGGTAGCGCCTACAGTGGACAGCCGGTTCGCGGTGGTGTTTAGTGCTGTCTCCGCGCGATTCATTCCGGCCAGTGGAATAGTGAAGTCGATGCCCATCGTTATCCCTCCCATCTGGGCATATCGGCACTGGTACGGAAAGTTTAGTACCAATTACGGATGCGAACTTCGATGCCGGTACCGGCCAGGCCCTTCTCGAAAACCTTCAAGTCCGACTCACCGTAGTGATACGGGTAGACCACTTTGGGATGGAAGGCTTTGACGGCCTCGGCGGCTTCTTCGGGCGGCATAGTGTATGGCAATATCATGGGCACGAAAGCGACGTCGATGTTTTTCAGGGAGCGCATTTCCGGAATGCCTTCGGTATCGCCGGCGAGGTAGATACGCAACCCGCCATAAGTGACGATGTAGCCGTTGCCGCGGCCTTTGTCATGGAACAGTTGTCCGGGGGAGGGACCGCGTATCAGGTTGTACATAGGAATCGCCTCAATGGTGAACGGGGCTAGTTTGCCAGTGAGTTTTTTGGTCTCACCGTTTTTCATCACCACGCCGTCGGGTACCTGGGTCGCCGCCGCACCGGGGATAATTACCATGGTGCCAGGCTTGCGGACCTTTGCCAGACTGGCGGTATCCAGGTGATCCTCGTGGATGTCGGTGATCAAAGCCAAATCGGCCTTAGGGACTGCTGAGAAATCGGGCGCCTTGGCGAAACCGCTGACGGCGGGATCTACTTCGATGACTTGGCCGCCAGCTTCGATGGTTAAACTTCCATGCTGAATCGGTGTGATCTTCAAAATACCGGCGCTGGTTTTGAACTCGTCGGCTTGGGCCCCGAAGATGGCAGTGGTGGCGGCGAAGGTGACCAGACAAAAGACCAAACGGGTTGTGCGCATATACGGCATTATACGATCCCGTTTGCCGTGGCAGCGAAAGCCAGCAGGATCCTAGGGAACAGCATTAAGATGAATGCAATGGGTCACCTGTTCACGGTGCGGTTCATGGTGCATAGACTGCAAACGGCGGTCTGGTTGCTGGTGTTGATGACGGGGCCAACCTTTGTCCAGATATGGGCGCAGACGCCTCGGCTGCAGGTGGGCTCGATCAGCACGGCCCCGGACTGCACCGCCGGGATGCTGGTGGTTTGGGGCAACTGTGATTTGTCGTTTGAACTGAACCCGCAAGATTCACCACAAGCTGAGTTGCGGGCGGAGTTTCGGTCGCCCCGGCATAAAACGTATTTGCTGCGGGCGTTCAAACAGGATGGGCTTTTCGTGTTTCGCTTTGCGGCAACGGAAGTAGGTGTTTGGGACTACAAGTTGACCAGCAGCCTTTCCCGTTTGGATGGAAAAGAAGGCAAGGTTACCGCGGGCGAATCGAGTTCGCGCGGCTTTATTCGTCCGGCGAATGTACATCATTTTGCCACCGAGAATATCGAGAGCAATGGCAGCGTGGCGCCGCATCTATGGATGTCGACCGAGGTTGACAAGTTCGCAGCCGTGCCGCGTTCGGACTTCGATTCGCTGATTCACCAGAGGGCGCAGGAGGGTTTCACCCATGTGCGTGTGGCGATTGAGGCGGGGCCCAGTCTGGTGGAGATAGCCGAGAGAATTCGCGCGATCAATGCCGAAGGATTGACGGCGGACATCGTGCTGGCGGCGGTTCCTGAAGCGAGCGAAGCCCGGGAGCGTTACGTTGAGGACATTACGGTCAGGCTGTGTGCGTTCAACGTTACCTGGGCCGGTGCCAGGTTTTCAGGTGTTCTACCGTTTGAAAATAAGCCCAACTCACGCGCAATCCTGAAAGATGTGGGTGCGCTGATTCAGAAGTTCGATCCGTACCATCATCCGCGCACAACTTCGGCGGACGTCACCTCCGCGGCACTGATGAATGACGGGTGGATGAATGTGCTGAGCTATGGGACCAGCGATGTACACGTTGGCTCTGTCGAACATCAGTTGTTTGCCGTGCCCGCGCTGAACACGGGAATTCACAATCAAAAAGATTTGTGGAACGCGACGATGAACGGGCAGTATCCGGCGTCCGGAGTTGGGCCGTACATGAAGGCGTGGGCCGAGTTCATGGCGGAGAGCCGCTACTGGGAATTGGAGCCCTATTTCGATGTTGATGGCGGGCGGGCTGTTGCGCTGGACGGTGTCGAGTACATCGTCTACGTAGAAAAGCCGGGGCCGATTGAGCTGACAGTGGAGAGCCACGACTACGACGTGGTGTGGATGAACCCGGCGAACGGAGAAATGGTCAAACAAAAGAACTACAAGGGCGAACACTTCACCGGAGAGCCGCCCGATCGAATGCATGGCTGGGTGTTACGAGTGTCGCGCGAAGGCAGGAAAGAAGGGATGCTGAAGTCCTATAAGTTTGACTCGCGGCCAGTTCCGGTGCAGGAAGTAGAACAAAACCCCAGCAAGATTCCCTACGACGTGGTTTCCCCCGCAGGCGCGGAGATTTCGTTCTCAAAGCCCGGCGCATTCGCGTTGAAGGCCAAGCGCGATACGCGGGCGACGCGGTCACTTCTGGTGGAGTGGACAGCCGAGGTGGTGTTGGAAGGGACTGGCTACCGTCTGGCTGGTACGGGGAGGGATGGGACGCTGAATATCCCCACGTCGGTATTTCTGAATCAGATTCCGAAGTTCCCGGCGGTCTTGAGTCTGCGGGTCGCGTTTCTGAACGCGAATGGCAAGGCTTACACGCTGGACCGGGCATTCAGGTTGGTGCCGTGACGGGTTCTCCCGCGTTGCGTCCGGATCCTTTGATTTTGGCCCCCGGTTTGATCTTAGGGATCGACACGACCAGTGATTACGCCAGCATTGCATTGGTGCACGCGACAGGTGTCATCGAAGAAGTGCCGCTGCAATCCTTTGAAGGGCTTGGCGAACGGTTGTTCCCGGAAATCCAGGGGTTGCTGAAACGGCATCGGTGTGAATTGGCGGATTTGAGCGCGATCGCCGCGGGATGGGGGCCGGGTTCGTTCACCGGTATTCGTGTGGGGCTGACCGCGGCAAAAGGCCTTGCGGAAGCCCTGGGGAAACCGGTGGTGGGCGTTTCCCGTTTGATGGCGATGGCGAGTTTCGGCAGTCAAGAGGTGAGGGCCGTTATCAGTGACGCACGTCGCGGGGAAGTTTATGCAGCCATCTACACAGCCGGCGCCAGGGGGCTGGCCCTGCGCGGATCTGAGGCTGTCGTCAAACTTGAGGACTGGTTGCGGAGCGGCGTTAATGATGCGGAACTTGTTCTGGACCAGGAATTGCTGACGAACCAGCAGTTGTTGACCAACCAGGCACTGGCGAGTTGCGTGGCGGAGTCTGTGCGCTGTCCTCGCTATCTAGCTGGAGCCGTTGGGAGAATTGGTCTGGAGCGGTGGCGCCGCGGGTTAGGGCAGGATCCGGCCGAAATCGACGCTAGCTATGTCAGGAGGTCCGACGGAGCCATGGTTTGGACCGACCATGGCAGTTTGTAGGTTCCTGGATTGGGAACTGGTGGGGAGAATCTTCTTAAAAAAATGAGAAAATCGGGGGCAGTCCACCACTGGTAGAGAATGCGGATCCAAAGAGCTAGGACCAGCCTGAGTAAACCATACGAAGCTATAGTACTAAGTATTGACGGAGTTTAGATTCAACTATATACTCGACGTGAGTCATCGAGGCTGGGGATTGAACTATTACCTACACGACTTACTGGCAGTACTCGTCTCGGGGCTTGGGCCGGGCGGGCCTCCTGCGCCAGCATTCCTTTCTTGCGGTGTTCTCCCAACCGGCGTTTCCGTAACCCCAGTGGAGCAGGTAAACTTCAATTTTTTCTGAGGAACATTTATGGCAAAACAAAGCACACAGCATAAACTCGACCGGGTTCGGCCGCCAAGGGTTCATGTCACCTACGACGTTGAGGTTGGGGACGCCATCGAACTGAAAGAACTACCCTTTGTGATGGGCGTGCTGGGCGATTTTACCGGGCAAGCAACCGAACCGCTGCCGAAGCTGCGGGATCGCAAGTTTGTCGAGGTAACGCCTGACAACTTTGATAGCGTTCTCGAAGGGATGAAACCGCATTTGTCCTTCGCGGTGGAGAATAAGTTGAGCGAGGACGCGGATGCTCCGCAGTTGAAAGTGGATCTCCACTTTAAGAGCCTGGAAGACTTTGAACCGCAGAACGTGGCCAAGCAGGTAAAGCCGCTGAAGGAGTTGTTGGACCTGCGAACCCGCCTGAGCGATTTGCGCGGCAGTCTGCAGGGCAACGACAAGTTGGAAGAGCTGTTGCTGGATGCGGTGGGTGACAAGAACAAGCTGGACAAGTTGAAGAAGGAAATCGGAGACGGAGGGTCCAATGGCTGAGGCGAAAAAGAGCGGAGCACAGGCCAGCGAACAGGTTCTGGAAAAGAGCCTGCTGGATCAAATTGTTGAAGACGGCCGGATGTCGAAGGACGCTTCGGCGAAAGAACGCGGCAAGGACCTGGTGAAGGAGTTCGTCAATCAGGTACTGGAAGGCAGCATGACGGTCAGCCGCGATGCGGAGACCATGATTAACTCGCGCATTGCGCAGATCGATCATCTGCTCTCGATCCAGTTGAATGAGATCTTGCATCACGCCAGTTTTCAGAAACTGGAAGGCAGTTGGCGAGGATTGAAGTACTTGCTGGATCAAAGCGAGACCAGCGACCAATTGAAGATCAAAGTACTGAATGTTTCCAAGCGCGAATTGCTGCGCGATCTGCAGCGGGCACCGGAGTTCGATCAGAGCGCCTTGTTCAAGAAGGTTTATGAAGAGGAATTCGGCATCTTCGGCGGGGCGCCGTTCGCGTCTTTGATCGGCGATTACGAATTTGGCCGCGGCCCCGAGGATATGGAACTGCTGGAGAGAATCGCGCAAACGGCGGCGTCGGCACATGCGCCGTTCCTGTCAGCGGCGAGTCCGGAGTTTTTCAACCTGGATAGTTACGCGCAGCTGGATGCGCCGCGGGATCTGTCCAAGGTGTTTGACACCACCGAATACGCCAAGTGGAAATCGTTCCGCCAGAGTGAGGATTCGCGCTATGTGGGCTTGACGTGCCCGCGGGTGTTGGGCCGTCTACCCTACGGGAAGGCGACCAAACCGATTGAGGATTTCCAATACGAAGAGAACGTGGACGGGAGCGATCACGGCAAGTACCTTTGGACCAACGCGGCGTATTCGCTGGGCGCGCGGCTTACGGCGGCGTACGCGAACTACGGCTGGTGCGCGGCGATTCGCGGTGTAGAGGGCGGTGGATTGGTGGAAGGATTGCCAGTGCACAATTTCTACACCGATGAAGGCGACGTGGCCATGAAGTGTCCTACCGAGGTGCCCATTACCGACCGGCGTGAAAAGGAACTGGCCGACCAGGGCTTTATTCCTTTGGTGCATTGCAAGGGAACCGATTACGCCGCGTTCTTCAGCGTGCAGAGCGCGCAGAAGGCAAAAGTGTACGACAAGGACGCGGCCACGGCCAATGCGCGCCTATCTACCCAATTGCCGTATATTTTCGCGGTTTCACGTTTTGCTCATTATCTGAAAGCAATGATGCGGGACAAATTGGGCAGCTTCATGTCGCGGACCGATTGCGAGCGTTGGCTGAACCAATGGATCCAGAATTATGTCACGCCGGATGATACCGCTTCACAGTCAGTGAAGGCGTCGCATCCGCTGCGCGATGCACGCATCGAAGTGTCGGAGGTACCCGGTAAGCCTGGGGTCTATCGTGCGGCGGCGTTCTTGCGTCCACATTTTCAGTTAGACGAACTTTCCGTGTCGTTGCGGCTGGTTGCTGAATTGCCCGCCAGCGCCCGCGGTTAGCTGGGCTATGCATTGAGCTGTTTTGTCGAAGGTTAACGCGAATTCAAGTAAGGAGAGGCAAACAAATGGCAGCGGTTGACTATTTCTTAAAAATTGACGGTATTGACGGTGAAAGCCTGGACTCGAAACACAAAGGCGAGATCAGTGTGGAATCGTGGTCCTGGGGCGAATCGAATGCCGGCACCCACGCGCACGGCGGCGGTGGAGGCGCAGGCAAAGTCTCCATGCAGGACTTTAGCTTTGTGACGCATGTGAGCAAAGCTTCTCCCAAGCTCGCGCTGGCGTGCGCCAATGGGGAGCATATCAAGAAGGCTGTGTTGGTTTGCCGCAAAGCCGGAAAAGATCAGCAGGAGTTCTATAAGGTCACCATGTCCGACCTTTTGATTGCTTCCTATCACATCAACGGCCACGGCGGTTCAGAGGTTATCCCCACCGATCAAATTTCGTTGAACTTCGCGAAGATTGAATGGGAATACAAGGAACAAAAGCCGGATGGAACGTTGGGTGGAGCCATTCAGGCGGGATGGGATATGAAGGCGAACGTGAAGGTGTAGTTTCCGGTCCTTCGGGATCTTATGGTAGCACAACAACTATTTCAGGCCGGCCAACTTGACGATGCGGTGCGGGCGCTGGGCGGAGAGGTGCGGGACAACCCCACCGACGTCCGGCGCCGCACATTTTTGTTTGAGCTGTTGTGCTTTCAGGGGGCTTGGGATCGCGCCGAGAAACATCTGAACGTTTTGGCCGATGCAACGCCCGATGCCAAGATGGGCGCTGTGTTATATCTTGCTTCCCTGCATGCGGAGCGGGTGCGGCAGGATACATTTTCAAAGCAACACTTTCCGCTGGTGCCGGCCGCAGCGAATTCTGGTGGCGGAACCTGGAACGGCCAGCCTTTCGATGAAATTGCGGACGCCGATCCCCGGGTGGGGGCTCGCCTGGAAGTTTTCGCGGCAGGGGCCTATTTGTGGATTCCGTTTGCCCACATCGAATCGATTGAAACCGAAAAACCCAAGCGCTTGCGCGATTTGCTTTGGCTGCCGGCCTTGGTGCGGACCGGACCAGCGTTTAAAGGGACGGAGTTGGGCGAAGTTCTGATGCCGGTGCTGGCGCCGTTTTCGGCCAGCCGTCCGGATGATAACATCCGGTTGGGACGGGCGACCGAGTTTGACGAAGTGGACGGGCTAAGCGTCCCGTTTGGGCAGCGCGTATTTAACGTTGTATCGAACGGTGGGGGCGACGAGGTGCCGATTCTGGAAATCCGCAAAATTGAGTTCACCCCCTCGGCCGAAGAAATTCCGGCGGAAACTGTCAAGCGGTAATTGCTGGTTATGGCTAAGCCGGAATCCGATGGAAGCGTAACGCCGTCTCTGATTGATCGTCTGATCGATACCAATCCTTCCAGTTCAGTGGAAGCCCCCACCACTCGCTCGCAAAGCGTGCGCGAAATCAAGAAAGCTTTACGCCGTGATATGGAATGGCTGCTGAACACGCGGCGCAACCCCGAGGAACGGAAGGCCGATGCGATGGAGGAGCTACGTGAATCGCTCTACCGGTATGGGTTGCCGGACTTTTCGTCGCACTCGATTCACTCCCCGAGGGACCGGATGCAGTTGTTGGCGGAACTCGAAAGAACCATAGCGCTATTTGAGCCGCGGCTAAGTCATTTCAGGGTGACGCAGGTGGAAGACCCCGACGGTCCGCAGCGTATGCTGCATTTTCAGATTGAGGGATTGCTGGACATGGATCCCGCACCCGAACGCATTTCGTTTGACACCACGCTGCAATTGACCAGCGGCGAAGTTCAGATTCGAGGAGAGCGCGGTGCGTGACGATCTGCTGCTTTACTACGAACGCGAGCTCAGCTTTCTGCGGCAACTGGGCAGCGAGTTTGCTGAGCGCAATCCCAAGATTGCGGGGCGACTGCAACTAGAGGCCGGCGAAACCAAAGATCCGCACGTGGAGCGGTTGCTGGAAGGATTCGCATTCCTGGCTGCGCGGGTGCATCTGAAGGTTGATGACGAATTTCCGCAGATTACCGAAGCCCTGCTGAGCATTCTGTATCCGCATTACATTCGGCCCATCCCGGCGATGACCATTGTAGAAATGCATTTGGATTCAGCGCAGGGCGGGGCGACTTCGCCGCAGCAAATCCCCAGAGGCTCATCGCTAAACTCGAAGCCTGTCGGCGGCGTGCCCTGCCAATTTCGCACCGGTTTCGAGACCACGGTTTGGCCGCTGACGGTGAAGTCGGCGGATTGGACCACTCCAGATCGCTTGAATCCAGCGGTGAAATTGAGCGAGGCTTCGGCCGCCGTACGGATCGTCATAGAAGGTCCAGCGGATGTGCAACTGGCCGCGCTGGGTTTGAAGACGCTGCGTCTGCATTTGGCTGGAGAAGAGGGCATCGCCCAGACTCTTTACGAGTTGCTTTGCGCGAATACGGCGCAGATTCTGGTGCGGGACACGGCGCCGAACTCGCGTGTGCGTCCGCTGGTATTGGGTCCGGAAAACATTCAGCCGGTCGGCTTCGGTGAAGAAGAATCGCTGTTGCCCTATCCGCGGCGAAGTTTTCCCGGCTACCGGTTGCTGCAGGAATATTTCGCGTTCCCCAGTAAATTCTTTTTTTTGGATGTAAATGGGCTGGAGCGGGCGTGGGCGAACGGGTTTAAGAATTCATTTGAGCTGGTGTTTTTGCTTACTCCGTTTGAGCGCAGCGAGCGGCGGCAAAAGCTGGAATTAGGTGTTTCAGCGAGCACGTTTCGCCTGAACTGCACCCCGGTAGTAAATCTTTTTCCGCAAACGGGCGAGCCAATTTTGCTGGATCAACGGAAGTATGAGTATCCGGTGGTGCCGGACGTGCGGCGTCCGTTGGCGACGGAAGTATTCAGCGTGGACGAGGTGGTGTCGGCGAATGCGCGGATGAACCAGGTGAACCGCTGTGAGCCGTTCTTCTCCTATCGGCACACGGCGGGGCGAGACAACGCCGCGACATTCTGGTTGGCACATCGCCGTGCTTCCGAGAAACAGGGTGACGAGGGCAGCGAGGTGTCCATCTCTTTGGTGGACTTGTCGGGCCGGCCGCTGCTGCCCGATTCCGATACGCTCACCATTCGCATGACCTGCAGTAATCGCGATTTGCCTGCCCGGCTTTCCTTTCTCAATCCTGCCGGAGACTTCGATCTGGCTGGCGCGTCTGCCGTGAAACGAATTGTCGCGCTACAGCGGCCCACCACTTCGCTGCGCCCGTCCATGGGCAAGGCGTCGATGTGGCGTCTGACTTCGCACCTTTCATTAAACTACCTTTCGCTGGTGGCCGAGGGCCGCGAGGCGTTTCAGGAAATCTTAAAACTCTATGATTTCAGCGGATCGAACTATTCAGAAAAGCACATTGATGGAATTACCAGCCTCAGCAGCGCGCCTCATTTCGCACGTTTGATCTCCGCGAATGGAATCGCATTTGCCCGCGGAATGCGCGTGGAAATGGAATTTGACGAAGATCAATTCGCCGGAGGCGGCGTCTTCCTGTTTGCCAGTGTGATTGAACGCTTCCTGGGCGAATACGTTTCGCTGAACAGTTTCAGCCAACTGGTGGCGCGGACGAAACAGAGAAAGGAGGTATTAAAAGAATGGCCACCCAGGGCGGGACAGAGAATCCTGTTGTGATCGTGACGGACCGCTATCAGGCGGTGGAATCTGCGCTGCGCGCAGTCCCTTTCGAGTTTGATTTCTTTCAAGCGGTCCGCTTGCTCGAACGTATGAGCCCGAGTCTGCAGACGGGAGGCGGGGTAGTGGGGCGTTTCGAACAGCCCGGACGTGAAGCGGTACGCTTTTCCGCGCATGCGTCCTTTCCTTTTCCTGCCAGTCAGATTCAGCGCATTGACTTTCGAGAAGACTCCGCGCCCATGATGGTGATCAATTTTATGGGGCTCACGGGGCCCTCCGGTGTTTTGCCGCTGTATTACACGGAGCTGTTGGTGGAGCGGATTCGCGCGAAGGACCGGGCCCTGGCAGGGTTTTTCGACATGTTCAATCATCGAATGACGTCACTGTTCTACCAGGCCTGGGAAAAGTATCGCTTTGCCATCGCCTATGAACGCGGCGAACGTGATCGGGTATCGCAAGTTCTGATGGATGTTTTGGGAATGGGCACAACCGGTTTAAACCACCGTTTGGCGGTGCGCGACGATTCGGTTCTGTTTTATGCGGGATTGCTGGGTTTGCACACCCGCTCCGCCGCTGCGTTGCAGCGAACACTGGAGGACTATTTTGAGGTGCCGGTGCAGGTGGAGCAGTTCACAGGATCCTGGCATCGGCTTCATGAGTCGGATTTGTGCCGGTTTCAAAGGGGCAGCGGTGCTTCGGAACAACTTGGTGGCGGTGCCATTGTGGGGGATGAAATTTACGATCAGCAATCGGGCGTGCGAATTGTCCTGGGGCCGCTGAGCTTGCATCAATACCTGGACTTTCTTCCCACGGGTAGCGCGCATGAATCGTTGCGGTCGTTGACCAAGTTCGTCTGTAACGGAGAAGTGGATTTTGAGTTTCAGCTGATTTTGAATAAGGAAGACATTCCGGTGTGTGAACTTGCGCCGGATGGTGACCGCGCGCCCGATGGTGAACACGCAATGGATGGCGAATACGCGACAGTTGCGCCTCGCTTGGGGTGGACCTCCTGGGCCAAAACCCAGACTTCGCATGACCACGCGGGGGATACTATTTTGCTGGGCTAAGTTTGAGGGTTAAGAGGGAATTACTATGAGCGTTAATCTAAAGAGTCTGATTGGAAAGCTGAACGATAGCACGCGCGCCGCGCTGGAGGGAGCAGCGGGTTTGTGTCTGGCCCGGACACACTATGACATCGAAGTGGAACACTTCCTGATGAAAGTGTTGGATGCCACTAGCAGCGACGCCGCCAAAATTTTCCACCAGTTCAGTGTGGACACCTCGCGCTTGCAGAAAGAACTGGAAAAGGGATTGGATAAGTTGAAGGCCGGGAACGCGAGAACTCCGGCCATCAGTCCGTCTGTGTTGAAGATGCTCACCGAAGCATGGACCACCGGATCGCTGGAATTCGGGGCTTCGCAGGTTAGAACCGGCCATGTCATTTTGGCTTTAGTGAGCCACGACGAGTTGGCGCGCATTGTCCGGGAGATCAGCAAGGAACTGCAGAAGATTGAACCAGAGGCGCTAAAGAAGGACTTCTTGACGATTGTGGAAGGGTCACAGGAGGATGATGAGCCCGTTGCTGCACAGATTGGTGGCGACGCCGCCGCGCCGCGTGCCGGTGGCAAGACGCCGAATCTGGATCAATTCACCGTCAATCTGACAGAGAACGCACGGAAGGGCAAGATCGATCCCGTATTGGGGAGGGATTTTGAAATCCGCCAGGTGATCGATATTCTGATGCGCCGGCGGCAAAACAATCCGATTCTCACGGGCGAAGCGGGTGTGGGTAAAACGGCCGTGGTGGAAGGGTTCGCGCTGCGGATTGCACAAGGGGACGTGCCGCCTCCGTTGAAGAACGTTACCCTGCGGACGTTGGATCTCGCATTGTTGCAGGCCGGCGCGGGCATCAAAGGGGAATTCGAAAACCGGCTTAAGGGCCTGATCGAGGAAGTGAAAGGCTCGCCCACTCCTATTATTCTTTTCATTGATGAAGCGCATACGATGATCGGCGCCGGGGGGCAAGCGGGGCAAAATGACGCGGCGAATCTTTTGAAGCCAGCGTTGGCCCGCGGAGAGTTGCGTACCATCGCGGCGACAACCTGGAGCGAGTACAAAAAGTATTTCGAAAAGGACCCGGCGCTGGCTCGGCGCTTCCAAGTAGTAAAAGTAGAGGAACCTGATGAGACCACCTGCATGATCATGATGCGCGGGATTGTGGCGTCGCTTGAAAAGCATCATGGGGTTCGTATCTTGGACGAGGGTGTGTTTAGTGCAGTGCGGTTTTCTAATCGGTATTTAGCCGGGCGACAGTTGCCGGATAAAGCGGTTAGCGTATTGGATACCGCCTGTGCCCGTTTGGCGTTGGCGCAAAATTCGACGCCGGCCGCCATCGAGGACGCGACCCGCGAAATCGATGATCTGACCATCCAAACGCGAGTTCTGGAACGCGAAGAAAGCGTTGGCGCCGATCACGCCGAACGGCTGACGGAAATCGCCAAGAAAAAGACCGACGCTGAGCAACGCCACAAATCGTTGACCGAACGTTTTGATAAGGAGCGCGATCTGGTGCTGAAGCTACGCGATCTGCGCGGCAAGCTTGAGGCGAAGGAGACTCCTTCGGAGGAGCGCGAAAAGCTGCGCCAAGAAAGCGAAGCGGCCACCAAGGAACTGGACCTGTTGCAAGGTGAATCACCGCTGATTCGCGTGTGCGTGGATGGCCAAACGGTGGGCGAAGTGATTTCCGGCTGGACCGGCATTCCGGTAGGCAAGATGCTGAAGGACGAAATTAGCACGGTACTGACGCTGGAAAATGTCTTGAAAGAACGGGTGATTGGACAGGATCACGCGCTGGGGCAAATTTCGGAACGTATCCGGACCTCGCGCGCGAGTTTGGAAGATCCCAACAAGCCGATCGGCGTTTTTATGTTGGTGGGGCCCAGTGG
>JANXYJ010000038.1 GCA_025350105.1 Terriglobia bacterium | reverse complement strand
GCCGCCGCCGGCCAACCGATGTCCGGCCGGTGTGGTTTATGCGCCAGGCTGGCCGCTATATGAAGCAATACCGGGACATCCGGGCAAAAAATGGATTGCTGGAAATCTGCAAACGGCCGGATCTGGCAGCGCAGGTGACCCTGCAGCCGGTGGAAATCCTGGACGTGGATGCGGCCATCATTTTCGCCGATCTCCTGCTCCCGGTTGAGCCGATGGGCCTGAAACTGCGCTTTGCCACCGGCGAAGGGCCTGTGATCGACAACCCCATTCGCACTTCGAGCGATGTGGATTCGCTCTCCATTTCGAATACCGACGATTTGGGTTACGTGGGCGAAGCCATTCAACAAGTAGTCCGCGCGTTGGCGGGCCGGGTACCGGTAATCGGTTTCGTAGGCGCGCCTTTCACAATGGCCAGTTACATGATTGAAGGCGGGCCGTCCAAAAATTTTCTGCGCACCAAAGCCATGATGTACCGCGACGAAACTCTGTGGCGACGCTTGATGGGCAAACTGGTGGACGTGCTGGGTTCGTTCGCTGCCATGCAGGCGGCCTCCGGCGCACGAATCATTCAGGTGTTCGATAGCTGGGTGGGCGCGCTGGGTCCGGACGATTATGTCCGTTATGTCGCTCCATATTCGCGGGCATTAATTGAACGCATTCGCGCGGCGGGCGTTCCGGTGATTCACTTTGGGACCGGCGCCGCGGGTTTCTTTCGGGAATTGCATGCGGCCGGCGGCGATGTGATGGGCGTGGATTGGCGGGTGAATATCGACCAGGCCTGGATGGATATTAGTTACCGTTCGGCGGTGCAGGGCAACCTGGATCCGGCAGTGTTGTTCGCTCCCTTGCCCGAACTGCGCGCGCGCATTTTTGAACTACTGAAGCGCACTGGTACGCGTCCGGGTCATATATTTAATCTGGGCCATGGTATTTTGCCGGAAACACCGGTGGAAAATGTCAAAGCCTGCGTGGAAATTGTCCGCGAATTTAAGCCGTAGGCTAGCTGTAGTTAAAATGAAGCACCAAGCCGCGACCGTCAGGAAGCACTGACTCATTTTGTGATTCATAAGAAGGCTATCGTCATTGGCGGAGGCATCTCCGGGCTTTCCGCCGCTTATGACCTGACTCGGGCTGGAATCGACTGCACCCTCATCGAAGCCGAAGCCCGCGTGGGCGGAGTCATAGACACACGGGTTGCGTCGGAATGCACTCTTGAGTGCGGCCCCGACAGTTTCCTCTCCGCCAAGCCGGACGCCCTGGCGCTGATCAAAGAGGTGGGTCTTGAAAAGGACGTCATCGGTTCGAACGATCACCAACGGACCACCTACATTCTGAAACACAACAAGCTGGTGAAGCTGCCCGAAGGTGTGATGATGATCGTGCCTTCGCGCGCCATGCCGATGGTGAAAACCTCCCTGCTTGGTTGGTCCACGAAAATCCGCATGGGCCTGGAGTATTTTCGCCAGCCGCAGCCGAACAAGAGCCATGACCGTAGCGTGGCGGAATTCGTAGTTGACCATTTTGGCCAGGAAACGTTGGATTATATGGCCGAGCCACTGCTTTCCGGCGTCTATGGAGGAGACCCGGCGCAACTGAGCATCGCCAGCGTGCTGCCAAGGTTTCTGGAAATGGAAAAGAAATATGGCAGCCTGGTGCGCGGTGTTTTGGAATCGCGTAGAAAGAGCGCGGGCAGCGGACCGGCGGCGCCCCTGTTTCGGACTTTGGGTGGCGGGTTGGGGAAGATGGTGACGGCGTTGTCAGCAGGTTTGAAAATTGTTCATGGCCGCGCCGAGAGTATCGAAAAAACCGAAGCAGGCTATCGCATTCGCATCAATGGCGACTGCCTGGACGCCACGCACCTGGTGGTGGCTTGTCCTGCCTGGAGCGCAGCGGGCCTGGTGCAGCCGCTTGATTCCAAGCTAGGGGATTTGCTGGGAAGCATTGCCTATAGTTCTTCGCTGACGCTTTCGCTGATTTATCGTGACCGCGATTTCGACGGCCAGCGCGCGGGTTTCGGTTTTCTGGTTCCGCAAAAAGAACGGCAGCGGTTGGCGGCGTGTACCTTCGTTGGCACCAAATTTTCCGGCCGCGTTCCGGACGATCGCATTGCGCTGCGCTGTTTCTTCGGGGGCATCGGCGACGGCCCGGTACTGGAAAAGACCGACGAAGAAATCATTGCCATGGCCCGCGACGAACTGCGCCGCATTTTGGGTCTTACCGCCACGCCGATCAATCACGTGATTGCCCGCTGGCCGCATTCGATGGCGCAATACACGATAGGCCATCAGGGGCGGATCGAAGAAATCCGCGGCCGCGCGAAGGCGATTCCGGGACTACATTTGGCGGGCAATGCTTATGAAGGTATCGGTATTCCGGATTGCATCCGGACGGGGCGGGCTGCGGCAAGGGCGATAGCGGGGGCCTAACCGCCGCCCATCATGACGGCAGCGGAGGCCTGCTCATCCGCTTTACGCTTACTCTCGGCGCTGACGGCAATAGAGGAATGGGCTGAGTCCTAAATCTGCACGCCATATTTCCGTGCCGGAATTCCGGTCCAATGCAAGCACGGTTGATTTAATTCCGAAATAGACCAGCTGAGGCACCATAAAGAAATCCTCTCGAAAACAGTATATTCCTGGCGGAAATATTTGCAATCGAAAAATAGCTACTTCTTAATAAAGACGCGCAGCCCATCCGGTTGCACGGTCAGCCGTTCAATCGGATCGTGCAGGGGAAAGGGCCGGTCGATCTTCGCTTCGGGATACATGGGTTGGAAGAAAGCGTTGTAGAGTATGTTCAAAATGCCGCCGGAAAGTTCCGCACCCGCGTATTGCACACTGTCCAGAAACACGGTACATTTGGTCACCGCCGATTCCACGCGCACCCCAATCTGCACGGGCCGTTCGCCGGAAACCAGTGAGGCAATTAACGGGTTCACAGGCTCACCGCGGCCCAGTTGCATTTGCACCAAGTCCACCAATGCAGAGCCCTTGATGGTGCCCATGCCCAACACGAGTTGGGTTTCGCGAACACCGCTGACGCTTTCGGCCGCTTTGCCGCGCACCCAGGCGTTTACTTCCGCGGGGGTGAACAAAATCACCGACCCGGGAGCCACGCGATGGGCTTCAATCAAATCAATTTTCTTATTCGCCTGCTCAAACTTGGCCTGATCGAAAGGATCACTGGCCAGCAGAAGGCCGGCACAACTCGCCAGTAGCAACAGAGCTTTCATGTCCTACTATTGTGACTTAGCCGGCGCCGGCTTGGTTTCATCGGACTTGGTTTCCTCTGCTTTGAATTTGGCATTCTCTTCCACCACGGCCAATTGCTTCCGGACCATTTCCGCGTCTGGAGCGTTAGGCGATGCGTTCAAGAACGATCGGATGGACTCCGCCGACTCCGCAAAATTTCCGCGCGAAGCTTGGGCCAATCCCAAAACATAATAAGAACGCATGTTTTTCTTGGCGGGGTCCAAGCGGATGGCCTCGCGCATGCTTTTCTCCGACGCCTCAAACTGCTTCAACTGGAAATTCGCCACGCCGTTCATATAGTAGGCGTCGGGATAATTCAGCGGGTCCAGCCGCAGCAGACGAGTGGTGAACTTCTCGAGATTGGGCCAATCGCTGTCCTTGAGCGACATTACGGAAAGGCTCAGCAGCGGCGGCAAATATTTCGCGTCGGCTACCAGCGATTGCTCAAACGCCTGGCGCGCCTGGCCCACATCGTCCCGCTGCTGATGCATCTTGCCCAAGGCAAACCAGGCCGCCGCGTACTTGGGATAGATGCCCACGGCCTTTTCCAAATCCGCGCGCGCTTCGTCCGGTTTCTTTTTCGACTCCGCCTCCAGCCCTTTCTCAAAGGCCTTGCGCGCATCTTTGGGGGCCAAGCCGGAGGTAGCGCTGATGGTCAGCCCATCCGAATTTCCAATGCGATGCAGAATGATGGTGCCGACATCTGGATTATCAAGGGAGCGCATGCTGGTCAGCGAAATCATGTCGGAGCGATAACCGGGCAGATCGGCGCGCAGTTCGCAACCCATCAAACTGGTGTCCATTCCCCCGGCGCCCCCGGAACGCGAACTGACGCCGCGCATGCCTGGCAGGTTGTTATCGATTGCACCGCCGGCCACACCAACCGCCGCATCGCCAGCACTGGCATTGGGATCGAACATGGAGTTACTGCGTCCGGCATCGAAACTGAACTGGCCCCTGCTATCCGTGTATGCCGCCAAGCGCGGTGTGCCATTGCAAACTTTCTCGATGCGCACCGGCTCCGGCGGCGGCGTGCCATCGGTGAGCGCAACCTTGCCCGAAATGTAAATAGGCCGCGCGATGTCCGGTCCACAATTGAAGCCGCAATTGTTATTTGTATTGGTGTTGCTGGTGCTGTTCGGATTGGTGTTGCCAATGGACGTTGGCGGAGTCGACGCGCCACCGCGTCCACCCACCGGCGTTTGTTGAGCAAATGCAAGCGCCGCACTTAGCAAGTAAGTAAACAATCCCCGGAGCCGCATACGCACCTCCCTAAGCCGCCTTTTTCAACCTGGGCCAATTATAGCGGTTTGCTATCACTTGATTTGATCCCACTTGCGCCGGAGTTGTTCTTTCTGGACTTTTTCGAATGCCGCCTTGGTGGCTGGCGACATCTCGCCGTCGGCGGGCACGGGCCAAAGCGTGAACTGGCTCATGGCAAGGCGGCCGGGCTTGCCAGGCAGAGAGAGGATGGCTTCCTGAACCTCAAACAGCATGGATCGCGGCATCTGCAGGTCGGTC
>JANXYJ010000013.1 GCA_025350105.1 Terriglobia bacterium | reverse complement strand
GCGCATTCGAACCGCGCAAGCGCAGCGGCCGCACGTTGGCCGAGATAGTCCGCCTGAGGCGTTTCGGACGCGTTCAAGACGCTAGTAGGGCACAGCCCGACTAGCGCGGCTAGATCCTTTTGGGAGTGACGATAATACGTCATAACGCACCATAGATCGGTCACCTGCCCGCGCAGTCGAAGCTCGGGGACAACTACATTGAACTAAGATGATTGCGGGTTACTATAATCCAGATGAGGCGACCTGAGGACATAGCAGAAGAATTTCAAAAAGCATGGAATAGTCACGTATGCAGCGATCCACGCAGTAAACGACCCACATTGCGGCTTAGCCGAAGTCCTCGATTGGGCCGCACGTTTAGCGGGGCGTATAGTGGAAATGTGCGCCGCCGCTCTCTCGGATAACTCTGATCACAACTCGCAGGCGTACAAAACACCAAGGGAGACTTTGACCTGTGGCCCTCAGATCAACGCCTTTACTATATACATGGCGAATTCTTCGCCACATCCAGCGCCTAAAGCAAAGGCTATTCGGCACCCCCACTCCCCATTGGGTGAGGGACCTCCTGGATCTCGTGGCGTATCTCAACATCCTGGGCTTGGTTCCGACTTTGCTATGCATTGCGCTTGCGCCTCAGCACTTCTTTCGGCGCCTCCCTCAATACATCAATGGCCGAAACCTGTATAAGACTCCCATCAAATTCATTTCGCTCAACATTGTTCTGCTGAGCTCCGGTATTGGTTTCGCTATAAAGCGGGGCGGTCTGGCGCAGATCCAGCATGTAGGACCGATTCTCTTGATCCTTTCGCTCGTGACACCGATTTGGATCTGCGGCCTTTGTTTGGTTGTAGCTGGAGTTTCGGCGTTTCTTAAGGCCGTCGTACGCGGGAGGCCGATTGAGCAATTTCATGACTTCTCGCTGGATCTTTCGGCGTCTCTGGTTCCACTCGATCCGTCTGCGTATTTGCGTCTAAGGGGTGCTCGCTACCTCTGGGGAATGCTGTACTTCATCTGGTATGCCTGGGCAGTCTCGGCGGTAGCCATCCTTATACTTGGCGCGGTGGAAGTCGGTATTGTGAGCGCTCTCGGATCTGTATATTGGAGCGAGTTCCGGTTTATTTATGCCGCGTCCGGTCAGCTTCCTTTCCTCCTGGTTGTGGTTGGGCTTACACCGGCGCTTTTGATCATCAGGCGCGCACTACTAGTGCCGTATGCTCATTTGCTGTGTGCAGCGTCGAATAATCCTACGCGAGCGATGCAGCGCCTCGCACTACGAGAGGTTCAGGATGCGCTTCGTAGAAGACGGCACGACCGGAGTTCGGCTCACTACCTGATCGCTCGGTGGCAAGGGATACGGTTCGACATGCTATGTCATCAGACAACCGCTGAAGGCGTATCTGCTGAAGCTACCAATCAGCTTTTTGCCGATTGGGCCGAAGTGTACCGCGGGAACGATGTCATCGGTGATGTCGACCTAATCGCAGGGCGCTTACCAGCCATGTCTGAGGAGAGCATACGATTGGAAGCCGTTTTGAGCGATTTGCGAGCACTCGGCAGAGGGGGTCGCCTGGCGGAGTCAAACAAGCAAATATAAACTAGCCCGAATAAGCGAGAAGCGGCATCTTCCAATGAGTTATACCTTCGTCAAGTGGCAAGCAATGCGGTCCGTGGGCCACTGAGGGACGCAACGTCAACTAATTCACGGAAGTTCGCGCTAAACAGCGTTGCAGGAATTTGTAATCACCTTGTGACGAGTGACGCGCAACACGGAGCATGACCCCGCTACCGAGCGGTGTCCAGATTGCCGACAATCTAGACACCGCCGTGCGGGCGACAGCCGCAGGCTGGCGGACCTTTGGGCGCTGGATTATACCTCCACACGGGGCGATGCCGAGGGAAGATTAGTCTCGGGAAACTCAATCCCTAAGGGCCATGGTTCGAAGATCCTAGATCCTAGGTCTGAGCGCCGTGCGTTACTGAGGATCATCTTGCATGAACGAGCATCATTTGCAGGGGCATAGATAGATGATCTGAGCGTGTTCACTGCAGGAAGCGTGTCCGGACTTGGCACGGCGACGTTGCGACCTACCAGCGCCTCGTCCGAGGCCGACACGAGCATTGACATCGCAGATCGGAAGCTCTGAACTACGGACTCCATGTGGTCCTCCAGGTTAGACCTGCATTCTGCAAGACAATAGCGCAACTTATTGCCCAATTGGGCGCTTGCGATCTGTCGTGGAAGGCCTTCTCGAACCGTAAGAATCTCGTGCTGGGTTCGATTGAGGAGTTGAAGGAAGACATCGGACTCAATCTGCCGAAGTCGGGAAACTGCCGCAGTGAAGAGCGCGTGAAAGGGTCCACCACGGTCAACACGCGCAGAGTCCGGCCACTGGCCATCCGGTCGTGCACGAAGTCGGTTGGGAAGAGATCTGAGGATCTTCATGGACGTGCGCGAGATTCGATTGGGCCAGGAGTTTGAATCACAGCTCCGGAAGGCCTTGGTCAAATCCAAGGTTCTGCTCGCGATCGTGACGCCACGGTACCTAGCGAGTAGTTTCACTGCCAGAGAGCGTAGCGTGTTCGAGGAGCGTTCGCGCGTAACCGGCAAGCGGGTCTTCCTTCCCGTGCTCCTGCGTAGATCCGGTTCACTTCCGGATCCACTCTCGCGACTTCAAATGATGGACTTCACGAAATTGCCACTCTTAACGACAACGCAGCGTCGACGAACATCTGACTGGGCGCACGCGATCATGAATGCCGCTCGCGTTCTCAAGGATATGATTGAGGACGCTCCCCCATACGATCCAGGCTTTAACACTTCTCTAAGGGACCCCGCGCCGGACGTGGGCGATCTGTCCATCATGCCGGGGCACCTGCCAAAGAACCTTCAGTGAATGCGCAAGATTGACGAATTTGACGTGGTCCTACTTTTTTCACCGCTGGCTGTAGCGTTCGTTCCCCCCTAGCGTGGATTCGAACCTAGCCGGTCCGTTAATTCCTATTATCGTGGACCCGGCATCGGTCAAGAACGGCAGCTCAGGTCGGATCTCGCTCATTGGATCAGATCAGCGAGAGAGCGGTTGACGGTCACGGGCCTGCGAACGCTGTGGAATGATGTTAGCGTGACCATTGACGAAGGATTGGCCTGAGACTTAGGATGTCGCCCAAATGAACGTGCTGGCTTCGATTTATTCCCAGAACAACCAAGATCTCTACGACAGCGTGGCGAAGGGGCCTGCGCAGCAGGCTAGGCTTGGTATTAAGCAGGTCAGACTAGATAAGAATTAGACCTCCGATTCGTCGCCTTTCTGACTCCGCGCGAGAGGTACAAATGTTCAACACCGAGATAACCGTTGGTAACCTTGTTGCGGCAGGGGCAGCTATGATTTCCGCCTTGGCGATCATTGCAACCTTTGCGAAGGATCGAGCCCTGCGAAAGAAAGAACTTGCGGATCGCGTTCGCCAATCGGCATCTTTAGTGGCGGCAAAACTCGACCGCTGGAAGCAGCTTGCTCTTCAGACTTTCGATCAGCTTCAAGGGGCGGCGACCGATGCTAAGACGGAAGCCGGCCACGCTGATTTTCAGAAGAATGACTGAGCCGCATTACAGGAACTCGGTTACGCACAAAATGTAACCGGGAATCTGAATCTAGCGGCTAGGACCATCGATCTTCATCCAGGAGAGCGTGACCGCATATGGTCATATGGCCGCAAAATGGTCATGCTGAATCTCCGATTAGCCCGGTTGGGTTGCCAATCGCGCCGGCGGCGGTGGGCCTTCGGGTGCAAATACAGAGTGGGCCTATCGGCCCGGGAGCGTGAAAAATGCTGGGATGGATGATTCTGTTTGGCGGGATGTCCGTGGGTGGAGCGGTGGCTACCTGCGCGGGGAATCCGTCGTTTTTTTCGATCGTGACCAGCGTGATTTTTGCCATGTTGTTTCTGGTTAGTCTTCTCACCCGTACCTTTCGTGACCGAGCCTGACGATTGCAAGACAGTCCTGATGATTGCAAGACGGTCGGGGACTGGAAGACAATCGATGGGTGCAAGATAATTAATGGGTGCAAGATAATTAATGGGTGCCAAAAAACTGACGGGCACAAATGGTGTGACCCGGGTTGTTGTGGCATTCTATTCTTCCGGAAATGCAGAGGCAGAAAAAGCATACCGGACGATGGCCGGAATCAGCGCAAGAGTCACCCTGTTTCCGGACAACCACACACAGGGGAACCAAACACGGCGGAATCAAACTGGGCGGACGGAAAATCGCTATGCCGCTTTGCGCCTGGCGGGCGAATCGCTGATTGTTGCGGAGGCTTCTCCGGCGAATGTCGAGTTCATCGTCAAGCGGATGCAGACGAGTGGTCAGCCGGCCGTCTTCGTACTGCGCCAGGACTTCACGATTCCTCCTGCGCCGTTCTTGGCCGCGGAAACAACGCCGCCCGAGAAGATCACGCAAGTTGGCCCGCTCAAACCAGACCGCTCGAAGCGGTCCATACTGGCGCGCCTGCGTGAGAGCGAAAGGGTACTGGATGTAGCGCGGCGGGATCTTTTGGAAGCCAATCGTCTGGGCCATGCGATGACGGCGGCGGCCGAATGGCTGCTGGATAACGCCTATCTGATTCGCACGCAAATGGCTGAGACGCGCCGCCATTTACCGCGCAATCCGAAACTGTTCCCGGGTTTTCACAGACGCTTTGAACGAGAATACGCCGGACCGGACGTCTACGATTTGGCGGAGCATCTGGCCGCCAGTTCCGATCAGGCGCTGGAGGAAACCAATATCGCTGAATCCCTGCGCCAGTATCAGACGGTGACTCCGTTGACCATCGCGGAGTTATGGTTCTTCCCGTTGTTGTTGCGCATGGCTCTGTTTGAATCGCTGGCGCGATTGGCGGAGCGTGTCAGCAATGCGCAACAGTTGCGCGAAGTGGCGTATCTTTGGGCCAATCGGTTGGCGGCCAGTATGCGGCGTGGCACAGGGGAGTTCGACCCCATGCTGGCCCGCATGGCGGGGGAGCCGTTTGCGCTGCACCCCTACTTCGTCACCTCGCTCACCGAGCGGTTGCAGGATCAGGAAGATACACTTGGGCCGCTGAAACACTGGATTGAAAGCCAAGGCGCGGCGTCGCCGTTAACGCTGCCGGTCACGTTAAATGATCTGCTGCGCAGCGAACACACGGATGAAGCATCGGACCGGATCTCCACCGCCAACGCGTTTGCCAGCCTTCGTGCTTTGGCGCGCATCGATTTCGCGAAAATCGTGGAAGCCGTAAGCCTGGTGGACGCCGAACTGCGAAAAGATCCGTCCGGCCTATACGCACATAGCGATTTCGCCACGCGGGACCAGTGCCGCCGCGCGGTGGAGCGGGTGGCTTTGCAAAGCAACGTTGGGGAACTGGAAGTGGCCACGCGCGCCGTCCGGTTGGCACGAGGTGCGGGAACGGCCCCCGGCAGTTTTGCGCCGTACTATCTATTGCTGGATGGCATTGCCGAACTGGAAACTTCGTTGAACGCGAAACTTTCTTTTCGCGTCCGCATGATTCGCAAGTTGCGCCAGGTTGCCGCCCGGGCCTATCTTGGCGCGGCGGCTTTGGTTGCGCTTGGATTTTTAGCGCTGGCGTTGGGGCTGGTATGGCAACTGGGGGTTCATCAAAAGATATTGCTGGCGGTGCTGGGCTTGCTGGCCTTGTTCCCGTTGGGTGAGCTTTCCATTCAGATTGTGAACGCCCTGGTGATCTCCTTGCTACCGCCGGATCTGCTCCCCAAAATGGATTTCCGCGAAGGAATTCCGCGCGAGCACAGCACGCTGGTGGTGGTGCCCATGATGCTGACCAATCTGACCGTGGTGCGCCAGGAAGTGGAGAAACTGGAGGTTCGCTATCTGGCCAACCGCGAGGATAATCTCTTCTTTAGCTTGTTTCCGGACTTCACAGACTCACTGAGTGAAACGGCTGCTCCCGATACTGCGCTACTGGAAGCGGCGCGTGCTGGCATCGACGAACTGAACCGGCGCTATCCGTTGCCGCAGGATTATGCCAATACCGGCGCGAAACCCGGGCGTTTTCTCCTGTTTCATCGGGACCGCGTGTGGTCGGAAACCGAACGCGGATGGATTGGCCGGGAGCGAAAGCGGGGCAAGATTGAAGACCTGAATACGCTGCTTACCGGCCAAGGCTGCGAAGAGATTCTGATTGCCGGCCATCTGCCAGCACCGATTCGTTACGTGATTACGCTCGATGCCGACACGCAGCTGCCGGTGACCTCCGCCCGGCGTATGGTGGAGACCATCGCGCACCCGCTGAATCAGGTTGAAATGCACGACGTGCAGACCCAGCAAACTCGCCGGCGCGGTTTTACCATTGTGCAGCCGCGGGTGAGCATTGCGCTGCCTGGCGCGACGGCCACCCGGTTCACGCGGATGTTCGCGGATACTCGCGGAACCGATCCCTACTCGCAATCGGTATCGGACGCGCAACAGGATCTGTTTGGCGAGGCAATTTTTCACGGCAAGGCGATTTACGACGTGCAATCGTTCCGTACCATGGTGGGCGATCGTTTTCCCGCCGATACTTTGCTCAGTCACGATCTGATCGAAGGTGCGCACGTAGGGGTGGCGTTGGCCAGCGACATTGAGCTGTTTGAGAATCTTCCACTCAACTACGCCAGTTACTGCCAACGGCAGCATCGATGGATTCGCGGCGATTGGCAGATTGCGCCGTGGATTCTGCCGCGCGTGCCCATGCCTGCAAGGGGGTCCACTGGGGGGCCATCGGGAGGCACGGAGCCCAATCCGCTCACACTACTGAATCGCTGGCGAATTCTGGACAACCTGCGGCGCACGTTGGTTCCCGTCGCATCGCTTCTATTACTGATTTTTGGTTGGCTGATTTCTGCCGCGCCTGGCGCATGGAGCCTGGTAGTGGGGCTCGCCATCGTCATCCCCACGCTGGCGCCTTTGGTGGACAGGCTGGCGCGGAACATCCATGATTCTATTCGCGGGAGTTCGGTGCAGGGATGGACCAGCGCCGGCGATGAACTGATCCGCGCGATCGTGATGATTTCGTTCCTGCCGCATCAGGCATGGTTGTCGGTGGATGCCATTGTGCGCGTGTTCTATCGCCGTTATGTCAGCCGGCATCACTTACTGCAATGGCAAACGGCGGAGAGCGCGGGATCGCATGCCGAGGGTCTTACGCGTACGATCTCCCGGCAGATGCTGGCCATCTCGGGCGTGTCGGTTTTGTTGGCGGTAACGGTCTACCTGAAACACGCCTTCGCGCCGACATCGGCATTTCTGGCCTTGTGGTTTCTTTCCCCGGCCTTGATGCATTGGCTGGGCCGCCCCGTTGCGCTTCCGGGACGGGATCGAATCAGTGTTCCGGACCAACATTTTCTGCGGCTATTGGCGCGCCGCACCTGGCGCTATTTTGATGACCTGGTGAATGAAGAGACCCATTGGCTGCCGCCGGATAATTCGCAACTCGCCTTGCGCGTGGAAGTAGCGCAGCGAACCTCGCCCACCAATATCGGCCTTTGGCTGACCTCGGCACTGGCGGGGATCGACTTCGGGTTTCTGACGGTGGACGGTTTTTCCGATCGCTGCACACAGACGATGGAGACGCTCAGCCGGATGGAGCGCTACGAAGGACATCTGCTGAATTGGTACGACACGAAAACACTGGAACCGCTGATACCACGCTATGTTTCGACGGTGGACAGCGGCAATCTTTTGGCCAGTTTGTGGGTATTCGAGCGCGGCACCCGGGATTTGTTGGGCGTACCTCTGCTGGGGCAGGCCGGCTTGGAGGGGATCAGCAACACGCTGGGAGTTTTGAGTGAATTGCCGGCGGAAAGCACGTCCCTGGCGTTGCCCCTGCAAGCCCTGCATCCTTTGCTGACAGGAAAGGCGCGCGGCTACGACCTGATCGTCCGGTTAAGGATGGCGGCGCAGCCGGTGCAACAACTGCAGCAAGCACGGCGTTGGCAGGCATCCGACGATGAACGCACGTATTGGACCGCGGCTGTAGAACGGGATCTGAACCGCTGGATTGAAATCGCCGACAAATATCTGCGTTGGCTGGAAACCCTGGCGCAACCGCCGGATTCTTTTCTGCAGCCGCTGGGCGACAAAATTGTGCGCTTGCGCAGACTCGCTCTAAAGGAAATTCCCTCGCTGCAAACCCTGGCGGGCGATTTGGCGGGCACGCATTGGGCCGTGGTGGCCGCGCTTGTTGACCAACGCGAGCAACCGAGTCCGGAAATCGCCGCCTGGATCGAGCAACTGAAAACGGAGCACCGGCAAGCGCGCGCGGCCGCCGTCATTGCAGTGACGCAACTGGAGGAACTGACCACATCCGCCCAGGGCATCAGCGCCGGCATCAACATGCGCTTTCTCTACGACGTCAACCGCCGCCTGTTCGGCGTGGGCTATGCCGTGGGTGGGCCGGTGGAGTTTTCCAGTCACTACGATTTGCTGGCCAGTGAATGCCGCCTGGCCAGCCTGGTGGCTATTGCCAAAGGCGATGTTCCCGCGGAGCATTGGCAGACGTTGGGACGTCCGCGCATGGCCTTGCCGAAAGGAACCGCGGGCGGCCCGGTGCTGCTTTCCTGGAGTGGCACGATGTTTGAGTATCTGATGCCATTGCTGTTGATGCGCAGTCTGGCCAATTCGCTGCTGGATGACGCTTGCCGCGAAGCCCTGCGCCAGCAGATTGCCTATGGGAATACGAGGCAGGTTCCCTGGGGCATTTCGGAATGTGCGTATGGTGCGCTGGACGCCAATCAAATCTATCAGTACCGCGCGTTCGGCGTTCCATGCCTGGCGCTGAAGCCTGGCCTGGAGGACGATCTGGTGGTGGCTCCGTATGCCACCATGCTGGCGCTGCTGGTGGATCCGGCGGCGGCCGTGGACAATTTGAAGCGCTTGCGCGATTTGCATTTCGACGGTCCCATGGGCTTGTACGAATCCATCGATTTTAACCTGGAGAACGCGAGAGATGGCGCCAAGGGCGTGGTGATTTATGCCTACATGGCGCATCACCAGGGGATGAGCCTGGTGGCGCTGGACGACGTTTTGCACAACGGCGTGATGGTGGAACGGTTTCACGCGGACGTCCGCGTCAGGGCGGTGGAATCGCTGCTGTATGAAGGCGTTCCGCTTGCGCGTGCAACCGCGGAGACGCCGGAAATGCTGGAAGCCAAAGATGCTCCCACTCTTTCCGCAGCCGCGCAAGAGCCCGTCGAAAGGCTATGGCACGAGGATACAACGGCACCGCGGGTTCACCTTCAAGGGAATGGCCACTACTCGTTGATGGTGACCAATGCCGGCGGCGGATATAGCCGTTGGAACGAGTTTGATTTGTCGCGCTGGCGCAGCGACACAACGCTTGATCCCTGGGGAAGTTTTTTTTACATCCGCGATTTGCGTTCCGATGCCGTGTGGGCCCCGGCGCTACAACCTTTGGGCGCCACGGCAAGCCCCGCACCGGAATCAGCCTGGGCCCGCTTCTCCGCGGACCGCGCCGAATTTACCCGCCGGGTTTCGGGCATTGAAACCGTCCTGGCCGTGACCGTGGCCGCCGACGACGATGCCGAACTGCGCCGCCTCACCATCACCAACCATTCCCTGCGGTCGCGTCAATTGGATTTCACAAGTTATCTGGAACTGGCGCTGGCTCCGCATCGTACCGATTCTTCGCATCCCGCTTTCGCCAAGATGTTTATAGAGACCGAATGCCCGGAAAGCGGCGTCCTGTTGGCTCACCGGCGAGCCCGCGCGCCGGAAGATGCGCCCATCTGGGCGGCCCACGTGTTGACCGGCGCTAGCGGAGAGATCGAATACGAAACCGATCGCCGGGCTTTCCTGGGGCGGGCCAACGGCAGCGCCAATCCCAGCGCGCTGCGCAACCGTCTTTCGGGTTCGACGGGCGAAGTGCTCGATCCCATTTTTAGTTTGCGTTGCCACGCGGCGCTGGCTCCACGCGAACGTTTGGAACTCACCTTCGTCACGCTGGCGGCAGCGTCCAGACCCGCGCTGTTAACGTTGGTGGCTAAGTATCAGCGCCCCGAAGCCGGCGCGCGCGCTTTCGAACTTGCCTGGACGCGGGCTCAGCTTCAGTTCCGCTATTTGGGGCTGGGGCCAACCTCCGCACAGCGCTCTCTGGAACTCGCCGGTCACTTGATTTATCCCAGCGCGCGCCTGCGGCCTTGGCCGCAACCGAAACACAACCGGTTGGGACAATCGAATTTGTGGGAATTCGGAATATCGGGCGATCTTCCCATGTTGGTGGTCACGGTAAGCGATGTTCGCCATCTTCCGCTGGTGCGCGAACTGCTGATCGCACAAACGTACTGGCGCTGGCATGGCTTCCGTGCAGACCTGATCATTTTAAATCAGGAAACGGTTGGCTACGATCAACCTCTCCGCCAACAACTGCTGCGGCAGATCGAAGCGCACTCGTCTGAGACTGGCATCAACCGCCCTGGCGGCGTGTTCTTAAGGGGCTGGCACGAGATTCCACAAGATCGCCGGGATTTGTTTCTGAGCGCAGCCAGCGTGGTGCTCAGCGGCAGCCGCGGGCCACTGCAGCAACAGTTAGTGGGTACGGTGGAGAATCCGATGCCCGCTTTCTTTGTTCCTTCCGGCGGCGGAACAGAGGTGCCATCCCGGCCTCTGCCATTTCTCGATCTGCCGTATTTCAACGGACTGGGCGGCTTTACGCAAGACGGCCGCGAGTACGCGATCTATTTGAAGCCAGGAAGCACGACCCCCGCTCCCTGGGCCAACGTGATGGCGAATCGTAACTTTGGCGCGGTGGTGACCGAAAGCGGTCTAGGCTGCACGTGGGCCGGGAACAGCCAGATGAATCGGCTGACGCCCTGGCATAACGATCCGGTGAGCGATCCGCAATCGGAAGCCATCTACATTCGCGATGAACAGAGCGGCGCGGTGTGGACGCCAACTCCGCTACCGATTCGCGAAAACGATGCCTATCGCGCCCGCCACGGCCAAGGCTACACCGTGTTTGAACACAACAGCCATGCCATCGGCCAGGAACTAACGGTGTTTGTTCCGGTGACCGAAGATGGGTCGGGCGATCAGGTTAAGATTTACCGGCTGCGCTTGCGCAACGATAGCGGCCGCCGGCGGCGCCTCACCGTGGCGTATTTCGCGGAATGGGTTTTGGGCTCGGTGCGCGAAGATCAACAGGTGCACGTGCAAACTGTGTTCGACCAAAGCAGCGGCGCGCTGGTAGCCACTCAGTTCTGGAACGGCAGCCACGCCGGCGCTTTGGCTTTCGCTGCGTGCAACCCGCGTGCCACCTCGTATTCCGGCGACCGCACTCACTTTCTGGGACGGAATAACAACAGAGCTAAGCCGGCGGGGATGGGCCGCGTGAGTCTGGACAATCGAACCGATTCTGCATTGGACCCCGCCGCGGCTCTGCAGCTGACCGTCTTGATTAACGAAGGCGACGAGATGGAGCTTTCGTTTCTGCTGGGACAAAGCCCGGATGTGGAATCCGTGCGCGCGATGGTCCAGCGCTACGCCGGCGCTCAACCAGTGGAAAACGCTTTGGCCGCCACGCGGCAATATTGGGATCGGCGGCTAGGCGTGCTGCAGGTGCATACGCCGTCGCTTTGCGTAGACTTTCTGCTGAATCGCTGGCTGCTGTATCAGAGCCTCAGCAGCCGTTTTTGGGCGCGATCAGGCTTCTATCAATCGAGCGGCGCCTTTGGCTTTCGCGACCAATTGCAGGATTGCATGGCGCTGGTTTACGCGGCTCCGGAACTGGCCCGGGAACATATTCTGCAATCGGCCGAGCATCAATTCTTAGAAGGTGACGTCCAGCATTGGTGGCACGGGGAAACCGGCATGGGCGTGCGCACACGCTGTTCCGACGATTTGGTTTGGCTGCCGTTCGTGGTGGCCCAGTACGTGAAAGTGACGGGGGACAGCGGCGTATTGAATGAGGCAATCGCGTTCCTCGAAGGTCCGCCGCTGGGGGCCCAGGAGCAAGAACACATGTTCACTCCCGAAATTTCAGCGCAGTCCGCACCGCTGTGGGAACATTGCCGCCGGGCTTTGGATAAAGCCTGGAATCCGGGGGCGCATCAGCTGCCCTTGTTTGGCACCGGGGATTGGAATGACGGCATGAATCTGGTGGGAGCGGAAGGCCGTGGCGAAAGTGTCTGGCTGGGCTGGTTCCTGTGCGCGGCATTGCAGGCGTTCGCGGATTTGCTGGAAACAAAACGTCCCCTGATTGCGCAAGCATGGCGGGAACGCGCAACGGCCATGGCGCAAGCGGTGGAGGCTTCCTGTTGGGATGGTGAATGGTATTTGCGCGGATTCTTTGATGACGGCTCGCCGCTGGGTTCGCACGTCAATCCAGAAGCGCAGATCGACTCGCTGCCGCAATCGTGGGCGGTGATCTCGCAGTCGGGCGATCCTGCGCGCGCCCAAAAAGCGATGCAGTCCGCTGAGCGGCGTCTGGTTTCTGGGCGTGACCGCGTCGTCCGTTTGTTCACTCCGCCGTTCGATCATTCCACGCCGCATCCCGGCTACATCATGGGTTATCCGCCGGGGCTCCGCGAAAACGGCGGGCAGTATACGCACGGGGCGCTGTGGATGGCGCAGGCGCACGCACGGATGGGTGACGGTAACGCAGCGGTACGCCTGCTTACAATGATGAATCCCGTGGAATCCAGCCGCGATCCGCAGGCGGTGTTGCGCTATCGAGGTGAACCGTACGTGGTGGCTGCTGACGTGTCCGCGCCTCCCGCAAAGGCAGGGCAAGCCGGCTGGACCTGGTATACCGGCTCCGCAGCCTGGATGTATCGCGTCTGGATTGAGGATGTGTTAGGTTTCCAGCTGCGGGGAGATGAACTGACGATTTCGCCCATTATTCCGGATGACTGGGCGGGCTTCAAAATTACTTACCGCTACCACTCCACGGTTTATGAAATCGAAGTGCTACGTGCCGAATCCTCAGCAACGCCACTGAACCCGACAATTCACTTGATCGACGACCGCGAAAATCACCCCATCAAAGTGTGGATTCCCAGAGCCAAGCCTGCAGCCAAGACTGAAGCCGGGCCTGAAGCCAAGCCTGCAGCCAAGACTGAAGCCGGGCCTTTGGCTTAGGAGGCATGTGGCCCGTTAGATGCTGACAAATATTCCAGTGCCAAACAAATTCTCCTTGGGAGCAAGGCAGTATCAGTGCCCGTGTCCACGTACTGTTTCCATGTTCTCGATCACTTTCCAGATACGGGCAACTGCGGTGGCGCGGTCCTTGAATTTCTTGACCGGCGTGACGCCCGGCAGGTTGTTCCAAATATCCACCAGCCGCTGAACCGGCCAGGTGGCTGCGAGCTTGGCCAAGCCCGCTTCGGTACGAAAGCGCTCCGCGCCTTTGACCCCGTCCGCATCTTTGGCAATCGTATACACCGTGATGTTATCCGTTTCGTTCTCGATCAAAAAGATCTTCATGTTTGCTCTCCTATGCCCGGCTCTGCCGTGGCGATCACATTCATCACTCTGGTTGCGAACTTAAGCAAGAGAATTCTGCGGAGAATCGAAGCTGGTTCTGGCGATGACTCGCTTTGCAGGCCCGCAGATTGGAGCAGCTGACATCACGTGAAAGGCCACGGTTCCAAATACGGCCGCAAGAAGGATGAGGCGATTGCCGCACTTCTGACGCAACGAAATACCGAGGAGGCAGCGAAGTCGGTCGGTATCTCACTCAGCACGTTGTTGCGCTGGATGAAGGAGCCCGAATTCGATGCTGACTATCGGGCGGCGCGGCGAGATGCGTTCAAACAATCAATAGCGCGGCTACAGCAAGGATCGAGCGCAGCTGTATCTGTACTTCTGAAGGTAATGATCGACCCCGGCACACCGCCATCGACAAGAGTACGCGCCGCGGAC
>JANXYJ010000203.1 GCA_025350105.1 Terriglobia bacterium | reverse complement strand
ACCGTGGTCCACACCCAGGTCAAACAGCGATTGCAAGAAATTCAAGCCCCACGTCAAAGGCCGCATCAGCAAGGCCATGGCGCGCATCACCGGCACCAGCGCAAGCAGGCCGCGTCCGCTGCTTTTGCGATAGACCACTTGCGGAATCACGGATGTTCCGAAGACGGCGTAGAACATCACCAGGATGATGGTGGCCACCAGGGCTTCCCAGTCGTCGACGTTCTGGGCAGCGATGGCCAAGGTCAGGCAGCCAATCACACCCAGCCCAATATGTTTGATCAGCGAGTAGGTGAGCGCGCCCGTTTCGGTTTCCATGCCCAGCTTGGGCTCCAGCGTTTCCTTGAAGAATGCCAGCGCCGGTAAATCGCGCGTGCGCAGGCGCAGCGATTCCAGATACAGAACCTGAATGCAGGTGGCCAGCACCACCAGCGCAGCGACCAGAAGATCGGCAAGCAGGAACAGGATGGTCATGTTCGTTCAATCAACCCGTTCGGTAGGTCCAGCCGCTTGCGCCAACGCGTTTCCGCGCGCGCCATTTCTCCCGCATCGGTTTCGTGATCCATCCCCGCCAGATGCAGCGCGCCGTGCAGGATCAATACCCGCAATTCCGCATCGATGGAGTGTCCGTGTTCGCTGGCTTGCCGGCGGGCGCGGTCGGCCGATATCGCCAGATCGCCAGCGAAATCAGCGGAATCGGCGCTACGAAACGACAATACATCCGTCGCATAATCCTGCTTGCGGTACTCCCGATTGAGCGCGCGCAATTCCGCATCGCCAGTGATCAAACAGGCGAGCCTGCGCCCGCGCAAAACGCGTTTTGATATTTCGCTCAAGAAGGTTGCCAGTTCCGCGCGCCCCACCTTGCGGCGTGTGCGAAACACCATCGATTCTAATTCAGCAGACAGTGGCTCAGATTTTTTAGATGGAGATAACATGTTTCCCTAAACAGGGCGGGCGCGTTTTCAAGCGTCCGTATCGGCTGGCAGTATGACCGTGCCGTTCTTCACCGGGGCGCTTTCGGCCTCCGGCTGATTCTTTACGGAACCTTTGAGTTTCAGCGACAACTGGCGGTTGGCGCCAATGGCTTCGTTGTAGCGTTCGTAGGCCCGCACAATTTTTTGCACCAGGGCGTGGCGCACCACATCGCGGTCTTCAAAAGCCACGAAGCTAATGCCCTCCACGCCGCGCAGCACATCCATCACTTCCACCAAACCACTGCGCTGGCCGTTGGGCAAATCAATTTGCGTGATGTCGCCGGTGACCACCATTTTCGAGTTAAAGCCCTGCCGGGTGAGCATCATCTTCATCTGCTCTGGCGTCGTGTTCTGTGCTTCATCCATAATAATGAAGCTGTCGTTTAAGGTACGGCCGCGCATAAACGCCAGCGGCGCCACCTCAATCGTATTGCGCTCCAGCAGCTTTTCGATTTTTTCCGCTTCAATCATTTCGTACAAAGCATCATAAAGCGGCCTTACATAGGGATCGATTTTTTCCTGCAGCGTGCCGGGCAAAAAACCCAGCCGCTCGCCCGCTTCCACGGCGGGGCGCGTCAGAATCAACCGGCTGACGCGCTTCGATAGCAGCGCCGCCACGGCCATGGCCACCGCCAAATACGTCTTGCCGGTGCCCGCCGGGCCAATGCCAAACACCATGTCGTTCCGCTCAATCGCTTCCACATAGCGGCGCTGCGTCATGGTTTTCGGCGTAATCACTTTTTTGCCGAAACTACGCTGCCGGCCGCTTTCCACCAAACGGCGCAGGCTGGTATCGGGATCCGCCGTCACCACTCGTAAGTAGTTGTTCAGGTCGCCGTTGGCGAACACAAAGCCTTCGCTGGTCAGGGCCGCGTAGTCATTCAGTATGCCGGTGGCGCGGGCTACCGCCGCGGCGTCGCCTTCCACCTCAAGCGAATCGTTCAGCAGACGGGTGCGCACGTTCAGGCCGCTTTCCATCAACCGGATATTCTCGTCGCGGGTTCCAAACAAGGACTCAATGCCGCGGCTTATTTGAACGCTGGACTTCATTTATGGGTTTTGGGGCCGGACTTGTCTCACGTGATGGCAAAGCAGATCTGGCATAGCGCAGCTTACAGGCTTCGCAGAAACAGGCTTAGCAGACGGGGGGTTGCCGGGAGACATGCCGAAAAGAGAAGGGACATCTAACGCAAAGCATAGCAAAAAACGGGATAGGCGTGCTGCCGTAGCAAATTTGTGCCGAGAACGTTTTGGCACTTCTTTTTTGGGAACTTCTACGGCCCGCGCGGTGTCTATGCTGGCAGGTCCTTTTTTGCAGGCCGGTTTTCGGCAAAAAGAGTTAGACTGAAGGCGAGGCGCCCGGGTGCAGCAAACGTCTATTGCGCTAAAACTCGATCTTACCCACGACGGGCAGACCGCCGGGGCGCAGGAAGACGGCAGCGGAGAAAAAGAGCTGGTTGCGGCACTCTGCGCCGGCGAGGAATCCGCCTACGAAGCCTTGATTGAGCGTTTTGAGCGCCCGGTATACAACCTGGTAGCGCGTTTGACTGACGATTGCTCCGATGCGGCTGACATGACCCAGGAAGTTTTCCTGAAAGTATTCCGTGGCGTAGGTTCGTTCCGCGGCGGATGTTCCCTGAAAACCTGGGTTTACCGCATTGCGGTGAACGAGGCCCGCAACCATCGCCGCTGGTTTTCCCGTCATCGGCGGAAGGAAGTGGGCATCGAAGCCCCCGATGACGAACATCTGGGCGGGATTGATTGGATTGCCGACCCCGGCCGGTCTCCTTTGCAGGTGACGCTCGATCACGAATCGCACGCCATGGTGGAAGCCGCGCTGGCTGCGGTGAATCCTTCCTACCGCGAGGCCCTGGTGCTGCGCGAAGTGGAAGGGTTGAGCTACGAAGAAATCGCCCAGATTATGGACATTTCGCTGGGCACTGTGAAATCGCGCATTGTGCGGGGCCGCGAGGATTTGCGGGAACGCCTGGCGCGGTCCTCCTCGCCGGCGTCGGCACCTGTATCGGCAAACCCAATCTGGAAACCGAACCCGTGGAAAACCAAATGGAAAGCGAAAGCCTGGAAAGGCGGAACTTGGAAAGAAAGCGAGGTAATAGCCGAATGAAACCCGATGCCGCCCAACATTCGATGCGCAACCTTTCCCTTCGCAATCTGGCAAGCCTGTCACCACCTGTCGAGTTGCGGACTTCACTGCAAGTGATTGCATCGCGGGAGCGCCAGCGGCGTCTGGCCCAAATGAACCCCGGCCGTTTCAGCAACGTATATTCGTGGCAAACCCGCTTGTCACTGTTTTTCGACAACGTAATCGGCGCCTTTGCCGTGCCCGCGGCGGGCGGCGTCTTCTCCGCCGTGGTTTTGTTCCTGGGCTTCGTGGTGCCCGCGTTCCCCCTGCGAGTGCTGGCCGGTACCGATGTCCCGACCACGCTGAGCACCGAAACCAGCTTGATCAGCATGGGCGCGTTCGGCCCCGGCGATCTGATCACCGACGATAGTGGTGGTAACGACGTGGTGGTGGATGTTTCGGTCGACTACCAGGGCCGCATGATGGACTACGTGGTGGTCTCCGGCGTGGGTGCCTTGGCCCATAGCGAAATCCGCCGCCGGTTGGAAAATGCGCTGTTAGTCTCCAAATTCGCCCCTGCCACAACCTTCGGCCAGCCAATGCCGTCGAAGGTCAGGCTGTGGTTTCGATCTAGCCGGGTGGATGTGCGGGGGTAGGCGGTTCGCTGATTCTTGAACCTTACTCCAAAATGGGGCCTGACACCTCCAGCCCACATTTACACCAGCCCAAATTTACACCAGCCCACATTAACACCAGCCCAAATTTTAGATCCATGGCATGGGCGTCCCGCCTCACGCCCCCTGCTAAAATAGCCTTGCCCTCATTGCCCCCGGCAAGGTGACCTTTCGTGGATTTTAAAAACGCAAAAAGAGTTCACTGCGCCCGTGACGCTGCGGCGGCAGAATTGCTGGCCGACGCCGAATTCAGCAAAGCCTGGTCCGATTTGTACCAAGCCTGTCCGTGGGCTACCGCTGCGCAATCGCATGCTTACGCCAGCATCTGGTACAGCGTTTACAGCGATGTCTTTGAACTGATCCTGCTCTATGGTCACACTGAACACAGCCCGGACGAACCAGGGCTCTTCGGCCTTCTGTCTGTGGCTCGGCATCGAAAAACTGGCCGCCTGACCACCGTGGGCGATCTGCAGGGCGAATACAAAGTCTGGCTGACGCCGCCCGGCCAAGACGATTCTTTCATTGAAGCCGCCATGGACCAGTTGGCGCAGCCGTTTCCCGGCGCGCGGCTGCGGTTTAACTATTTGCCTGTGGGCACGCCGCATGGTTGGTTGACGGACGGGCGCTGGGCGGACCGGGTGCGCGTCGAAAAGGTGGACCGGCCGCTGATGTTTGTCGGCCAGGGGAGCGAAGCGGTTGCATCCATCAGCAAAAAGCGGTATCGCAGCCGGCTGCAGCGCTTGAGCAAATTGGGTCCGGTGGAACTGCAGGTTTTGCGTTCCCGCCGGGACTTGGAACCGCGTTTTGATCAGCTGATTTCCTACTACGATTTGCGGCAAGGCGCGGTAAATGGGATTGCGCCGTTTCACGATGACCCTCGTAAACGGGAATTCTATGCGCGCCTGGCCGCTGCGCCGGAACTTTTACATGGCTCCGTTTTACGCGCCGGTGATTCTTTGATCGCGGCGCATTTTGGCTTGCGCAATCGCGATTCGCTGCAATTGGGTGTGGTGATTCATTCGCCTTTTTTCGCGGAGCATTCGCCCGGAACGTTGCTGATTCTGCAACTCGCGCAACAGCTGCAGCAGGATGGTGTCGAGTACCTGGATTTGACTCCCGGGCAGGATGCTTATAAGGAGCGGATCACCACTCACCACACGGAAGTGCACATCCTCGATGTGTTTTTTGACGCGGCGGCTGCGCAACGCGCTGCGCGGAAGGATTACGCCCTTCAGTTGGCTAAGCGCTTGTTGCCGCGTTTCGGTGTGACGCCGCAGCGGGCGCGGAGGATGGCCGCGGCCTTGCGGAAAATGCATCAGGAAATGTGGCGCGGAGGGTTACTGCGGCCACTGCGGGCAATGGCGCGCTCTATTTCCGACGGGCAAGAGGTCTGCTGGTATGTGATGCCGCTGAGGGACGCGACCCGTCAGCAAAACCCAGATCAAAGCGACACTCGCTTCCGGCACAACGCGTTGGCGGACCTTTTGCTCTATGAAGCCAATAGGCCGGGCGACCGAACGCGCACCGAAATGCTATCGTTCGCGCTTGCGCAGTTGGAGACGGGCGCGCAAATGTATACCGTGATCGACGGTAACCGCCTGCAACATTGTTCATGGATTCAGCGCCCAGGGATCAAGCGAATGGAAGGGCCTTTGCAGGCGGGCATTCCCACTGACGTGGTTTTTCCGGCGAACTCTATGTTGTTGGCTGAGGAATACACGCATCCTGCGGCGCAGGGCTTGACCCAGGCGTCGCTCGCTCATCGGCTGAACCAGGCGGCCGCGGTGCCAGACATCGAATTTATCTTTATCGCGGCCAGCGTCACTGCTCATCCGAGCGACACCGATCAGCAAAGGGCAATCGAAGCTGCTGGTTTCAAGCCCTACGGAAAGCTGGTGAGCAAAGTGCGTTTCGGGCGGCACCAATGCCGCTGGGAACCGGCTGAGGGGAATCCGCCTGCTAAGATGACCTAGCAGGCAAACTTGTAAGCGCAAAGGCAAAACTCTGGGCCGACGTCTCGGGCAACATTTTCTCACGCGTAAGTCCATCCTGAATCGGATTGCGGAAGCGGCACTCTCAGCAAACACTTCGGGTGGAGCCGCTGTCATTGAGATCGGTGCCGGCAAGGGGTCGCTGACGGAATCGCTGCTGGAACTGAATCCAGCGGGCAAACTCGTGGCCATTGAGGTGGATACGGTGCTGGTGCACTACCTGCGCCAGAAATTCCGTGACGCGATCGACGCCGGGCGGCTGGAGATTGTCGAAGGCGATATCCTGAAAATTGACCTGGCAAGTTACGGGTCTTCGCTGCGGATCGTCGGCAACCTGCCGTATTACATCACGTCGCCGATTCTGGAAAAGGTGTTAAATATCAACGTCAAAAACGCTGCGCAAACCGCTTCGTCACCGCTTTGGACCTCCGCTGTGTTCCTGGTGCAAGCCGAAGTGGCGGCCCGCATCACGGCCTCCCCGGGCACGCGGGATTTCGGCTATTTGAGTGTGCTGTGCCAAGTTCACGCGCACACGGATCTGATGTTCGACGTTCCGGCCGCTGCGTTCCATCCGCCGCCGAAAGTGGAAAGCGCGGTGGTGCGTTTAACCCCGCGTGACGCTGTCGCCGATTTTGCCGTCGATGATGTGCCCGCCTTCCTGCGGTTCGCCCAAACCTGTTTCCGCCACAAGCGCAAAACCCTGCGCAATAATTTACTGGAAGCGTATCCGGCGGAACGGTTGGTGGGTTTAAAAGAGGGCAAGCTGCGGGCGGAGCAGTTGGGCGTGGCGGAGCTTGCAGATTTGTGGCGGAGGTTGCAGGGGTTCATTAGAAATCCGGCGCTCGCTGACGCTCGCGGCTAGGTGCTGGTTTTTCCTGGTTTTTTCACTATCTGATTAGCGTTCGCCCTCGCCCCGCTCCAGCACCACCGCATCCACATCCCCAAACGGACCCAACCTGCGCGCTTGCCAGCCACTGAGTGCAGGCTGCCGGGCGAACCAGCCCTGCCACAGATGCGCGTTGACGTCTCCGCCTAAAATCACCATGCGGCCGGATTGAGCAATCGCGCCACGGGCGAGTTCGTTCGCGAAAGCTTCTGCCTCCGGCGATTTTACGAAAGGAAAAAGAATAACGCGACCGGGAATTGGGTAGGTCAGCAGGTGGCTGGACAGAAAACCCGGCATGGGAAAGTTGGGATACCAAACCGGCGACCGCGCCTCGATGAACACGCTGGGGCAAATGACGGGAGTGTTTTCATCGAGATGGAGTTCACGAATGGACGCGGCGGCTTTGCGCCAATCCGAGCCGTGATGCATGGGCGACAGGTCGCGGACGTGGCCCATCAACAGGACGACGCCCAGGCCCAGTGCGGCGGCGGCGTGGGTCCAGAAACGCTTTGGCAGAAAATAAGACGTGCCAAGCGTGGCGGCGAGGGCGGCTCCCGGGAGCGACAACGAGAGGTAGCGGTCTACGAAAACGCTGTTGCCGGTGATCGCCGAAAACGCGTACAAAGCCAGCGGGTGTACCAGCCACCAACCGAGTATCAACACGAGCCCACTCAATTGCAATTCGGGGACAAGTTCCAATTCGGGGAAAGACTGCCCTTTCACCATTTGTAAGCGATGCCCGTCGCTGTGGATTCTTGCAGATAGAAGATCGAATTGAGATCGAAGGTCGAATTGAAATAGGAGATCGGGGGTAGCGTTGCCTGTCCGTCGATTTGTCCCTGGACTTGCTGTCCCCGGATTTGCTCGGCGCAACACCAGTCCTAGCAGCCAAGCCGCCAACGGACACCCCAACACCAGGCTCAGTTTCAGAGCCCGGTTCAGTTCCGAAAGCGTCGTCGGGTGATCCACCACCACGTGCGCCTTGGCCTCATGCACAATGGCCAACGCGCGAAGCGCCACCGGCACCAATAGAATTGCAAGGACCGCAAAAACGCTCACGGCGCCAATCCAGGTCACCCGTGTATCGCACAATGCCATGCGGCTCACCGTATACGCCGCAAGTACCAGATAAAACGGCCAATAGACCAAATGAACCCGCCACAATAGGGCGCCGCAAAGCAGAAACAAAATAGGGAACAGGACGGCCTGTCCCCGATTTGACGCCCACCTTGATGACGGATTTGATGACGCGGCTGGCGCATCCAGCCAGCGCACCAGAAACCACAGCGCTGCCGCAGCCACACAGGTCCCCATTGCGTACGGCCGAGCGTCGGCGGCCTGATAGTTGAACAGCCGCATGGTCAGGCAGGCGAACACCGCAAACCAACCGGCTTGCGGGTGAATCAGGCGCTGCGCCAAACGGGCGATGAACCACAGCGCCAGTCCCATCAATAGAACCGAAGGAAGCCGGTAAATCACCTCCGAAAATCCAAACAGCCTTTCGACAACCTTCGGCAACGCGTAGTAAATCGATTCGCTCACCTGCGGTGCCACCGCCAGCGACGGATGCGCCGGGCCAAAGTGCACCACAAATGCCGTCACCATCTCGTCCACCCAGAAACTGGAAGGCAGGGGCAGGAGCCACAGGCGCCAGATTGCCAGCGCCAGGATTGTCCCTAACAGGACTGTTCGTAAAAAGAGCGCCCCTAATACGGGGACAGGCACCTCTTTTCCGTTATTCAAATCGCTAGCTGATTGATTCGCCGTGGGCGGACCCATTGGTGACAGGATAGCCTGTCGAATTGATGTCTGGTGACATGGTATCTGGTGACAGGAAAGCCTGTCACTGAATTGATGTCTGTCACTGAATTGATGCCTGTCACTGAATTGATGTCAGATTGTGCGCAGTTACTTTTCCATCGTTAGTGAGACGCGAAGGACTGCAGCGAAGACGATCTGACGGCAGCGACGACGATCTGACTGCGGCAAGCCGCCTGGAAATATGGCCTGTAGTCACTCCGCCCCTCTTCGGAAACGATCGACTCAAATAATCGACTCAGGTGATAGGGAAGATCGGTCGCCGGTTCAGCCCTAATCAGCGTTGTTCGTTCACGCTGCGCTCCGCCATTTGGCCGATGATGGGCAGGCGGTAGTGTTCGTTCTGGCTGACCTTCACGATCATCATGATCCACGCCGCCAGAATCAGCAATTGCAGCAGGCCGCCCACCGGATGGGGGACGAAATGCACCGGCATGTCGCGCGTGACGCGCAGCATGGGCGCAATAATCCAATCCACAATCAGCCACGCCACGAACAGGAACAGGCCTTGGAACGCATGAAAACGCACCTCGGGACCCTCTACCTTGTCGCGCTTAAAGCGATCCGTGGCCAGCACCAGCACGCAGGCGATCCAACCAAACCAAGGGATGTAGCACAAAAGCGAAGCATTCTTCGGGCTAATACCGGTGTTTGGATAAGCCTGATAAGGATTAGGCGCGCCGTCCGGGCGCGGCGGCTGGGACTGGTTTGGTTGAGCAGCTACAGGCTGCTGGGCACCGCATTTGGCGCAGTACCGGTCGGCGTCTCCCGCCGGTGATCCGCATTGGCAACAATAAGGCATTGGCTGATTCTGTTCTTTAGGTGCTGATTGAATTTGGTACGCTGGCTAACGCTCGCGGCCGGGTGCTGGCCGTTGTTTCAGGCCTTGCTATCAATTTCTTTAAATCTTCTCAATTCCAAATCTGTCAATTTCAGGTCTTCCCATCCATGTGTATCCATAAAATGTGTATCCATAAAATAGCAGCCAGCGGCGACGGTGAGGGAGCGCCCAGGCAACCGTTTTCGTTATCTCTCGCTCTGATCTCGCTCTGATCTTTAGTACGATACTCGCATGAGCAAAGTTCGGCCCATACTTGCACTTCGGCTCCTTCCTCTTCTGGTTCTCGCGTTGGTCGCGGTATCCGCCCAAGCGGCCAAAACCCTCGACATTTACTTTATCGATGTGGAGGCCGGGCAGTCCACTCTGATTGTTTCGCCCTCCGGCCAAAGCCTGCTGGTGGACACTGGATATGCCGGTAACAGCGGCCGCGATGCGCTGCGCATCGTCCAAGCCGCGAAAGCGGCTGGAGTAAAAAGGATCGACTACCTGCTGACCACGCATTTTCATAACGACCACGTGGGCGGCATCGACAATCTGGTGTCGCGCATCCCGGTGGGCACGTTTCTGGATCACGGCCGCAGCGTAGAAGAGGTGGACGGCAAAAACGGTTATCCGATCCCTTACGAAAAAGTGATCGCCACCGGACAACATACGGTGATTGCCCCCGGCGACAAAATCGCCGTGAAGGGATTGGACGTCACCGTGCTGACCTCCGCTGGAAAGCATTTGGAAAAGCGCGACGCCAACGCCAATCCTTTCTGTGACGGGCTAAAGCCTGAAGAAGGTGAATCTGGCGAAAACCCGCAATCGGCGGGCGTTATCGTGGAGTTTGGCAAATTTCGCTTCGCCGATCCAGGCGACATCATCTTCAATGAAGAACTGGCGCTGGAGTGTCCGAATAACCAGGCCGGTAAGATCGACTTGTACCTGACCGCGCACCACGGAACGCATTTATCACCCCGGTCTGTGTATGGGTTGGGGCCGAGGGTGATCGTGATGAACAACGGCGCGAAGAAGGGCGGTCTGCCGGCGGAATGGAAACTTTTGCGCGCTATGCCCGGCTTGGAAGACCTGTGGCAGCTGCACTTTTCGGTTGAGGGCAGCAAGGAAACCAATTCGCCGGACCTGATGATCGCCAACGTGGAAGATGTGGACGAAGGCAAGTACCTGAAGGTATCGGCGGCGGCGGATGGGTCGTTCACCGTGTACAACTCGCGCAATAAGTATATGAAGCATTACGCGGCGAAGTAGAGACTCCCGATGACTGCATCGGACATCATCGCCGCGCTCTTCTTTATTCCGCTTTTTTACGCCCTGTTTTCCATTCCCGGCATTTCGCTGGCCTTCGCCGGTTTTTGGATCTTTCGGCGATTACGTGGATGGCCACGAACCCTAATACGGGCGGGCCTAATTTCTGTGGCGATTGCTCCCGGAGGCATGATCCACACGGGGATTTTAATTCCGGCGCTTTTGGTCGCGGCAACTTGGGAGGGCCTTCGCGCATTGTTGTTGGTTTGGCTTTTAGCCATTCCACTGGTTGCCTACGCCCAAGCGCGAACGGCACGCCGCAACTCGGATACAATACCCGCGCCGACTACCGTGGACGAAGAATTGCGACAATAAATAACAGTAGGGACGTCCATGACTATTACACTACGGCCGGAGCAAGAACGATTGATCCAGCAGGCGATTAAAGCCGGATTGTACAAGTCCGTCGATGAGGCAGTGGACTCTGCTTTGGAATCCTTAGGGAAACAGGAAGCTGCTCACTGGACTCTTACACGTTCGCAGATCGCCGGACAGCGCATCCGCGAACTGCGCAGAGGCCTCACGCTCAATGGCACGTCGACGCGGGAACTTATTGAGGACGGCCGTGAGTGAAGGAAGTTGTTCTTGACGCTTCCTTTGCTCTCAAGTGGTGTTTCGAGGATGAGGCGACAGCGGCGGAGAGCGCAGGGATTAAGGCGATTGCGCCCTAAAAAACTCTGCCAATCAGTGGTAGCACAACGCGGGCTTTTGTACTAACTTAATGGTTGTACGAAACACGCTAGGTGCGATTGCGCGGGAGAATTGTTATGTCCACAGCAGCCCTGAAACCACGCCCCACCACCGAAGACGACATCACCGCGGAGGTCCTCCGCCGGTTTGACAATACGCAAGATCCGCGTTTGAAACAAATCATGCAAAGTCTGGTGACGCATGTCCATGCGTTCCTGAAAGACGTCCAATTGCAGGAGCACGAATGGTGGAAAGGCATCGATTTTCTCACCAAAACCGGCCACATGTGCGATGACAAACGCCAGGAATTCATTCTGCTGTCGGACACCCTGGGCATCTCGATGGTGACGGATCTGATCAGTAACCGCAAACCCGCAGGCGCCACGGAATCCACCGTTTTTGGCCCGTTCCATCGCGCAGGAGCACCCGAAAAAGAATACGGAGCGGACATCGTTGCGAAAGACAATGCCGGCACCATGGCTTACTGCTTTGGCCGCGTGTTGGATATGAACGGCAAACCGATTGCCGGCGCGGCGCTGGATGTCTGGCAAGCTGCCGCCGACGGGCTATACGATGTGCAGGACACCACCCTAGAAAACATGAACATGCGCGGCATTTTCCACACGGATAAAGACGGCCGCTATCTGGTGAAGACCACGCGCCCGGTGCCGTATCAGATTCCCTTCGACGGCCCGGTAGGGCAAATGCTCACCGCCACCAACCGTCACCCCTGGCGCCCGGCGCATGTGCACTTTGTGGTGTCCGCGCCTGGCTACCAAAAAGTGACCACACACGTGTTTGATTCCATCGACAAATATCTGGACGGCGATGCGGTTTTCGGCGTGAAGAATTCGCTGATCGCGGAGTTCAAAATGCACGACACAAAGGATGACATCGCCAGGCAGTTTGGCGCCGAGCCGCCGTTTGTCACCTGTGAGTTTGATTTTGTTCTGGCGCCGGAGTAATTGCATAAGTGGTGTTGTTGTAAATAGTTAGACTGTTCGCGCGGCGGAGGGGACGGGGCGGAGCCTGCCCCCTTCCGCATGCTATCATCAAGCTGAAATGATTCCAGAGGCCGACCCCAGCCGTTCGCAGGGCTCTGTCAATAATGACCTGGCGGCTCTGTCTCCGCACAACCTGTCTCAGCAGAATCAGACTCAGGTTGGGCGGATTTTGCAAAGCAAAACCTTCCGTACCTCGGAAGTGCATCGCAATCTGCTGCAGTATCTGGCCGGCAAATCCCTGGCGGGCGAAAGCGACAGCCTGAAGGAATATACGGTGGGTCTGGATGTTTTCGCCAAACCCGATTCCTTCGACCCGCGTTCGGAATCCGTGGTGCGCATGCACATGGCGCGGCTGCGCCAGAAACTGGGCGACTATTATCGCGCCGAGGGCATGGACGATCCGGTGATCGTCGATCTGCCCAAAGGCGGCTTTAAGGTTATCTTTCAACCGAAAACCGAACCGAAAGTAGCCGAACCGGAAGCGGCACCCGCCGGCACCGCGTCATCCGAGCGCAGTTTCCGCCGCAAATTGGTGATGCTGGCGGGCGCGCTGGCCTCGCTGTTAGCGGTGGCAATCGGCATTGCCACCTATTTTGGATTGCGCCTGACGCAAGTAGAAAAGAACGCCGTAGCCGGAAAAACCGCCGCACTTCCAAGCACTTGGACGCCCGAACTGCGCCAGCTGTGGGCTCCGCTGATTTCCTCGGATCGGCCATTGGTCGTCGTGCTGGCGACGCAACCGGGAGCCAACGCTTCTGCTAACACTTCTGCCAACGCTTCTTCTAAAGACGGCGCTCCACAGACCCAAACGAATCTTACCGGTCTGGCCACTGCCAATGGGGCGTTTTTGCTGGGGCAGTTTCTGGCGGATCGCAAACAAAGCGTCTATCTTACCGGTAGTGACGAGCTGTCCATGCCCGAAATCTCCATGGGCAATGTCGTGTTTCTGGGACCCATGGCATCCAGCCGGCAACTCACCGCCTTGCCGGTGCAGGAAGCTTTTACCCTGGAGGCCAAGGGCGTACGCAACCTGCACCCGGCAGCGGGTGAGCCTGACTTTTTTGAAGACGGTCCGCACAAAAAAGGCGGCCGTTCTGAAAATGGCGTGGAGGAAAGCTACGGCCTGGTCACCCACGCTCCCAGCGTGCACCGTAAGGGCGACGTGCTGTATCTTTCCGGCAATCATGTGGCCAGCGTAACCGCCGGCGTCGAATCTTTCACTGACCCCATGCTGGCCGGCGCTATCGTCGGCCACCTCCGCAAAAGCGACGGCAGCCTGCCGCGCTATTACCAGATCGTGCTGAAAATCAAGTCCATGGACGACACGCCGGTGGAAGTGTCGTATGTCTTGCACAAGGAATTGATGACGCATTGATTTACCCATGTAGGCCGTAAAGGTTCCATTGGAATAGGCCGATCCATAGCGACAGGGAGGACGGTGACCCATGTCGCATTCGGTAGAGCAACATTTCATCAAGCAACCCGTCACAAAGCAATCCGCGCCGGAACACTCCGCTCACTCCGATCCTGCGGAACGCCGACAGCACCAACGCTATTTAGCTCATTTCGAAGCCCGCGTCACGAATTTGGCAACGGGCCAGTCTGCCGTCGGCAATGTGGTGGATTTTTCACAAGCCGGGATATGTGTGGTCGGGCCAATGCAACTGCTAACGGAAGACCCGGCCAATTTCAAAGTCCAATTGGAAATCGCCGACAGCGTTCTGATCGGCCACGCGGTTTATTCGCACCCTGAAGGTGGCTACTTCCGCAGCGGCATTGCCGTGGAACAAGTTTGGTTGAGCGGTACCGAACAGGGGCTGAATCTGCAAGTGGTGTTGTTGGAGGCCATGCCAGCGACGCCAGGTGTGCTGGCGGCGGACGCCTATTTAGGTTAGACGTCAGCCCGCGCTCTTGCGCCCGGTGGGGGCGGCCAGTTCGTCTAATCCGCGCCATAAGCGCACGCCGCCCAAAAACGCATTGTCGTTGGAGCCCAGGCGCACTCCGTCGGGCAAGGCCTTTAGGTATTTAGAATTGCCGCCGCCCAGCACTACGTATTCGGGTTCCAGGGCTGTACTCAGGTGTGCCACAACCTCGTCCACTTCTTTGCGCCATTTCTTTTTACCCAGCCGTTCCATTCCGCGCAGCCCGACGTAATCCTCATATGTCTTTTGCTTTTTGTAGGGCAGATGGGCCAGCTCCATGGGTTCCAGAATGCCGTCGACGATCATCGTGGACCCCAGGCCGGTGCCTAAACCCAGAAACAGCATGCGGCCGCCCTGATAACTGCCCAGCGCCTGCAGTGCGGCATCGTTGATGATTTTCACCGGAATATTTTTCACCGGGCTGATTTTGTCCCCGGGTGCTGCGCTAAACGCTTTTGCGAAATCAAATCCCACCCAACCGGCGCTCAAGTTGGCCGGTTCATGCACCGGCCTCCCATGCAACACCGGGCCGGGATAGCCGATGGCTACGGCCGCATAAGGCCAGGTCACCGCTTGGCGGACCGCGTCCACCATCATCTGGGCCGTCATCTTAGGGCCAGAGACAATCTTCAACGGTGCCACCGTACTTTTGCCGTCGGCACCCAGATTGCTTTCGCTTTGCACTTTAACGTG
>JANXYJ010000198.1 GCA_025350105.1 Terriglobia bacterium | reverse complement strand
GTGGACTGCGCGCCATTCGAGATGGGGCCAATCTTTGATTGCGTACTCTTTACACAGGAAAGCTACTACAAGCTCGGACTCTTTGTTATATAGATCCGGCAGGTACATGCCTAGGTTGGGACGCGCGAATTCGGCTGCGTGCCAGCGGTCGTACAGGATTTTGTCTTTGCCACCCAAACGGGCGGCGAGCGCCTCCGCGATTTTTTCAACGCGGTCGCGGTGTTCGCCAGGGAAGGAGAGCGCGACTTTGAAGCGGCGCGGGGACGGTCATTGGATGTGATTTAGAATATCGCAGTCAGGGAGGGTGATGTGGCGGCTTGTGCTGGTTGGGATGGGGATTGGGCATTGCGGCTTCCTAGCGGTCGCCGCTGGGTGCTGAGTTGGCGGTGCGTTTTTTGGGGCGCTGGCTTGCGGTGAAGCGGGGAGTCCGTTGCCTTCGCTTGCCGTGCGTAATTCACGTCCGTCTCCGGTCTGGCGAACGGAGCTACCGGTGACACCGGTCTCCTAAGACTGGTCGCGGGCACCCGGTCGGGTGTTGTAGTCTGTCGCTAGTGAGCAACGGCAATCAACTGGCTTGGTGGCGACGCTGGGTTCAGCAGCCGCAGAAGATATGGTTACGCAGGGCGCTTTTTCAAGTGCATTTGTGGAGCGGCATCGGTTTGGGGCTCTACATTCTGATGATTAGCGTGACCGGCAGTGTGCTGGTCTACCGGAACGAGCTGTTTGTGGCGGCGACGCCCGAACTCAGCGTCTCGCAAGGCGCGGGACCACGATTGACGGATGGGCAACTGGCCGAGGCTGCGATGGGTTCCTATCCGGGGTATCGGGTTGCCAAAATTGTGCGGGCGCCAAATCCCGATCAGGCGGTGGACATCTGGTTGAGCCCGGGTAAAGAAACACGGGGTAACGAAACACGGGGTAACGAAATCAAGAAGCGGCTGTTCGACGTTCGCAGTGGCGCGGATCTGGGCAACTCGATTCCAACGGGAGTTTGGCTGGTGTCAAGCCTGATGGCGTTGCATGACGATCTGCTGGCCGGACCGGCGGGACGGAGAGTGAACGGCATGGGCGCGTTTGCCTCTATCGTGCTTGCCGTAACCGGTATGGCGATCTGGTGGCCCGGTATCAGTAGATGGCGGCGAAGCCTGAGTGTGCATCGCGGAGTGGGATGGAAACGGCTTACCTGGGACGTGCATAGCATGATCGGCTTTTGGAGTTTGGGATTTGTGCTGGTGTTTGGGCTAAGCGGAATCTATCTCTGTTTTCCGGAGGAGTTTCAGGAATTGGTTGACCGGCTTGCTCCGCCCACTGCCGCAGACGCAGGGTTTCGCATGGTTGATCGCGCGATTTATTGGCTGGCTTACTTGCATTTTGGACGGATTAACGGCATTGGGATTCCATGTAGCGGACCCGGTGTCTGCGACCAGATGACCAAGGCGGCGTGGGCTGTTGCAGGACTGACTCCGGCGGCGATGTTTATCACTGGCGCGATCATGTGGTGGAACCGAGTGCTGCGCCCGAGGCTGCGGCGGGGGGTGTCGGGGTCATTGTCGTAGGTGAGCGGTCTTAGCGATTGCGGGGTTAGGTTGCGCGCCAACGGCCGCTTTGTCCTTAACGATTCTGGACGTCGCCGCCGCAGGCTGCTGAATTGGTGGTGTGCTTTTTGGGCGCTGGATTTCGGTGTGTTCGCTTGCCGTTCGTGATGCTCGTCCATCTCCGGTCAGGCGACCGGAGCTACGGGAGGGCTGCCGTCGCACACTTACGTGTGGCGGCTTGGTGCTTTCCGGATGGGCGTCGATGGGGAACCACATAGACATCCACGCCGTTGGGGGCTCCGAAAGATCAGTTACCACTGCAATGCGACGCGTTCTGGCCAGAACGTTTTTCTGATTGGAGGGTACCCGGCGCGGGAGAAATTGCGGTTGGGCTAAAGCTGGATATTGGTGATTTTGGAGCAGAAAACGTTAGCGGAGCGAACGTGATCAGCAGATTCACGCGTGAGATTGATCGCCGCGATCACCACGCTGCCGTCCTGCTGGGCGAAACGCGCGGTTCTTTTCCTCCTTTTTATTAACATAGGCGATGAGTTTTTCTTCAAAGGCAAAAGGCTTGACACTCGCCGGATCGAATGGTCTCAGTTGCGGTTCGGAACCGCCCAACGCATGGAAGACTTTACGGCATTGCTGTAGAGGCCGAAAAGCGACGAAGGGTGCGCCGTCACCCCAGGCTTCGGTGTAGCCGGCTAGCGCAGCCTTCCCGGCTTTTTCCTGTTCGTCGAGAGCCAAGTACAATTCGGCAAGCGCGGCGTGAGGAGGGTCGCAGATTTTGGAGAGACGATCCGCCAACAGGAGAGCACCTTGATGTTGGCCTAATTTCACGTGTGCGAATGCCAGACGGGCTTCCGACCAGGATGGATCGAGATTGACTTCGCGCGTCATCCGGATGTGTTCCTCGAATTGGGCCGCAGCCTCGCCCCACTCACTGAGCGATAATTTCCATTCCCCACGCAGCCAATACAGAGCGCGAATAACCCAGCGGCTGTTAGCGTTTTTTGCGGTTTCGCCGATGTTCACTAAGAAAGCTTCATCCAGCAAGCCTTCGTGCAGATTCAATTCGGCAAGACAATATTCGCCATAACCTGGACGATAAAGACTGCGATTCTCCGGACGCGGTAAAGCGTCAAATTGCCGCCAATGTTCCCGGGCCGCACCCAAGTTACCCATGGTGCGATAGTCCGTTGATCGAGACAGGTGATATAGTGCCAGATACTCCGCGTCGCCCAATACGGGTGTCAGTGTTGCTTCTAAATCGCGGAGTCTAAACGTAGTGCTTAATTGAAAGGCATTGGCGTTGTATAAAGCCAGGTTTCGTACCCCCCAAAGGACGGCGCGTCGACGATCGATCTCAATCGCCGAATCGAGCGCGAATTCTCCCACTGGGACTGCTTCCTTGCTTTTTCCCAACGCATTCAACGCCAACGCGACATCGTTCAAGAGCGAATTTAGCACCCAGGGATCGATTTCCCGGGACAACTGGGTCCAGCCATCGGGAAACAGCGGCTTCGCCAAAGCCAGGTAGATATCCCAGGCTTCGAGACTCCAGAATAGAGCACTAGAAAGATTATCGACAGCGGAAGCAGCCTGTTTAGTGCGCCCCAAGTGCAGGAGCGTACGTGCCACTTGCAAACCATTCCGAAGATCGTTGGTAGTTTTAGCGTGTTCCGATTGGACGTCCATGCGCGAAGAGAAGTGATCCACAACACGCTGGGCCATTCCATCTTGTTGGTCTGGCGAGATGGAACTAACAGCGTAGCCGCGAACCACGGGATGAAGATCGTACTTCATCGAGACGTAATCGCATTGGAGGAGTCCGCGGGAGGATAGGTCGCGAATGGTTTTCCGCAAAAACGTTTCCGCTTCGGCTAACGCAGGCGAATTGCGCCAGCGATCCAACTCCGCCTGGTACGCCTCGTATGCAGCCTTGTCCTTATGATAGACTTCGACCCACTTAGGAAAGTCCAGTTGCCATTCTTTGGGACGTTTGACCTCTATCGGTCGATCCGGGCGTCGAGGATTGAGTTCGACCATCGTTTCGTCGTCCACGGCTTCGGACACAAGGCCGATGCGGGCGAGAAGAGTGCGGGCATCGGGCTCAAGGTCGTTGAAGGCGGCTTTGAGCACGCGATTCCGGTCTTGAATGACATCCAGTGCTTCCGGCGTGGGTGTGCCTCTTCCGTCTTGACTGTCTAACCAACGATCAAAGTCTCCAGGGGCGAGGCTGAAATTTTTCACCAAGCCGCCGAGCACGCCAACCATGAGGGGATGATAGCCAAAGTGTGTGCCGAGATATCGACGGAGGCTAATGGAGTCGCCACTGACCTGAATGCCGCGCAGCATGGCTTCGGCGTCATCCGGGTCTAGCCCGGCTAACGGATGATGAAGTACACCTGCAATTGCGGTTCCACTGCTATCGATTAACGCAGAGGGCATGAGCCGGGAAGAAATCAGCACCTTGGTAGGAAAGGCGTGAATGAGTGCAGGGAGTAAATGGGAATCCGCCGGCAGGATGCAGTCCAATGCAGTGCGTTTAACGGATTCGGCCGCGAGGTTCAGTTCATCATCACGAATTTGCGCGGCGTCATAGCGATTGTAAGCTACAAGAATACGTTCCAGCCCATCCAAGACTAGTAACCAGGGGCGCTGCTGGAGAAGAGGCACTAGCTCTGCAGCGAGATCGGCAGTTTTGCGCTCCCGATATTTGTCGACGGGATTACTGGTGATGAACGCGAGTGCGTGTGCACAAAAGTCGGCCATATCCGCGCCGCGTTCGTAGAAGCTATACCAAAAGAAACCGGCGAAGGGAGATCCCGCTTGGGATGCGGCGCGCTTGACCCAATGCCAGCAAAGCATACTTTTGCCCATGCCGCCGATCGCCTCGATGACGAGGACTGGCTGCTCCGGTGACGCAGCCCAATCGTCGATTTGCTGTAGTTCGCTGGCGCGTCCGCTAAAAGCATGCCCGGGGGTATATGGTGGTACGGCCAGAAATTTGATCATTGGGGAGTAGCAATCTCTATCGTAGCGTTCCTCCGCTATGGCGATGGGCGCCATCAACGCCTCGGATCCCACTAGTTTTATTTTGGGCACAATGCAATGCAGGAGTGCTGTGTTTGGCCCTCAGTCCATAAGCGGGCCCGCCGTGACGAGTAGTGGGTAGAGACTTCGTTTACGGGTCTGGCGCCCGGAGCTAACTTTTGAAATCGTTTGAGGCCAAATTCAGATGCACCATTTGACAATCCGGTGACAGGGCCATCACCAACCGTTGAAACCTGTGGTACCCTAAGAGCTGAATTAAACGATTAAGGATAGACGAGGAGTATCGTTTTCGAATGGCACTGGCGGGCGAAGCAAAACTAAACGTGATTTCAAAATTCCGGGTCCACAAGTCGGACACGGGATCGCCAGAGGTGCAAGTTGCCATCCTCAGCCGGCGTATTACCGAACTGCAGGACCATTTTAGGTCCCATAAGAAGGACCATCACTCGCGCAGAGGTTTGTTGCAGATGGTGGCCCGGCGCAGGCGGTTGCTCGATTATCTCCGGAGCAGGAGTCCGGAACGCTACAAGACTCTGATTACGAGCCTTGGCATTCGGCGCTAACCAGCGGTTGAATGGGTGTTGGCCGGGCGATGGGGCCAGGGCTGACAGGCGGCTATAACAAAGATAGTCGGAACGGTGGAAGCCGGGTTTCACAGGGAACCGGTTTCGTAGTCAGGTGAGCAAGAAAACGATTCTCGAAAAGCCAGCAGGGGCGGCCATTGGGACTGTCCTGTTTTAGAAGTTGTTGCCGCTGGCTTCGAAGTACCCCTCCAAAGTCTCCTCTTGATCAAAGCAGGCCAACGGATTCACCGCACTGAGCGGCGCTCCGGGCTGGTCTTGATTAAAGGACAGTCTCAAACATGTTGCATTCCGTTGAAATCGATCTAGGCAATGGCCGGATCGTGACTATTGAATCAGGAAAGATGGCCAAGCAGGCCAATGGATCGGTGATTGTGCGATCCGGAGAGAGTGTGGTGCTGGTCACCGCTTGCTCCAATGAAGATCCGAAACCGAACGCGGCGTTTTTTCCGCTGACGGTGGATTACCGCGAGTACACTTACGCGGCGGGACGTTTTCCGGGCGGCTTTATCAAGCGCGAGACGCGGCCGTCGGAAAAAGAGATTTTGACCAGCCGGTTGATTGATCGTCCGATCCGGCCGCTGTTCCCGGAAGGCTACACGAATGAAACGCAGGTGATCGGATTTGTTTTATCGGCCGATCCGCTGCGCGACCCGTCCACGCTGGCGATTATGGGCGCGGGGGCGTCGCTGGCGATTTCCGATATTCCGTTCCATTATGTTTTGGCGGGCGTGCGCATTGGGATGGTGGACGGAAAGTTCATCGCCAATCCGACGTACGAAGAGACCAAGGCGTCGAAGGTGAACATTGTGGTGGCCGCGACGGACGAAGGCATTGTGATGGTGGAATCCGGCGCCAATCAGGCGACGGAAGCGGAAGTGCTGGCGGCGATCGAGTTCGGTCATGAAAGCTGCAAGAAGATCACTGCCGCGATTCGTGAGTTGGCGAAGAAGTGCGGTAAGACCAAGCGGACCTACACGCCGCCGGTGATGAATCAGGCGCTGTACGATCAACTTTCCACGGCGCATCGCGCGGCATTGCAGGACGCAATGAACACGCAGAAGTACGAAAAGCTGGACAGCTACAAGCGTATTTCCGACACCAAGAAGAAGGCGCTGGAAGGCGTTGCGGAAGAGCAAAAGGCCGAGACCAAGGAACTGTTCGACCGCTTGAAGGAACGCATTTTCCGCGATGAGATGTTGAAGGAAAAGCGGCGTCCGGACGGGCGTAAATTCGACGAGATCCGCAACATCGACATCGAAGTGGGCGTATTGCCGCGGACACACGGATCGGCGCTATTTACGCGCGGCGAAACGCAAGCGCTGGTGACGGCGACCTTGGGCACCAAGGACGACGAGCAGAGGATTGAGCTGCTGGATTCGACGGAAAGCTCGAAGCGCTTTATGCTGCATTACAACTTCCCTCCGTTCAGCGTGGGCGAAGTGGGCTTTATGCGCGGCGCGGGCCGGCGTGAAATTGGGCACGGCGCTTTGGCCGAACGCGCGATTTCGGCGATGGTTCCCGACGATAAAGCGTTCCCCTACACGATGCGTGTGGTGAGCGACATTTTGGAATCGAACGGATCGAGTTCGATGGCATCGGTTTGCGGCGCGTCGTTATCGTTAATGGACGCGGGCGTGCCGATGATCGCTCCGGTGGCTGGCATTGCGATGGGCCTGGTGATGGAAGGCAAGGACTACGCGGTTCTTACCGACATTGCGGGCGCGGAAGATCACTACGGCGACATGGACTTTAAAGTTGCCGGCACCAAAGACGGAATTACGGCGTTGCAGATGGACATCAAGGTGCCCACTGTAACGCACGCGATTTTGAAGGAAGCGTTGGAACAAGCCCGGCGCGCGCGGTTGTTCTTGCTCGACAAAATGAACGCGGTGATCGCGGTGCATCGCGAGAAGATGTCGCCGTACGCCCCGCGTATTTTCTCACTGAAAATTCCCACCGACAAGATTCGCGAACTGATTGGACCCGGTGGCAAGATGATTCGCAGCATTGTGGAAACCACGGGCTGCAAGATCGACGTTGAGGATGATGGCAGCGTGAAGATCTACTCGAGCGACGGCGTGGCGGCGGATCGTTGTATTCAGATGATCACCGATATTTGCGCGGTGGCCGAAGTGGGCAAGACGTATTTGGGCAAAGTGGTGCGCATTGTGGATTTCGGCGCGTTTGTTGAGATCTTCCCCGGAACCGATGGCCTGCTGCATATCTCAGAAATTGCGGAGAGCCGCGTGAAGCAGGTTCGCGATGAACTGAACGAAGGCGATCAGATTCTGGTGAAGGTGCTGGGTCTGGAAGGCAACAAAATCAAGCTGAGCCGCAAGGCGATTCTGAAAGAACAGCGCGAGAAGTTGGCGGGCGAGGGCAAAGCATAACCGCTGTAGTTTCGTTTGAACGGAAGACGCCGCGCCGACAAAGCGCGGCGTTTTTGTTTTTAGCGGGACTGGTGGAGCACAACTGGCTGGGCCGCATCACGCTTCATCTGCCAGGCCCACTGAACGCCAATTCCCCAAAGCGCGAGTTCGGGGTGTTGGTTCCAGTGGGTGACGGTGTTGGCTGCGATGACGGCTGCTTGGGTGTTGGCGACCCAGATAGCGGAGCGTCCGGAATGGCTGATGGTGTTGTGGGAAATGGTAATGCGCTGTAGCGGATCGGTAGGCAGTAGGCGAAAATTGGCGTCGGTGGCGATGGCGAAGATGGACGCGAGACTGGCGACTGCTCCCACGCCGGTTTCCATGGGACCTATGGCGTGATCCACGGTGTTACCGGTGATTTGAATATCTTCGCTGGGGCCGGTGGGAAAGGCGGCGAGGTCTTCATGCAAAACGATGGCGCCGGCGCTGGTGCGGCGGATGGTGTTGTTTTTGACGGTGACCCCACTGACGCCGCCGAGGTAGATGCCGCGGGCGGAGAGGACGTCCTCGACGGTGTTGCGGGCAATTACCGTGCCCGCGCCGCGCTGATTGGCGTCCGACAAAATCACACCAAAATGTTCCGGGGCCGGAGGCGCATCATGATCCAAATTGATGGTGATGGCTTCAGAGGTCACCACTTGGCTGGTCACGGTGAAGGACGAAGAGGCGAAGCCGGTTTTGGGATCGACCAGCGCGATGCGGGTTTGCGCGGGAATGATTGAGCCGTAGTTGCGGCTTACTTTGAGGGTGCTAGGGTTGAGGCGGCCTACCACAATTCCGAGGACTGGCGAATTGACGGCGATGCCATCGTCCATGGTGTGGCTGACGAAGCAATCAACCACGCGATTATTGGCGCCGGTGTAGCTGAGGTGGATGCCATCGGCGTTGGCGCTGAGGAGACGATCGGTTGCAGGGCGGGGCATCACCCGAACGTGATCGACGATGGAATCGGCGGCGTGATCGAGTTGCAGGCCGAGGGTACCGGACGAGTAGATGTCGATGTTCTTGAACGTCACGGCGCGGCCGCCGTTGGAACGGATAGTCGCAGGGCCGCCGCGGGAGGCGATGACCAGGGTGTCGCCCGGCTGAAGTTTCGCGATGGCGGCGGGTTCGGTCCAAGGGGCGCGGTTGCCGACGACATGGAGGGTGTTGTTGACGGATTCATGTTTCAGCGGAAGGCGATTCGTGCCGGGGATGAGTTCGCCATTACGGAAGGCCAGCGCCCACAGTTCGCCGTCGTCTTTCACGAATCCATCGGGCGATTGCCAGTGGCGATTGAGCTGATATTGAATTGACCCGCCTTGGGCGGTGCGGATTTTGACTTGCGTGAAGGGCAGATGCAGGAAGTCAACTGAAAAATTTTGAAGAATGACACCAACGCAAGCATTGAGCGTGATGGCCGCGTTGTAGCTGTCTTGAAAATAGAGAGACGCTGCGTGGAGATCGAGCGTGAGATCGGCAAGCTGATCGAGTACGAGATATTGGCCGGGCGCGGAGGGCGTTAAGAAATAGTAGCTGCCCGGATCGGCGGTGAGAATTTTGACGGAATGCAGTTTGCTATAGGCGATGGCGGACTGAAACAGTGGGCGCGCATCGAGCTTGGGATCGTTCGGGGTGGCGTTGCGAGCGGCGATGCCGAGGCGAATCAGATCGCGTGAAAGGTTGATGGGGGGTGGTGCGGCGCTTAGGATGGTGCTGGCCGCTAGCAACACCAAGAGCTTCAATACGCCCCCTTGCGAAAGAGCACGACAGCGATGGTGCGGAAGAGAATGCACAGATCCAGCCAAATGGACCAATTGCGAACGTAGAACATATCCAGGTCAACGCGTTCCTGATAGGAAACGTCGTTGCGGCCGGAGACTTGCCAGAGTCCGGTGATGCCGCCGTTGACGCGCTTGTAGGTATCGAAAGAAGTACCGTAGCGTTCGGCTTCTTTCTCGATGATGGGGCGCGGGCCCACCATGCTCATGTCGCCCTTCAGGACGTTCCAGAGCTGGGGCAGCTCATCCAGGCTGCTGCGGCGAAGAAAGCTGCCGGAGCGAGTGACGCGCGGATCGTTTTTGAGTTTCTGATCGCGCTCCCATTCGTCACGAAGAGATGGATTGGCGTGGAGATGTTGTTCAAGAACATGATCGGCGTTCGCCACCATGGAGCGGAATTTCCAGGCGCGAAACATGCGGCCGTTGCGGCCGATGCGGTATTGGCTATAGAAAACAGGTCCGGGCGAATCGAGGGCGATCCAGCAGGCGATGGCGAGCGAAACCGGCACGGCGACCAAGGCGCCTAAGGAGACAAAGAGAACGTCCACCGTGCGTTTGGCGAATTCGTAATTGGGAGTGGCGACGTGCTGGCGCACTTCCAGGCTGATCATGCCGCCGATGCTTTTGGAATCGACCCACAAGCTGGCAACGCCTTTCAGATCGGGGACCACCAGAACATGGGAGAACTCCGCCGCATGGGCTTCGATCATTTGCGTGAGGCGTTCCTTGGGCACGTCGGGCAGGGCGAAGATGCCGTAGGAAAGGCGGTCGTGGCGGCGCAAAAAATGATCCAGCGAAGTGAGCGGGAGGACCGGGACTTCCTGCATGAAGCGAAGACTGGAGCAGGCTTCATCAAACACGGCGATGGGCTTGATGCCCAAGCCGGGTTCGTTCTTCAACACGCGGACGATGCTTGCACCCACTTCACCGGAGCCAAAGACGACGGCGGGGACGCCCCACCATTCTTCACGGCCGAAGGCCTGGCGGGCACAAGCACGCAGCAACGGAACCAGGACAATGGTGAGCACCATGGCCAGAAGCACGGTCCAGGTGAAGTAACGGCTGGCGCCGCGCAAAGTTACGGTGGCCGCGGTGAGAGTGACAAACAAAACGGCAGAGGCAATGGTAGAGCGGCGCAATTCCTCAGGCGCACCCATGGCGAGCGGCGAATAGAGTCCGATGACGGCATACACCAGAAGGAAGACGAACAAAAAAGGCCACAGGGCAAGATAGGGTGCGAGATCCAGTCCTTGATTGGATATGCGACTGAAGGCGGCTTTGAGCGCAACGCTTAAGCCGACCGATAGGAGCAACGAGCAGACATCGGAAGCGAGCAGGGCCCAGCCGGTATAGGATTTGGTTGCCGTGCGCGGGCGCAGGCGGCGGTCGATGAGGGAGCGGTGCGGGATGGCACTCTGTGGTGTCATTACTTTTATTGGTCTCTATTCTTAATCTTTATCGGTTTCCGCGAGAATGCTGGCTAGAATGCGGGCCAGCATTCCGATGTGAGGTTCCTGCATCAGTGTGTCGTGATCGCCGCTGACCTCGCGTACCTGCAGACCGCCGTGAACGAATTTGTCCCAGCCGAGATTGGGATCGGGACAGTGGGCCACTTCATCCTTGGCGCGGAAAAGAATGGCGCCGCCGCGATAAGGCTGCGGAACATAGGAGCGGAGAGCGGCCAGAAAGCCTTGCTCCGGCGTGAGCGTGACCGCATTACTTTCGCCTCTTTGATTTTGCCAACTGCGAACGGCCAGGCGAGCCTTGATGTTTTGGGTTTTGCGTTGGACGAAGTCAGAGGGACTCATGCGGGTGGCGTAGCGGAGATTGGAACGGATGGTCCGGGTCCAGCGATCGACGCGTTCGGTGAGGGCGGTGGCGACGGCATCATCATTTTTCGCCAAGGGCGTGTCGATTTGCGCGTCCATCAAGGCCAGGGTGCGCACGGTTTGGCTTTGTTGTTCCAATTGGCGGGCCATCTCAAAAGCGACGATGGCGCCGGCGGAAAACCCGCCAATGGCGTAGGGCCCGCTGGGTTGCACGGCACGAATCTGGGTGATGTAATCCTCCGCCATTTCGTAGATGGAAGTATGCGGCGCCTGTTTGCCATCCAGGCCGCGCGCTTGCAATCCATAAATGGGTTGGTCAGACGGAAAGTGGCCACAAAAACCAGAGAAGGTGAGGACGTTGCCGCCAATGGGGTGGATGAGGAAAAGCGGATGCCTGGTGCCGGCGGGCCGGATGGGAACGAGCGATGACCAGGACGGAGTCCAATTGGTATTGCGAATGAGCGCGGCGAGTTCGCGCACGGTGGGGCTTTGGAAAAGAGTGGCGAGGGGAAGCGTTTGTCCTAATTCCTCCTCGATGCGAACGAACATTTTGGCGGCCAGAATGGAGTGCCCGCCAAGTTCAAAAAAATTGTCGTCCAGGTTGACGTGCGTAGCGTGCAACACGGATTGCCAGATGCGAATGAGCGCGGACTCCAGTTCGTCTTGTGGGTGGTGATGGGTTGTGGCGGGCCGGTCTTTTCCTTTTGGCGGTTCGTTCTTCAGCGGTTCTTTTGGCAGCATCACCGGGTCCGGCTGAAAGGTTAAGGCGGGCAAACTCTTGCGGTCCAACTTCCCGTTGGGCGTGGTTGGTAATCGATCTAACGGGATCAGGAATGTGGGGACCATGTAGGGCGGAAGTTGTTTCGTGAGGAATGCGCGGACGGCTGCGACGTCGGATATTTGTTTTTCGCGGGGCGTGTAATAGGCGGCAAGCACGGTCTCACCTGCGGCATCCTGCCTGACGACGACAGCGGCGGCGCTTACGGCGGGGCACTTTTGCAGAGCGGCTTCCACCTCACCCAGTTCGATTCGGAAGCCACGAATTTTGACTTGATCGTCGTTGCGGCCCAGCAGCTCCACACGGCCATCGCCGCGGTAACGGGCGCGATCACCCGTACGGTAAATGCGGCCGGGCGCGAAGGGATTGGCAATGAAGCGTTCGGCGGTGAGATCGGGCCGATTGCGATAGCCTTTGGCCAAGCCATCGCCACCGATGCATAGCTCGCCTTCGGTTCCTATGGCGGCGGGGCGCAGTTGGGCATCGAGAATATAGAAAGTGGTGTTGGCAATGGGGCGGCCGATGGAAATGGGTTCGCGATCCGGCAGGATTTGGTCCACCGAAGACCACACAGTGGTTTCGGTGGGGCCATAGACGTTCCACAGCTCACCGCCGCGCAGAAGCAACGCGTCGGCCAGCTCACGGGTCATCTTTTCGCCGCCGCAAAGCATTTTCAAACGCGGAGTATTTTTCCAGCCGGCGTCAATCAACAGCCGGTAACGAACGGGAGTGGCCTGATAGACAGTGGCCTTGCTGCGCACCAGTAGATCGCGCAGCGCCAAGGGGTCAGCTGCTTCGGTGTTGGTGGCGATGACCAATTGCGAGCCAGTGAGCAGGGGGCCAAATAATTCGAGCGCCGCGATGTCGAAGGAAAGCGTAGTGGTGGCCAATAAGACATCCGCCGGGCCGACCATCAAGTGTTCCTGCAGCGCGTAGAGCAGATTGACGACGCTGCGATGACGGACTTCCACACCCTTGGGTTGGCCGGTAGAACCGGAAGTGTAGAGAACATAGGCGACGTCGTCGGCGGTGGCTCCGCCATCAAAGGCGATGCCGCTTTGGCTGCCCACCACAACGCGCTCGGCGTCAATCACAACACGTTCGACGGGGGTATCGATCAGGTTGGCGGTGGCGCGTTCGGTAATCAGTAAGCTGATGCCGGCGTCTTCGCACAAATAGGCCAGGCGATCCGCGGGCAGCGACGGATCCAGCGGAATATAGGCAGCGCCGGCTTTGAGGATGGCCAGCAGAGCCACGAACATATCGATGGAGCGGCTGGTACAGATGCCGACCACGGCACCGGGCTGGGCGCCGCGTTCGTGAAGATAACGAGCCAATTGGTTACTTTTGTGATCCAGTTCTGAATAGAGAACGGACTGACGGCCACAAGTGGCGGCTGTGCCATTCGGGCGAGATTCGGCGGCGCTCTGCAGCAGGTCTTGAATGCGCAGGTGGCGCGGATAGGCAAATTCAGTGCGATTCCAGTCGAACAAAATCTGTTGGCGTTCGGCGTTGCTGATGAAGTCGAGCTCACCAAGCGACTTGTTGGGATTGGACAAGACCGCGACGAAAGCATTTTCCAGATGCGCCAACATGCGCTCCACCGTGCTTTGACGGAACAGCGACTTGTTGAACTCGCAGGAAAGACGCCAGCCATCGGCGCGTTCCACGGCGAAGAAGTTCAAATCGAAAATGGCACCCGGGGAACGCGAAGGGATCGCGTACATGCGCAGACCAGCTTTGGTCCAAGGCTGCACGAAATCACGTTGATGAATAAAGTTGACGCGTAACAAGCCGCCGGAATCAGCACTGCGCTTGCCTCCCACCAGTTCCGCCACGCGCGCAAAGGAAACGTCGCCGTGAACTAACGCCGCAGTCACCACTTCGCGCGCCTGGGCGAGAAGTGCACTAAAAGGGAGATCACCGTTGGCCTGCAGACGCAGGGCGAGTGTGTTGACGAAGCAGCCGATCAGCCGCTCCACCTCCACGTGATCGCGGCCGGCAACTTGCGTGCCGATGGCAATATCGGTCCGCCCGGTGTAGCGGTGCAGCAGGGCGGTTAATCCGGCCAGCATGATCATGAAGAGCGAACTGCCGTTGCCGCGGCTGATCAACGCCAACTGATCGGTGAGGGTTCGCGGCAAAACACGCGAGACAATTCTTCCTGGAGAAGCGTCAGCGCCTGTGGCCACATCGACGGCGCGCGGTAAGTCCGGCGTCACTTCAAAAGGGATTGCGCCTTTTAGTTGTTGTTGCCAATAGGTTTCGGACTCCGCTAATTGCGCAGAGGGCGAGCTGGCGGATTGGTTCTGCCAACTTGCGAAGTCCGCGTACTGAATAGACAGCTCCGGCAGGGAGGGTTTGTGTCCATTGGCGAAAGCTTCATACAGCTCGCCCAATTCTTCCGAGAAAACGCCGATCGACCAACCGTCGGCAACGATGTGGTGCACGGTGAGCAGCAACACATGCTCGGTGCGCGCCAAGCGCAAAAGGCGGGTGCGGAGAAGCGGTCCTTGGTTGAGTTGAAAGGGTTGACGGGCGACGATGTCGGCCCAGCGATCGGCTTCCGCGATCTGCTCCAAGCCCGCGTAGAGGCTGAGATCACTCAACGGCAGAGCGAGATCGAGCGCGCTCGATTCAGGTTGGACGACTTGCTGGATAGCGCCATCGACCAGCTTGAAACTGGCGCGAAGGACTTCGTGCCGGCGGACGATTTCGTGGATGGCTTTGCGCAGTGCATTGAAATTCAGATTTCCTGAGAGTCCGAAGCGCACGGCAATGTTCAACGACGGATCGCCTCGTTTCAGTTGATCGGAAAACCAAAACTGTTGTTGCGCGGCGGAGGCGGGCAAAAACAACGCGCTCTCAAGAGGCTGTTGGAGGGCCGGCATGGATTATAGTTCCTTCCGAAACAATTCGCGTCGTAAGGCCGTGATGCCCGAAGAGGCCGGGCCGGCTTTGCTCGACTCCTTTTGCGCGGCCGCCAACGTCAATGCGATGGTCCGGTGATTCAGGAGTTGTTTGGGGGTGATGGCAATCCCTTCCCGCGCGGCGCGGGCGGCCACTTGGAACAGATGGATGGAATCGCCGCCCAAGGTGAAGAAGTCATCATCCAAGCCAACGCGCTTGGTGCCCACAACATCCTGGATGATGCGCGCCAAAGCCAATTCGCTGGAGGTGGCGGGCTCGCGATACGACCCAGCGCCAGCGCCCGAGGGAGCCGGCAGTTTGGTCAGAGCCATGCGGTCAATCTTTCCATTCGCCGTCAGTGGTAGAGCCTGCAGCACGACAAAGTGCGCGGGCACCATGTAGACCGGAAGCGTTACCGAAAGATCGGAGCGAAGTTGTTTGTCATTGACTGACGCTTGATTGACTGACGGGACGGCGGTTGAAGCGTCGGCGGCAACCAGGTAAGCTACCAAACGCTTATCGTCTTTCTGATCTTCGCGAACGATCACGGCGGCGTCGCGCACTTTGGGATGGGAGAGCAGTGCTTCTTCGATCTCGCCCAACTCAATGCGATGACCGCGAATCTTCACCTGGCGATCGAGACGGCCCAGGCAGGTGAGCGTTCCGTCACCGAGCGAACGAACCAGATCCCCGGTGCGATAGAGGCGTTGTCCGAAGAGGTTCACGAAGCGTTCCCTGGTGAGCTCCGCGCGGTCGCGATAACCGCGTGCCAGACCAGTGCCACCGATGTACAACTCGCCGACGGTGGAATCCACCACGGCTTTACCGTGTTGGTTCAATACGTAGAGTTGCGTGTTGGCGATGGGGCTCCCGATAGAGATGGGGCCGTCTACTTGTGTGATTTGCGCGCAACTGGACCAGATGGTGGTTTCGGTGGGGCCGTACATGTTCCAGAGCGTGGTGCCGGTGGTGGCAAGAAGCCGGGTAGCTAACTCGCGAGTGAGCTCTTCGCCGCCACATAGCATTTTCAGACTGTTGCCGTTCTGCGTTTTCACGCCGCGCCAGCCTGCGTCCAGCAACATCTTCCAGGTGGTCGGCGTGGCCTGCAGCATGGTGATGCCAGCGGATTCGATGAGCTGCGCCAGAACGCGTCCGTCGAATTTGGATTCGCGGGATGCGATGACGACCTCCGCTCCACAAATCAACGGCAAAAATAGTTCGAGGCCCGCAATGTCGAACGAGAGCGTGGTGACCGCCAGCAAATGGTCCGAAGAATTCATGCCGGGGGTCTGTTTCATCGACCACAGGAAATTTGTCAGCGCGCGATGTTCAATTTCCACGCCCTTTGGTCTGCCCGTGGAGCCGGATGTATAGATGACGTAGGCCAGGCTGTCAGTGGCGACGGTTGTCGAGAGGGCCGTGCCAGGCTGCTGGTCTAACGACTGGTCCAACGAATGGATGAGCGCGGGCCAATTGTGTTGGTCCAGCACAAGCAGGGCTTTGGCGTCCTCACGAATGTAGGCGAGGCGCTCCGGCGGAAAACTGGGATCGAGCGGGAGATAGGCCGCGCCGGTTTTCATCACCGCGAGCACGGCGGTGACCATGTCCATCGAAGGATCGAGCGAGAGCCCGATCAGCGTGCTGGGGCCCGCCCCCTGGCTGGCCAGAGCATGCGCCAGTTGATTGGCGCGGGTATTGAGATCGCCGTAGGAAATAGACTCATTGCCCCAGCGGAGCGCGATGGCATGGGGCTGCGTTGCGGCGTGCTGTTCAAATAACTGATGCGCACACAACTCAGGAAACGCCAGCGGCAAACCGGTTAAAGCTTCCGCTGCAGAATCGCGAGAGTCAGTTCCATTGAAATGCGCCAACGGGCGTGTGACATCGAGGCAGGCGGTGCTGAACAGGTTTTCAAACTGGCGAATCCAGGAAGCGATGGTGGATTCGTCAAACAGGTCCGTATTGTAGTCGCAGTAAACGCGAATACCGGTGCTTGATTCCACCAGATTCAGGAACAGATCGAAAGTGACGAAGCGTTTCTGATTCTGGTCCATCGTCGTGCTCAAATTGTCGAACGCAAGCTGGGAACCGGTGCGCTCCAAATTGAATTGCACTTCGATTAAAGGCAGGCGGCCGGGATGACGGGGGATGGCCAGCTTGCGCACCAGGGTTCCGTAGGTGTAGCTGGAGTGATCTTTCGCCGCCAGCAACTGACGGCGGGTGTCGGTTAGGAGAGAGTGGAAGGTTGCGTCGGCGGGTGTCTGGACGCGGATGGGCAGAAAATTCACGCAATGGCCCACCAGAGGGCGATCATCCATATCTTGTCCGGCATCCGCTTGTCCGGCGGAGGGGATGCCAACAACCACATCCGATTGTCCCGAAAGTTTTCTGAGCAGCAATTCGAATCCCGCCAATAGGGTGACGAAGGGAGTACAGCCATTTTTCGCGCCGGCCTTCTGAACCTGGTCGCGGAAATCGGCGCTCAAGTCGGTCACGTAGGTGGCGCCGTGATTGGATTTGACAGCACCGCGCGGCCGGTCGGTTGGCAGCTCAAGCGTGGGGGAGGGCTCCGCGAATTGGCTGACCCAATATTCTTCCACTTCGGACGCCGCTTGGCTGTCGGCGGTTTGCGCGTACTCCGTGAAGGGCATAGGCGCCGGCAGTGCACTGGGTTGTCCGGAGCATGCTGCGTTGTAGAGTTTGGTGGTCTCCTCCAGCGCCACCGCGATGGACCAGCCATCACAAATAATGTGGTGCGCGGTGACGAAGAGAACGTGCTGATCCTCCGCCGTCTTTGCCAGATGGGTTCGCAGCAAGGGCCCCTGCACCAGATCAAACACGCGCCAGGCGTCACGCTCTTTCAGGTCGCGGATGCGTTGGGCGCGCTCGGCTGGTTCGAGCGACGACAGATCTTCGGTCGTCAGCGGGACTTGCATCGAGGGATGAATCAGCAAGCGATCGCCGGTGGGATGCAAAGTCGAACGGAATGCTTCATGCCTGCCGATGACTGTTTGGAGAGCGGACGTCAGGGCGGACACGTTCAGCTTGCCGTCGAAGGTGAGTGTGAAGCCCTCGTTGAAGGCACAGGATTCTTCGTCACCCAACTGGGCCGACAAACGAATTTCCATCTGCGCTTCGGTGAGCGGACACTCGATGACGGCCGTTGCCGTTTCTGACGACGAACGCTGAGGGGACGCCGGCAACAGACCGCCGCCTTGCATATCCGCGACGCTGCCGCGAAATGCTTGCAGCACCTGATCGATATCTTCGCTGGTGTGCGAGGTTGTCAGGAAGCAGGGAAAGCCCTCCAGAATATGCACGCCGCGCAGCCGCAGATGCGAATAGAAAAGAGACGCGAAGCGCTGGTCCGGCGGGAAACTAAAGTAGAACAGCGACGCAAAGTGTTCGCACTTCACCGGCAAGCCTTCACCGGCAAAGAGTTGATTGATGCCTTCCACCAGACGCGTGGTCTGGCGGGCCAACTCCTCCTGCAACTGTGGGCCAGCTTGCTTCAGGTGATTGAGTACCGCCCAGGCCGCGGCCATTGCCAGCGGATGGCGGACAAAGGTGCCCGCGAAAAAGGTGACGCCGGCTTCCGGAACCGATTCGTCGCCGAACTGCCAATGACCGCCGTCCAGCGCATCCATGAATTGCGCCTTGCCAGCCAAAACACCAATCGGCATTCCGCCGCCAACCACTTTGCCGTAGGTAACCAGATCCGCGCGAACATCAAAGATGGCCTGCGCGCCGCCGGGATGAGAGCGGAAGCCCGTGACAACTTCGTCGAAGATCAATGCAATACCAGCTTCTTCGGTGAGTTGCCGCAGCTCCTGCAGATAGGCTTTGGGTTGCAGCGCGGGATGGCGGCTTTGCACCGGCTCCACCATTACAGCGGCGATGCTGTCCGCATTTTGCCGAATGGTTGACAGCGATTCTTTGCTGCCGTACTCCAGCACTAAAACATTTCCGGCTGCGCTGACGGGAATACCGGGAGCGATGGGGCGCGCCTGCGAACCGGCACGGCGCAGCAATACTTCATCGAAACTTCCGTGGTAATCACCGATGAAATAGACGATCTTGTCACGGCCGGTGACGGTACGGGCCAACCGCATCGCCGCCATCACCGCTTCCGATCCGGTGTTGCAGAAGGTAGCCCGTTGATTGCCGGTGATTTCGCAAAGCAACGCCGCGACGTCGCCCGCCAGGGGAGTTTGCGGTCCGATTTCCCAACCATATTCCAGTTGTTCCCGCACTGCTTGGCGAACGAAATCAGCACCGTGGCCAAACATGGTGACGCCGAAGCCGTTTTGAATATCGATGTATTCATTGCCATCCACGTCCCACAAACGCGATCCTTCTGAACGCGCCACGGAGATGGGATAGACAATTTCCTTCCATTGGAGACGAAAACCAGAAGCGACGCGCGGGTCGGCGAGGGTGGCCCGGTGCTGCTGCGTCCGTTTCTTTGATTCCGCTGTGCGCCTTGAATAGCGGGCCGCGAACGCCTTCAGGTAGCGCTCCTGCTGCTCTGTGAATTCGCCGCCCGCGCTCTTTTGAATCGGACGAAACGGCCCAAAGGACTCCTGCGGTTTGACCGAAGGTTGCGAGGGCGGAGCTTGCGTTGGTGAGGCAAGTGGCGCAACCGTTGCCACCGGCGCTGGTCCCATTCCCCGCACCACGTCCAACTGTTTCGCCGTCAGTTCCTGAAAGGCTTGCAATTGTTGTTGCAGCAAGTGTTCGAGGGCGGAGCCATGGTTTCCGCTGGTCAACGGTACTGCGCTGGGTGGCACGCGAGTGAGCTCCGGTGCCGATGTTGCTGGTGCGGCGACAGTGGTAGCCGATGGAGAGTTAGGCGATGGAGGGTTCGGCGATGGAGGGTTAGGCGATGGAGAGGCTGCCGCCACACGCGCCGCCAAAGCTTCGAACGTGTTGAGTTCGCCCAGCAACTCCGTGAAACGGATCTTCATCTTGTAGCGGCTTTGTATCTTTTGATTGGCTTGCGTGAGAAATAGGGAATCGAAACCAAGATCGACGAACGAAGATCCGGCGGGGGCTGATTGCAAATCCAAGCCCGAGAGTTCTTCAAACAGGCGCACCAACTCCTGGCGGATGGCCTGCTGATTCGATGATGAAACTTCGCTTTCCGAAACCTGCATTTTGACGGACTCCTTCATTGAACTCGCTGCCGGCACCGATGTGACTGCCGGACCTTGATTGTTCTGAGCGGGGCGTTCCACGCAATAGCGGACCTTATCGAATGAATAGGCGGGGAGCGAAACCTTGCGCCCGCCGTTTTCAGACACTTTTTTCCAATCGCATTCCACGCCAGCAACCCAGGCACGGCCCAGCGCGCCCAGCATGCTTTGCGTTTCCGAAGTGGAGGCGGGATCACCGAGCGAACCGATCGCCACCAGCGGATTTGGTTTCTGGCCGTGCTGAAGTGCCAGCGTTGTCAGCGTGCGGCCCGCACCGGCTTCGATCATTAACCACGGCTTCTCCGCCTGTGCTGTGCAGAGAGCCTGCGAGAAACGTACGGTTTCGGCGCAGTGGCGGCTCCAATGCGCGGGATCGGTGGCCTGCGCGGCCGTAATCCAGGTGCCGGTCAAAGTTGAGACAAAAGGCTTTTGCGGAAACCCTAAACGCATGCCGGCGATGCAGTCTGCCAAGGGCGCAATCACCGGGTTCATCATCGGCGAGTGGAAAGCATGCGAGGTTCGCAGCCGCCGATGAGCAATTTCTTTTTGACTGAGTAATGCTTCGAACGCCTTTATGGCGGATTCGCTGCCAGCCACAGTGCAGGCTGCCGGGCTGTTGATCGCGGCCAACGCAATGTTTTCCGAAAGCAGCGGGAGAAGCCGCTGTTCATCTGCATGAACGGCGAGCATTGCACCGGCGGGCAGCGATTGCATCAACTTTCCGCGCAGGGCGATCACTTCCATGGCTTGTTGGGGTGTAAAAACGCCGGCTTCGCAAGCGGCCACAAATTCGCCCACGCTGTGGCCGATCATGGCGTCGGGCTGCACGCCCCAACTCTTCCACAGTTGCACCAGTGCATAGCTGACAGCGAACAGCGCGGGCTGGGCGTATGCGGTTTGGTCTAACTTGCCATTGCTATTGTCGTTGCCATCGCCAGGGGACGGCGCGAATAGAATCGCACGAAGGTCTTCGCCCGCGTGCGCTTGAAAGTGCTCGGCGCAAATATCGAAGCCGGCGCGAAAAGCAGAAAAACTCCCATACAGTTCGCGGCCCATTCCGGCGCGCTGCGCACCTTGGCCGGGAAACGCGAACAGGATGGGTAGCTTTGCCTGGGCAACGCCGCGCGAGATCCGCGGACTGTCTAAGTTGCGCAGTACCGCGATGGCGTCGTCACGATCCTTGCAGGCCACGGCCCGGCGGTGAGCCCAATGCGAGCGCCCTGTTTGCAGCATGAACGCGGCATCTGACAGCTTGAGTTGCGGATTCGCCTCCAGCGCGTCTGCGAGCTCGGCCGACATACGCAGGGCGGCGGAATCAGTCTTTGCGGACAAAATCAAAACTTGTGGCGATGGTTCGGGAGTGGTTTCCGGCGTCGATGGCGCCTGCTCCAGCACCATATGCACATTGGTTCCGCCCACGCCGAAGGAACTGACGCCCGCGCGGCGCGGAAAGCCTTCCGGTTCCCACTGCTTCAGTTCGTTGACGACGAAGAAGGGGCTGTTGGCAAAATCAATCCGCGGATTGGGTTCACGATAGTGCAATACCGGCGGCAGAAGGGCCTTCTCAATCGACAAAGCCGCTTTGATCAGTCCGGTGACGCCGGCAGCGGCATCGAGATGCCCCACATTTGTTTTGGCGGTGCCGAGGCCGCAAAAGTGTTTGCGCTCAGTGCCAGCGCGAAAAGCCTCCGTCAATGCAGCCACTTCAATGGGATCGCCCAGCGGAGTAGCGGTTCCATGGGCTTCCACGTAAGTGATGGTTTCCGGATTTACACCCGCGGCGTGATGGGCTTTGCGAATGGCCGCGGCCTGCCCCTCCACGCTAGGCGCGGTGAATCCGGCTTTGGTTGCGCCGTCGTTATTAATGCCCACACCGCGAATCACCGCGTAGATGTGATCGCCATCGGCCAACGCTGTGTCCAGACGCTTCAGCATCACCACGCCGCAGCCGGACCCAAAAATGGTTCCCTGGGCGTCTTTGTCAAACGCGCGGCAGCGGCCGTCGGGCGAAACGATGTTGCCTTCCTGATACTGATAGCCGCGTCTTTGCGGATAGGTAATGGAAACGCCACCGGCCAGCGCCGCATCGCAATTTCCGTGAAGCAAGCTTTCGCAAGCCTGCGCAACGGCCACCAGAGAAGTGGAGCACGCGGTGCCCGAAGTGATGCTGGGGCCGGTGAGATTCAATTTATGTGAAACGCGTGTGGTGAGAAAGTCCGGACTGGTGCCCAGCATGGTGGCGTAATTGCCCACCTGAAACTCACTGGTATAGCGATCCAGGAAGCCGGGCTGCGCACAAATATGATGCAGAAAATATGTATTGGGGCTAGTGCCGCCAAAGACACCGATATCACGACGTTTGTGCGGCGGATTGTTCGATGGATCGCAACCGGCATCGTTCAGCGCCTCCACGCAGCATTCCAGAAATACGCGCTGCTGCGGGTCAATGAGTTCAGCCTCTTTCGGCAGAATTCCAAAATAGGCGGCATCGAACATTTCGGCGCCGTCCAGAATTGGCTTGGCATCTACGGCACCTTCGCTGCTTGGGACGTCCAATGTCGCCGGGTCAAACCATGTGGTGGATTCCACGCCTTGCGCGAGATTATTCCAGAATTCCCGTACGTTGCGGGCGCCAGGAAAGCGTCCCGCCATGCCGACGATAGCGACTGCATTGGACTTCACAGCTCCAACATCAACCGGCGAAATGGCTGATGCTTCCATACCACTGAGAAAACGGGCCAGCGTGCGAATCGTGGGAAAACGGAACAGATCCGTGATGACGATCTCGCGGCCCATCCACTTTTCCAGAGACGCGTGTACCTGCATCAGCTGCAAAGAGCTGCCGCCTTGATCGAAGAATGCGCGATCCAAATCTGCCACCGCGATACCCAAAACAGAGGACCAAATGGCGGCGATTTCGCTTTCCAGTGCCGATGCCGAAGGCGGTCTGGCAACGGTTGTGTTTGCGTCCCAACATTCCAGCAAAGCCTTGCGATCAACCTTGCCATTGGTGGTGAGCGGCATTTTATCGAGAGCGAAGATGCGCGCGGGCACCGCATAGGGCGGCAACACCGCAGACAAACTTCGCAGCATGATCGCTTCGTCAAAATGTTCCGCAGACTCTCTCACGACAAATGCAGCCAACTGCTTCTCACCACCATTGGTGTTCCGCGCGATCGCCGTTGCCTGCGCTACTCCCAGCTGTGCAGCCAAGGCACCTTCAATCTCGGAAAGATCGATGCGAAACCCACGCAGTTTCACTTGCGCGTCAACCCGGCCCAGAAATTCCACCTGCCCGTTCCCACCGATCCGCCCACGATCACCACTTCGATAAAGCCGCTGCCCCCCGAACGGATCAGGAACGAAATGTTTTGCAGTCAGCTCCCCATCATTTAGGTACCCGCGCGCAACGCCCTCGCCGCCAATGCAAATCTCACCCTCGGCGCCGTTTGGTAGTGGCTGCAGATCTTCGTCCAAAATATGTACCCGTGTCTTGCTAATCGGCGAGCCGATGGGAATCGGTAGCTCAGGATTGTGATCCTCGGGAATGGTGTAACAGCAGGTGAACGTCGTCGCTTCGGTGGGGCCGTAGCCATTGATCAGGCGAAGCTTCGGCGCGGCAAGCAACAAGCGGCGCGCATGTATTGGGGAGACCACATCACCGCCGGTGAGCAACTGCCGGAGTTTACAGAGTGATCCGATCTCCTGATCTACCATCGCAGCGAACAAACCTGCCGTCAGCCACGCCGTGGTAATTTGGTATTGGTCGATCGCAGCGCCAATTTCCCGCAGTGACGTCATGCCTTCGGGCACAATCGCAAGGGTCCCGCCGTTCAGCAGCGCGCCCCAAATCTCGAACGTCGAAGCGTCGAACGCCAATGGAGCAAACTGCAGAAAAGTATGTTCGGGGCTGAATTCCGCGTAATTCGTATCTTTGACCAACCGAATCACGGACCGATGCTCCACCATTACGCCCTTGGGCGTCCCCGTGGAACCGGAGGAGAACATCACATAACAAAGATCGCTGTCGGTTGTCCTTTTTTGAAGAACTGCCGCCGATGACCCGGCCATTTCTGCAAAGCGTATGACGGGAATGTTGGAAGCTGCGGCAAACTCTCGCTCCGCAAGTACCAACACTGGTTTTGCGGATGCCAGTAGTGCCGCCAACCGCGCAGGTGGATCGGACGGTGAAAGCGGCAGGTATGCGCCACCTGCTTTCAAGATCCCGAGAATCATCGCGATGGTTTCAGCGGAGCGTCCTGCCACCAGCGCAATCAACTGATCTGGCCCGACTCCGTGCTCGCGCAAAACATGCGCCACATAGTTCGCACGGCCGTTTAGTTGCTGGTACGTCCAGCGTTCGGTACCATACGCCAAAGCAATGGCGTCTGGTGTTGCTACAACTTGTTGCTCAAAAATCCGGTCGAGCGTGTCCTGCGTGTTGGGCTGACTCATGGAGAGGTGACAGCCCAAGTGTAAGGAAACACTTTTCAATAAGAAATCAATCGGAAGTGCTGTTTATTGGTAGGTGATTTGTCCTGTTTTACGATAGTACCGTCGTACTATCAACAACCCGATCAGTACTGGGCAAGCCACTTTCCGGATACTCCAGTTCACTTCCCATCGCTGATCTATACACCGCTGTCGTCTGCCGGATCATCGCATCCAAAGTGAAATGGTTTACATAGCGCTGCCGCGCCGCCCGGCCCATGCTCGAGCGCAAAGCTTGGTTGGCCAACAAGAGACGGAGCGCATCGCGAAAACCGGTGACGTCGCCCGGTGCCACCACGCATCCGCAACTTGGGTCGACGGCCTCGCGGTTACCGCCGACATCGGACACCACCAACGGAAGGCCCGCACGCAAAGATTCCAGGATGCTAATGGGAAAACCTTCCCAATGGGTGAAGAGCGCAAAAATATCGCTGGAGGCCAACAATTCCGGGATATCCATGCGCAGCCCCGCAAATTTAACTTTGTGCGAGAGCCCCGCGTTCTTCACCTGTTGCTCGACGGACGTACGGGTTGGGCCATCGCCGACGAAGGTAAGCTCATACGGCAGGTCGATTTCCTGCAGCGCTTCCACCAAGAGATCTTGCGCTTTTTGCGGCGCAAAACGCGCCACCATGACAATCCTGGGAACGTTCACTGGAAAATGCAATGCCCGTTGCGGCACATCAGGAATGCCGTTGTGTACGGTCACATGCTGGTCCGCGTCCCCAACCTTGTGCTGCAACGCCAATGCGCGATTCGCATTTGAGACGTTGATGATGCGATCGCACCAATGCGCCGCTAATCTCTCCGCCGGCGTCCCCACTATCTTCCATAGTTTCGAGGTGCCTTCCGCAAAACACCATGTATGCGCCGTAAACACGCAAGGAATTCCCACTAAGCGCGCGGCGGTACGCGCCAGAAACCCGGCCTTCGATGTGTGCGCATGCACCAGATTTGGCCGGACTCTTCGCAGCAACGCCACGCATTGCGCCAATGCGCGCGCATCCTTCAACGGTTCGATGGGTTGCACCATGGACGGAATGATGTGCCACGGCACACCCAAATCCGTGGCAGCTTCGGTCAGGTAACCGGTTTCGCTGGTGGCCACCTCCACATCGGCCGATGCGCGAAGGCCGCGCAACAAATCCACCAAGTGGGTTTGTCCACCACCCATTTCCGCGCGAGTGATGAAGAACAAAATCTTGCTTCTAGGCATGACTTTGCTCCATCAAAATCGCCCGTGTCTTCGCGGCGGCCGCTTCCCAACTCATCGATTCCACGCGTTGAAAAGCCTGACGGGAGAGTTGTTCGCGCAAATGTGGCCGTACGATGATGCGGAACAGACCTTCGGCGATGGACTCTTCGTCCAGCGGGTCCACTAGAATGGCATCGTCACCAACCACTTCCGGAAGCGACGTGCAATTTGACGTTACTACCGGGCATCCGCACGCCATCGCTTCCAGCGGCGGCAGTCCGAATCCTTCGTAGAGTGACGGATACACCATTGCCGTGGCTCCCGAGTAGAGGGCGGGCAGGTGATCTTGCGGAATGTATCCGGCGAAATTCACCCGCGCCGGGACGCGATCGATTTTGTTATCCGCGAAGACCTTGGATGCACCCTTGGCGCCAGCCACTACCAGTTCGATGTCGCCCGGCAATTCGGGCAGAATGCGTTCCCAGGCGGTGAGTAGCCGCTTCAAATTCTTACGCGGTTCCAGCGATCCCAGCGAAAGGACATAGCGCGGGCTGTGGATTCCGGCCTCTCGTTTCGTGTGTTCAATTTCACGCAAAGGCCGCGGTCGAAAGCTTGCGTCCACGCCATTCCAAACAACCGAGATCTTTTCTGGTTTAATGCCGAAGCGTTCCACCAAGCGTTGTTTGGTGAAGTGCGAAACCGAAATGATGTGCTGCACGCGGTCCACTAATTTTGGCATCAACCACTGATACCAGCCGGAGAACTCAGAGCTGAACCATTCCGGATGCTCAATCGGAATAATGTCGTGAATGGTGCAAACTTGATGTGCCACCGCCAGCGGGCCCGTGTTGTTTGGGCTCCACAATAGCCTTTTGCCGGCCGCCGTTGGCAAATACATCTGTTCCCACAAATGGCCCTTAGCGCCGGTGAGTGGTCCGGCCGGGCGCACCACCTTCAATAGATCATCCAAACGGTTTGCCATTTCAATGCCGTAACGTTGCATGCCCGTGGGGGCGTGCGAATAAAAGCGTGCGTTCAGGGCGATGGATGCTGTGCTGCTGCTGTTCATGAAAACGGATGTCATATGCCTTCCTGTTGAATCATTTGCCGCCGATAAGAATAGGTTCGCCGCAAGGCCGAGTTCCACGCCCAGGCCAATGGAATCAGAACAAAATATGTGGTCACCGCCCGCCCTTCACCCCAATACATGATGCGAACCATTTCCACAACTCCGGTGAAGAGCAATGGATAAAACAATAAACCTGCCGGACGTTTTTTCTGAAATTGCCGGTAAGCCGCGCCGCACACCAGCCCCGCAATCAACCAGAACAGAAGTGCGCCCACGAACCCGTAGTCAATCACCGGCAGCAGCAGCCCGCCGCCGTTATTGAATTCAGGATTGGCTTCGCGCTGCAGAATGGACATGTAAGGATCCACCTCGACGTTGTCTAGTTGCAGGTTTGGATACGCCGCGTGCGCCAGCGTATTCAGCAGAGGAAAGCGCCACAAAAAATGCAACGTGAAAAATGGTCCGCCAATGGTTTCCAGGCGCGAGATTAGCAGCGTACCGTTGTTCAACGCGGTGGCGTAATAGCCCACCAACCGCAGGGAGACAAATTCCCAGAAGCTTTGGCCACCGCCGGAGTAAAAGGTGCTCCACGAACGGAAATATTCCGACGCTCCGAATAACCCCACCAACCCCGCCATGCCAATCACCGGAACAAGTTGCAGCCAGCGCCCCCGGCTGGGCGTCCACCACGGCGATTCCAGAACCACCAACTGGACCAGCAGTACCGCGGTGGGGATGGCCAATTCAATCACCGCCAGCCGCTCGCTGTTGAACAGCGCGCGCGCCCCCGCCAACACATACAAGGTGATCAAGGGCAATAACACCTTGCGCCAGCCCATGGCCTTTCCAATCAGCAAACCCAAAATCAGGGCCACCAAGCCAAGCTGCGTGAGCGTGGTGACGCCGGACACCGTCACCAGATAAACTTCTTTCATCACATAGCTGGCGCCCTTTTCTCCGTGCAAAACGCCGGAAACCAGCGCAAGATTGGCACCGCGTGATGCGGCCACTCCCGCCCAGGCGCCATATCCGGCCAGTGAGGCCCAAAAACAAAACCAGAAGGTTTTGTGCAGCATGCCCCAAGGTGCATCGGCCGCCCAGTTGTAGCTCGCGTAGCCGGCAACACCGCGGCGCCATTGCATCACCGTTGCTCCCGCCACAAAAAACGCAACGCAGGCCAAGGTGGTCCACAAAGCACCCACGTCGAAGAATTTTGGCGTTCGCCAATACAGTTGATAGGCGGCGTCTGGAATCAGGTAGGCGGCCACTGCTACCAACAGCCCCATGCTGCCCGCCACCCACGCCGGATTCAGCCACCACACTTGGCGCTGGTTCATCGGAAGCTCCCCGTTGTTTGGATTGACTCCGCACGTAAAACTTCTAAAACTGGCTGAGGCGCCGCGTTCCATTCTTCAAACATGCGCCAAACGGTGAAGACCATACAAATGCACACCACCGTTTCCGATAAAACCACCGCCCACGCCATTCCGATGTGCGCGAAGGGCCGCGCCAGGAATAGCGAGAGAACGACGTTGGTCACTCCCGCGAGCAAAATAATGCGATTGATCAACCGGTCTTTCCCAAAAGGCAGCAACCATTGGAAGCCCACCGAATAGGTGATGGAGAGCAACAGCGGCAACGCCGAAAATATCCGTAACACGGCAATCGCCTCTAGAAACGGCCCACCCAGCAATATTCGGATTGCCAGGGGTGCTCCAAAGAAAAGCGCGAAACTCAACACCAACCCTCCGGCGACGGTGAACATCGCTCCCCTCCGCGCCAACGGAGCAGCGGCCTCTCTCCCGCCCGACTTCGCCAATCTGCTTAAGCGCGGGAAAATTGCTTCCCGAATGGGATTCAGCAGGCCCGAAACCGCTTTGGCGATTTTTTCAGCGGATGAAAAATATCCCACCAATTCGGGAGCCGCGAACAGACCCAACAAAAATACGTTGCCAACGCCGTAAAGGCTCTCGGCGCTGCGAAACACAAACATCGGCCAACCCATGGCCAGTGCCGGGCGAATCAACTCCATGGTTGGCCAGCGCAGCGGAATTTCGCGATAGGCCATCGTCAATCCCACCAGCGTCATCAAAGCCGGGGCCAGTCCGCCAAAGGCCAAAACCTTCCAGCCGTCACCGGGGGAATGCACGAACACAAACAGACACGCCAGCGCCATCGCCTTGCCGGTTAGCTCCAACGCTGCTGACAATCGCATTCGTTCCATCCCTTGAAAAAACCAGACAGGTGAAAAGCCTTGCGCCACTCCGTAGAACAATCCCGAAACCAGCAACCAATGATTCCGCATAAACACCGGGACCCATTGCGCCGCCACCAAAATCGCCAGCACGCCACCGGTTGCCAACACAATCTGCGAACCCAAAACGCCCGCCATTACTTGTCCGCAGGTTTCCGGCGAATCGCGATGCCGCGCTATTTCCCGTGTCGCCGAAATATTGAAACCGAACTCAATCAGGATCACCAAAAATTCCGCCAACGCAGTGAAGAATGCCACGGTTCCCCAACCTGCCGGCCCCAACACTCGCGCCAGGTAAGGGATGCTGATCAGCGGAATCAGCTTGCGGCCCACCTGCACCCCGTACAGCGCCATCACATTGTGCACGATGGCGTTTGCCGGGGCTGGTTTTGCTTCAAAGGCCATCCGGTTACAACCCAAAAGCCGCAAACACAGCCGCGCCGTACAGCCCGCTTTGCGTCAGGCGAATGAAGGGCTCAATCTTGCTCAAGGTGTTGCGCGGCACCACCACCATGTCGCCGGAATGCACCGTGATGTCTTCTTTAATTCCACCTGGTGACATCAACTTCCGTACGTCGATTACCGAAACTTGCGCTTGCTCCGCGCTGGACTTGCGCAGCAGGATCACCTGCTTGCGGTGTGAGGAATCTTTAAAACCCCCGCCCAGTGCAATGGCCTCTACCAGACTGACGTCGCCATGCAGATCGATGCGGCCCGGATGGCCCACTTCTCCGGCGATCACAAAGTACGGTTTCACGTATTCCTTCAGCAGAACCAGCACTTCGGGATCGTTCAATTTATCGGATGCCTTCCCGCGGATCGCGCTGGTGGCCTCGTCGGTCGTCAAACCTGATAGCTTCACCGCGCCTATCAACGGCAAAGAGACAAAGCCATCGGGCTGCACCGAGACGGCCGCGTTGTATTCGGGAGTGTAACGGTATTGCACCTCAATCTTGTCCTCCGCCTGCAACCGGTACCGCGCATCGCGTTCGCTAAACCCGGAGGATTGTGCCAGCAAATATGCGCTGCTCAGGAAAAGTGCCAAAATCATTTTCATAGAATTTTGTAGATCGCTTCCGGAATCGCATAGGTGCGGCGATTCAAAATCGCGCCTAGCAGGCGCGCACCACTGGCGGCGAAGTGCCGTTGTGCTTGCTCAATTTGTTCCCGCTTCGTCTTCCCTGCTTCCACCACCAGAAACACGCCGTCCACAGCCTGGCCCAATCGCATCGGCCGCTGTCCGGTAGATAGAGCGGGGGAATCCACCAACACAAAATCGAACGCTTCCGGATTCATCCCCACCACCACTTCGTTCTGTTCACTCTCTGAAAGGCTGTCGAAGTCCCGATCCTTTACCGGCACCCAAACATTGGGAGCCTGTTCGCGAAATGCAAGGCTGTTGCCGGGCATCACGCCAGACAAGTTGGCCGCTGAAGAACCGCTCGGTGACGATACCATCACGCAGTTACCGAATTCGCGCGTCAGTTCGTTTGCCAGAAGGCTGACCACATAACTTGTGCCGGCGCCGGCTTCCGCCGCCACAATCACAAACACACCATGTTTGCGCCGCCGCCGGATGCGCACCATTGTTTCCAGCGCCGGGGTTAGAAACGCCGGCCGTGACCGCAGGCCACGCGCCGCAAATACTTTGTCTTCGCTCACAATGGCCAGACTCATGATGCCGCCCTTCTTCCAACGCCATGTCCCACTCCATGCATAGATGTCAGCGATGGCATTGTCGGCACCGTTCCCATCACAGGCACGGGCGCCATGCCATCCAATTCCCACGGCGTATTCGCGCTGCGCCGCATGCGTCCCAGTAACGCCGTCAGCAAGCCGATCAAGGCGATTCCCACTAAATAGGCCGCAATCACCGTCCCAGTCAGCCGCGCTTTGGGGAGTGCGGAGGCCCGTGGCGCATCCGTGATGATCACGTTGGCGATTTTCTGCTGGTCCAGATTCGCCCCAATCCGCGCTTCTTCGCGCTTCTTCTCGTAAAGCAAATACTTTTCTTCCGCTACTTTCTGGTCGCGCACCAGGTCCTGTTCCGCAGGCACCAGGGTTTCTAACCGGCCAAGTTCACCTTGCAGTTGTGCGTCCTGCGCCCGCATCGCCGTTATCCGTCCCTGTAACCCGGCTGCGGTGGTTTGTGCCCGTTTTAATTCGCCATCCAGAGTTTGATACAGCGGATTCACATCCGTTGCCTCTTCGATGGAGATGCGCTTCTCCGCCAGGTCCAGCGCCGCTTTCGTGTCGGTGATTTGCTGGTCCAGTTGAACCACCATGCGATCGGTGGCCGGAAACTTGGTCAATAGTTCCGTGCGCCGGTTGCGCAGCTCCGTCAGCATTGTGTTCATCCGCTCCGCGGAATACTGATTGGGCAACTGGCGGCTGGCAGTGGCAATGCGCGTGGGCATTTCCGCCACTTTTGTCCTTAAAACATCGATTCGCTGTTTTGTTTCTGCGCATTCGGCTTCAGCCTGGCGCAGCGCCACCCGCAGTTCCAGTAGCTTTTGCAGCGTCAAATCTTTCTGTGTACCCGCGTTCGCTACCCCGCTTCTCTTTTGGAACGCCAGTAATTTTGCCTGCGCGCCTGCCAGCCGCGCATCCGAATCCGTCGTCTGCTGATCAAAGAAGGTGAGTGATTCCGGATTCCCATGCAGCCGCAGGTTGCGCTCCATGTAGGCATCGGCCAAAATTTTTAAAGCCCGCTCGCTCCCGTCAGGCGTGATGGCGGAATAGCGCACCCGAATCATATCGGACTTCATCAGGGGCATTACCTGCAGCTCTTTTTGGAATTTGTCGATGGCCCGCTCGCGGCTTGCTCGGTCGCCGCCGCCCCCCCGCATCGCCTGGTCCACTACCTTCGCCGCCAATTCATAGCTCTGTAGCAGCTGCACTTCGGTGGCAAGATCGGCGTCGGTTACCTCTGTCTTCAAAGTACTGGCTACGCCATTGGACGAAACCATCATGTCCGCACGGTTGTTCTTCACCAGCAGCGTCATCTCGGCTTCCCACTGTTTGGGGGCCATCAACAGATACGCCGCAAAGCCACCCGTCAACAGGGTCAAGAGTGTCCCCAACATCACCCTGCGCCGGAACAATGCTTCCGCCATGCTTCGAACGAGCGGAGGACTGGGTGGCGGACCCGCCTGATAACCAGGCGTCGCCGCGTAGAGCCGGGAGAGTTCTGCTGATTGCTTCATGACGATGAAGCTAGTTTCCGTCTTGGGACGTGGAAAGTGAACGGACCACTAATACCAATTTGTTGACATCTGAAGTACTATTCACCAGTACTGTGCATCAGCGGGGACCATGCACGGTACCGCGAATATCAGAGCACCGCATATATGAAGAGGTGGACCCAATGTCCACTACGTACTGGTTTTGACCGCACGCAGATGCGCCCGGATATCCAACGCCGGAAACATCCACGCCGCGTGCCGCTCGTACCATTTCCGGCTCAGGCGGTCCAAAGTGCGGCCCATATTGTCCAATACAAAATTTCCGCCGAAGGTGAGTTCCACACTCACAATTTCAAAGCGAAAGGGCGCGCCCGTGAAGGTTTCGAAATCGTTTCCCCGGAAATAATCAAAACTCGCCGCGGCCATATGCCGGACGTGCGTGGGATCGACGTAGGAATTGTGTGAGCTGAAATGCGGCGTTGTGATCCAGACATCGGCGCCATCTTTGGCGGCGCGGTGCACCTCCGCCATCGTCTTCATCACATCCTGCACATGTTCGATGATGTGGGAAAGATACACGCGTTCAAACCGGTTGCTATCCAAAGGCCAGGGATACTGATCCAGGTCCCAGACAATGTCGGCCGCTGAATTCGCCGACCGGTCGATGCCAATGGCGTCTGCTTCGATTTTTCGGGTGCCGCAACCTACGTCAAGAACTGCGCCGCAGAGTGAATTCATGCCTAAAGAGAAAAAACCCGCTCCGCATTGGTCTGATAGAATTTCAGTTTGTCCCCGTCACTGATGGGCAACTCATCGGTGACCTTCACTTCCTCCGGCACAAATTGGTAAGGGTAATCCATCGCATACATCACGCGGTCCATTCCAACCACGGACTGCGCATACAAAATCGGTGGCTGCCACGCCATCCCGCTGGTGGTGTAGTAAAAGTTGTCTTTTAGATAGTCGCTGGCTTTGCGCTGCAGCGGTTTCAAGGATTCATACCTTCCTGCGCGGACACTCGCCCCATGCATGAAGTCGATGCGAAAGAACCAGTACGGCAGCCCTTCACCCAAATGTCCCGTGACGATTTGCAGTTTGGGGAAACGATCAAACACGCCGCTCACCACAATGCGCAGCATGTGCAGGCCGGTTTCCACGGCGAAGCCGAACACCGCGCCGTCCAATCCCCGTTCCATGAACGGCCGAATCATGGCCGGCGACGGCGTGTTCGGATGCAGATAGATAGGAACGTCCAAGGCCTCCGCTGCTTCAAAAATAAGCCAGAACTTCTGGTCGTCTAGATATTCGCCACGTGTGTGAGAGTTGATGATCGCTCCCTTCAACCCCAGTTTGCGAACTCCGCGCTCCAACTCCTTCGCCGCCCCCGCGGGGTCTTGCGGAGCAATCGCCGCCAGCCCGGCATACCGCGTCGGATATTTGCGAATCGCCTCCACCAGTTCGTCGTTGCTCGCCGCCGCCATTGCCGTGGCGTAGGCGGCGTCAGGGAAGATTTGGACCCCAGGTGACGTCAGCGACAGGACCTGCTTCGCAATTCCGGTCGCGTCCATTTCACGAATGCGGCGTTCGCCCAAATCCTGCAATCGATCCGTGATGTCCCGGGTTCGCTGGCTGGGATTGTTCAGGTGATAGCCCATCAGCGCCAAAAAGCCCGGATCATCCGTCCCTTTGCGGTCAATCAAATCGCGATACGCGCGAATCAAGTCACGTGTCGCAAACGCTTCTTCTGCAGCAATTCTTTGATACACTTTATCGCTCCACCGCGAGTGCCACGGAGTTCCCGCCACCCAAACACAGCGCCGCCACGCCGCGCCGCACATCGCGCCGAATCATTTCGTGCAGCAATGTCACCAGCACCCGCGCTCCGCTGCAGCCAATCGGATGCCCAATCGCCACCGCGCCACCGTTCACATTTACCTTCGCTAAATCCAGCTCCAATTCTTTCGCTACACCCAGCGTCTGCGCCGCAAACGCTTCGTTCAGTTCCCAAAGATCAACATCGCCAGTGGACCATCCGGCCTTTTTCAATACATTCCGCACGCCCGTCACCGGCGCCAGCATAATCCATTGTGGATCCACACCGCTGGTTGCCTGCGCGCGAATCGTCGCCATCGGTTTCGCGCCCAACGCCCGCGCTCGCGTCGCTGTCATCAGTACTAACGCCGCGGCGGCGTCGTTCACTCCCGGCGCATTGCCCGCCGTAACCGTCCCATCGGGTTTGAACGCTGGCTTCAACCCCGCCAATTTTTCCATCGTCGAATCCGGACGAATCGACTCATCCATATTAAACAGCGCCGCCTTCTGTCCAGGCTTCTTTGCCGGAATTTCCACCGGCACCACTTCTTCCTGAAACCGTCCGTCCTTCCACGCCGCCGACGCTTTGCGATGCGAATTTACCGCGAATTCATCCTGCGTTTGCCGCGAAATCACGTGTTTTTCCGCCACCTTCTCAGCGGCCATGCCCATGTGCCAGTCGTAATAAACGTCCCATAGCCCGTCGTGTACCATCGAATCCACAGCCTTCGCGTCGCCCATGCGGAATCCTTGGCGCGCCTGCGGCAACAAATACGGCGCGTTGGTCATGGATTCCATTCCACCCGCTACAACAATTTCGGCATTTTCTGTTTGAATCGATTGCGCTCCCAGTGCCACTGCTTTCAAGCCCGATCCGCAAACTTTATTGATGGTCAACGCAGCCACTTCATACGAAAGGCCCCCGAATATCGCTGCCTGCCGCGCTGGCGCCATGCCCAACCCAGCCGAAAGTACGTTCCCCATAATGCATTCGTTCACCAATATTGGATCGATTCCCGCACGCCGCACCGCTTCTTTTACCGCAATCGCTCCCAATTGCGTTGCGGAAAAATCGGCCAGCGAGCCCTGAAATTTCCCAATCGGCGTCCGCACCCCGGATACAATGACGACCTGGTCCATGAACCGAATGTAGCACTCCTTTTCCTGCGCCCGCCTATCGCATGTAGGACATAATGATCTACATGAATCATTCCATCGCAGTCATCGGTGCAGGCACCATGGGCAACGGTATCGCTCACGTGTTTGCCCGCTCAGGTTTTGACGTGATTCTCTGTGAACGCCAGCAGAATATCCTCGACCGCGCCATGGCCACCATTGCCAAAAATCTGGGCCGCGAAGTGGCCGCCGGCAAAATTACCGATGATCAGTCCGCCGCCGCCTTTGCGCGCATCGAAGGGTCATTGAATTACGAAACACTCGCCGCCTGCAGCCTGGTGATCGAAGCCGCCAACGAAGATTTAAACGTCAAAACCGTCATCTTTCAGGAGCTTGACGACATCACTTCGCCAGACGCCATTCTGGCCAGCAACACCTCATCCATTTCCATCACGAAACTCGCCGGAAAAACCAAACACCCGCAGCGCGTCATCGGCATGCATTTCTTCAATCCCGTTCCGATGATGAAACTGGTCGAAGTTGTCCGCGGTCTGGCTACGTCCGCCACGGTCAAAGAAACCGTCCACAACCTCGCGCGCCAACTCGGCAAAACGCCCATCGCAGTGCACGACGCCCCCGGCTTCGTCTCCAATCGCGTCCTGATGCCGCTTATTAATGAAGCCATTTTCGCCGTAATGGAAGGCGTGGCCACCCCGCAAGCCGTTGACGACGTCTTCAAACTTGGCATGGCCCACCCCATGGGCCCGTTGGCACTAGCAGATTTCATCGGCCTGGACGTCTGCCTGAACATCCTCCGCGTCTTACAGGACGGACTCGGCGACGCCAAATTCCGCCCTTGCCCCCTGCTTGTGCAAATGGTCGACGCCGGATGGCTCGGCAAGAAATCCGGCAAGGGTTTTTACGAATACACTTTGAAAACTTAGGGCAGCTTGTACGCCAAGAATTCCGCCGGATACCCCGCCGCACCCACCGCAATCACAATGTACTGCTTGCCATTCAGCATGTACGTCATCGGAGTGCCCGTCGTTCCCGCGGGCATCGCCACCATGCCCGCATCTTTGCCGGTGACTTTGTCATAGGCCCGCAGGTAAGCGCCCTTTTTTCCATCGGGCATCGTGATCGTTCCCGCTTCGCCCGCAATCAACAGCGATTTCGTCACCAGCGTTCCCAGATTCCCCGCACGTCCCGTTCGCGGAATCGTTAGGCCCTTCAACGCCGGATGATTCTTCACCAGATCCGGCGTTTCGCCATGCGCAATCTGCCACAGAATCTCGCCCTTTCCCAAATCAATCGCGCTGATCTGTCCATACGGCGGTTTGAACAACGGCAGTTCCTGCACGCTCAATCGCGACGCGTTCGCTGAACCCGGCAACGCCGCCGCATCGCCACCAGCACCAGCGCCGGGCCGTACACCTTCCGTCGCCGTACCCTGCAAGAATCTAAAATCCGTCTTCGCCGGATCTGACGGCACCAGCGCCAAATTCGTCATCGACTTCTGCGAAAACACATACGCGATCCCCGTCTCCGGATCGACTGACCCGCCGGGCCAATTCGTCCCGCCCTGCGCCATCGCCAACGCCAACGTACCCAACGGGCCTTCCATCTTACTCACCACCGGAGGCGTGAACACCGGTCCCAACTTGTAATGCGAAACCACTTCCCGCGCTTCTTTATTCAACTCCGGCGTGAAGTCGATCAAGTCCTTCAACTGAAACCCCTGCACATCATATGCAGGCGGCTTTGTCGGATACGGTTGCGTCAGACTCAGCTTCTCGCCCGGCACGGTGGATTGCTCCACGGCCTTTTCTTCAAGCGGGAAGATCGGTTGTCCACTCGTCCGGTCAAACAAATACAGGAACGCCTGTTTTGTCGGTTGCGCCAGTGCCTTCACCGGCCGCCCGTTCACCGTGATGTCCACCAGAATCGGCGCGCACGGAATATCAAAATCCCAAACCCCGTGGTGCACCAACTGGTAATGCCACTTGCGCACGCCGGTCTTCAAATCCACCGCGACGATGCTTTCGCCAAACAGACCGTTCCCCGGGCGGTGCCCGCCGTAATAGTCGCCCGTCGGCATCTCCACCGGCAGGTACGCCATGCCCAATTGCTCGTCCACGCTGATCTGCCCCCACACGCCGGTGTTGCCCGTGTAGTCGGCCGAATCGCTTTCCCACGTGTTGTAGCCGAACTCGCCCGGTTTCGGAATCGTATGGAAAATCCACAAACGCTTACCCGTGCGTACATCAAACGCCCGAACATATCCTTTTACATTTGTTTTACTGCGCGGAACCCCTCCGGAACGATGAGCCGCGCCCACAATGATCGTATCGCCCGCCACCACGGGAGCCGCATGCAGTCCCACTTCGCCCGTCACCGGATCAATCACCTGATCGTCGTCTTCTTTCAGATCGACAATGCCGTTCTTACCAAAGCCCGCCACCAATTGCCCGGTCTTCGCATTCAGCGCAACTAACCGATAACCCGGCGTCACATACAACACGCGCTCGTCTTTCTTTTGTGGGTCGCCGTCGGTCCAATACGAAAGCCCCCGCCCGGAAAGTTGACGCGGAGCATTGCGCCCGCGCTCGCCTTCACTCTCCCCATGCACCCACAGCAATTCGCCGGTTGCCGCATCCAAGGCAATCGCCGCGCGGCGCGTCCCCGCGGTCGCATAAATCACCCCGTTCGCCATCAACGGAGTCACCTCCAAATTGAACTCCGGCCGCGGCCCAATGTTTTCGGTCTTGAAATGCCACGCCAATTCCAGCTTGTTGAAATTCCCGGCGTTGATCTGATCGAGCGGGGCATACTTGGTGTTCGCCGTATCGCCCCCATAGCTCCGCCACTCCCCGTTCTTGGTGCCCGTCTGGGCAAACAATGGCATCACCAACACAAATCCAACCACCAGGCGTTTTCCCAACATATGTTTCCTCATGACTTTCACCCTAGTTATTCAGCAGCGGAATATCCTTCGCCGCCTTCGGTTCCGGAAACGTTTTGATGTGCGCGTACACATCCGCCAGTTCCTGGTCGCTCATCACCTTCGCGCGGTACGGGGGCATCCCTCCCGACGGCGGATTCCGCACAAACGCCGTGAACGCAACCAGCGGCAGCTTCGTCTGAGCCAGCCTCGCCCCCGCCGTCCCGCCCTGCCCCTCATAACCGTGGCACTGATAGCAGCCGTTCTTTACAAACAAAACTCTTCCATTCGCCGCATCGCCGGCTTTCGTTTGTGCGAACGCGGAAACAGCAATCGTGAGTGACATCCAAACGAGTAACATCCAAAAAAGTTTCATACAAGAATCCGAAGTTTATTATGTCACGCCACCAGACCGCAGCCGCAGCTTCAGAGCCAAATTGCGCCCACCGGCTACCGTTTCCGCCCGAACGACCTATTATTCATCTCCCAATGCAACCGCACCGACGGTATCCACAGCGGACCCCGATCCTGGTTATACGCCGGATTCGCCACATGCTGCAAATCAAACGAAGCGAAAAATCCGCCAAACAATTTCGCGCTGTAATACATTTCGAAAATGGATTCCGGCGCATATTGCAGCCGTCCATCGCCGATCAAAAAATCATTTCCGCCCATCGCTAAATACGACGCATGCACGCCGGAAATTCCACTAAACGTCATCTCCGCCGCGGCGTTATCGTCGGGGCGGTGCCAGCGGCTTCCGTTGAACGAAATGCCGCCTGTGGCCAAGCGGTCAATCGCCGTGAATGCGAAGCTTTCCGTCTTTCCATCGTTCCAACCCAAACGCCCGAATACCCCAATGGCTTTCGAGATCTCCTGATCGAAGCTGATAGCGGTGCCATACTTGCGAGTTCCCACGCGCCGCGTCTCGGTAATATCAGGAATCGTATGATTCTGTTTCGCCAATTGAATCGAATCCGCGTACGTTCCAGCGGCCGCATGGTTCACATAACCCAGTACACGAAGAGTCCCGGCATGTTGGTTCGCTAAATAGCGATACTCGCCCTCCACCACGTCGCCGCGATTGCGCAACAATCGCCGGTCGAAACGCAAACCATTCGCTTCGCGCGGCATCGCTCCGCTGCCATATCGCAGTGACCAATTGCGCAAATGCAGTTCGTGAACCCAGCCCCAGGTGTAGCCGCGAACGTCCGCCGGATAGTCCCAAGCGCCGTTGAACATCACGCCCCAACCGATAAACTGAGTCCGCGGATCGTGCGTGTAGCAGTTGTCATCAAAGAAATCGGTCAGCGTGAAACGCCCAGCCGTGATGCTGTACCGATTCAACGGGCGATCACCTGCCAGTTGATTCTCATCGCGCTCAACAAACTCTTTTGCTGAACCAAACCCGAAATCGTGAGTCACATAGAGCCGCGCCAGATAGGGTTTCGGCGCCGCGGAAGCGACACGCGGCAATTCTCCGTTCGACGAATTCGCCAAGCCATCCACGCCGCTGAACCCGCGCCCTCCCGCGATTTCCGGATCCACGTAAATATAGGTATTCGTTTCAGGCCGCAGACCAAGGAACAACGTGGTGGTCAGCGAAACGTCGCGCTCCGTGTAATTCTGCAGGCTGAATGGCCCTGAATAGGGTGAGTGAAAAGTCCCATGATACTGGCCGATGGAGGTTGCCTGGTAAAACAGATTCCACCGTTCGGGTTGCATGCTTTCCGGCTGGCTGGCATCTTGTCCATACACGGTGTGAGCGTAAAACAAACACGCTAAGGCGATAGGTTGGGGGAGTTTGATCACGCGACGGATTCACTTTGCTTTGAATTTCCAGGATGGCACGAGTCCATTACGATAGCGTTACTATTTTACCGGGCTGAGAGCGCCATCTGCGATAGAATAAGCAAGCTAGCTGTTTGCATGAGTAAATCGGCTGCCAACCCGAGCCTTTCGCGTGCGGCTTATGATGTGGTCCGCCAGCGCATCCTGCGCGGCGAATTGCAGTTGGGGCAAATCATTTCCCGCCGCAAACTGGCCAGCGAACCGGGTATGAGTTTCTTGCCTGTCTCTGAAGCTTTGTTGCGCTTAGAAGTGGAAGGGCTTCTCGAAAGCCGGCCCCGTGCTGGCACCCGCGTTCGCATTCCATCTCCCGACCAACTGCAAGGACACTATGTAGTTCGCGAAGCACTGGAAACCCACGCCGCCCGCCTGTTTGCCGAGCGCGCCACCGAAGCCGAAAAAGCGGAAGCGATGGATCTGGCCAAGCAGGTGGACACGGCCGCGGGTGGTGATCGTGCCCCGTACCTGAAGCTGCACGAAAAACTTCATAGGCGCATCGCCGAGCTGGCCCATTGCGAAGCTTTGTCAGAGGCCATCGAGCACGAACACGCGCTGGCATCCACCTGGATGTGCGTGGGCCGGGGCGCGGCCTCGGGAACGCAGCGGCATCAGTTGTTGGTGGCGGCGCTTTCTGGCGGCGATCCCGGTGGCGCTTCTGAAGCCATGCGCCAGCACATTCGCGACAAACAACAAGTGGCGCTGGAACGCCTGACACCTTACTTCGGACTGCGCAACGCTTCGTATGGACGTGGTGCGCGCGGCGCCCGGGTTTTGCCGGTTTGATGTAAGCGAAAATATTTTTGAGCGCGCTCAGAACGTCGTTTTGCCTTTACGAAGTCCTTCTTCGCGGGTGGCCGTATAAGCGCGGCGGATCACCCGGCGGGCTTTTTCGGTGTAGCGCGCGAACACTTAGGCCTCCTGCGCAAACACTTCCTCCAGTGGTAATTCCAATACCGGATTTTCCGTCCGTAAAACACTTCCTTTGAACTCGCGCAAACCTTCCGCCAGGGTCGCCGTGTAGGCCCGCTTGGTTTGCGGATCGAAGATCCAGACATAAGGCACGCCCATGGCTAAGTAGTCGTCGATGCGCTGCTCGAGGCGGCTCCAGCGGTCTTCTGGAGATAAGACTTCCAGGCACAGAAATGGCGGTGTACGGAAAATTTGCTCTTTCGTCTTGCCAAGCAGGACACAAACGTCGGGGATACGGAAGCGCGTGGGACTGACCTGCACGCGCTGCTCCACTACGATGGTGATGTTCCACTGTCGCTCTCTCGCTCCAAAATAGACGGCGAGCTTTGTCTGCAAACGGCTGTGATCGTATTCGCCCAAGTTGCGCTCCTCAATCCGGCCGTCGACGTAGTCGCAATCCGGATCGTAGCTGGTGGACAGATATTCTTCGACGGAGATCAGCGTTTCCGTGGCCATGGTTCGCACCCTACTTCACTACAATATTAACCAATTTATCCGGCACGACGATGATCTTCATCAACTGTTTACCGGCGATAAACGGCTGCGCTTTCGCGTCCGCCAGCGCGAGTGTTTCCAACTCGGCTTGTGGCGTTCCAAACGGAACGCTTAAGCGAGAGCGCAGTTTGCCGTTCACTTGCAAAGGAATTTCGGCCACGTCTTCTTTCGCCAAAGCTTCGTCGTAAACCGGCCAAGGTTGGCGGAAAACGGGACCTTTGCGTCCCATTTGTTCCCATAGATCTTCGGCCATATAGGGCGCGAAGGGTCCCAGTAATAAGACCATGGATGGCAAAATTTGTTCTAACGCGGTTGTGGACAATCCGGCTTCCTGGTTGCACAGTTCGTTGATCAATTCCATCAGTGCGGCGATGGAAGTGTTGAAATGCCAGCGATTATTGAAGTCCTCGGTGACCTTATGGATGGTCTGATGCAGCTTACGCAGGGCGCATTTATCAGCAGCGGACTCCCCGATATTTTCTCTACCAATGTTCCGCGTGACGAAGCGCCACACCCGATCCAAAAACCGCCTTGGGCCGCCGACGCTTGACTCAATCCACGGCATGTCTTTTTCAGGCGCATTGGCGAACAGCACGAAAAGACGGCAAGTATCGGCCCCGTATTTGCCCACCATCTCTTCGGGGTCCACCACGTTGCCTTTACTCTTCGACATCGCCGAACCATCGCTGCC
>JANXYJ010000191.1 GCA_025350105.1 Terriglobia bacterium | reverse complement strand
CGATCACAACAGTCAAACCGGAGCAAACGCAACCGGTATTAAGTGGTCCGGCCGGGTTCTTGAAGGTCAACTTTCCACCACCGAAGCCTTCGCCCTCGACCGTCTTGCCACCGCTCTTCCCCAGAACCACAATTTTTCGGGAGTGGCCACGCCCGTGCCCTACGTTCCCATCGGCACCCCGGTCTGGTCCACTCGCCGCGATAACAAATAGCAAATAAGGAAGCGAATGGCCAACCAGCTTCAAATCCGCGCCAACCGCCGTAACGCCCGCAAAAGCACCGGGCCTAAGTCGGACACTGGCAAGTCCATAGCCGCTAAAAACGCTCTACTCCATGGCGTTTTTTCAACCGCTCCCCTGTTGCCCGGCGAAGACCCCCAGGAATTCGCCGCGCTCCGGGAAGGCTATCTTGCCCTCTACTGCCCCACCAACCAAAACCAACACTTTCTGGTGGACCGCCTGGTCCAATCCGCCTGGCGCCTCACCCGTTTGCTCGGTCTCGAAATCCGCATCGTGCATTCCCACTACGATGCCGCCAAACAAAATTACGACCTCATCCGCAATATGACCGCCGCGGTGCGCATCCTCTATACCAAACCCAGTCCATCGGACCAGGACCTTATCGAGCCGCCGCCAAGTTCGCTTGCCGAACCCGACATCGATTGGGAGGACCCCGTCGCCCGCGCTTACATGCGTGACAGCGAACACGGCGATTCAGTGATGAAGTTTTCGCGCTATCAGGCCGCTCTCGAAAAATCCTACTATCGCGCCCTTCAGGAGCTCGAAAAAATCCGATCTAAACGTCTAAACCCAAGACACAAAAGCACTAAGCTAGCACCAACACAAATTGGCTTCGTTTCGTAAAGATGCTAGTTTTTCCCGTAGTATCCCGCGTACTTCCCGTAATAACCGGTGTAATAACCGTAGTAACCGTTGGGCGAATTCTTCGGATTCCAATCGTTCAAAATCGTCCCGATCACCCGCGTCCGATCCTCGGCAAAACGTTGCCGCACCGCCAGCGCCGCATCACGCGTGGTCCGGTTGGCACGGGCGACAATGATCACCGCATCCGCCGCCCGCGCCGCCACCCGCGCATCTGGCATCTGCAACATCGGCGGCGTATCGATCAACACCATGTCGTACTCCAGCCTGAAGCGGGCCACCAGTTCCGGGAAACTGCTCGAATACAGCAGATTGGCCGCCGCCGTTGTCGGAGACCCCGCCGTCAGCACGAACAGACCTGGAATCGATGTCTCCTGCACCATCCCTACCATCAACTCATCCGTAATGGTGCGTTCTTTCAGCAGGTCGGTGACACCTTTCTCGTTGGGCAAATCGAAAATTCGGTGCATGCGCGGCTTCCGCAAATCCGCATCGATAATCAGCGTCTTCTGCTTGATCTCCGTCAGCGCAATGCCCAGGTTGCTCACCACCGTCGACTTCCCTTCGCTCGGACTTGCGCTGGTCAGCACCAAAACTTTGGGCCGGTTGCCGTCATTGCCCGAAAACAACAGGGACGTCAGCACCACACGAAACGCCTCGGCCACCATCGACGGTTTTCGCTGCCACGAAATCAGTTCCACCCGCTCGGCAACCGCGGGTGCTTTGCTCAGCGCATACACTTCACCGGTTGCTGCCGAATCATCGCTGCCACCTTCTATTTGAGACTGCCGCCGAAAGTAGTTGAGCGTAGTCCGGCTAAGCGCCGTAGCATTGGGAATGATCCCCAGCTCCGGCACGTTCAAGTAGTAGGCCGCGTCGCCGGGCTCCTGCAACGTCCGGTTGGCGCGTTCACTCATCACCACAAACGCCACGCCCAGGAACAGCCCGGCCAACATACCCAACCCTGCATTCATGGTCGTATCCGGCTTATAGGGCCGGCTGGCTTCTTTCGCCGGATCTACCACTCGTACGTTGCTGGCCCGCATGGCCGAGGTGATACTGGACTCCTTCACGCGCTGCAACATGGCCTCGTAAATCTGCCGGTTGGTGTCCACTTCACGTTTCAGAATGTTGTATTGAATCGATTTCTCGGCGTCGTGACTCACCAGCCTCGACTGCGCTGCGTAGTCATCCGAAAGCAATCGCTCCCGCCGCTTGGCTTCAGCAAAGTCGTTCTTGATGCGGACCAGAATGGCTTGGCGTTCGCGCTCCAGCGCCGCTTCCAGGGGCACAATCTGCGCGTCGATCCTTTTGACTTTGCTGTACTCAGGCTTGTAGGTCGCCGTCATTTCGGCTTGTTGGCGCCGCAAATCCGTCAACTTGGTTTGATAATCCCGCAGGCTCAGATCGTTCAAAACATCGGGCAGCGCTTCGGCGGGGCTGTTCTTGGCCATTTCGTAGCGCGATTGCTTGCTGATGCGTTCGCCTTGCGCTGTAGAAAGCTGGGACTGCAACTGCCGCAGCTTTTCTTCGCTCACGTTCTGCTTGTCCACGCCGCCGGTAAACATCAACCCGCTTTGCCGCGCGTAGGCTTGCAAGGCATCTTCGGAACGTTCCAAGCGGATCTTGACATCATCCAACTGTTTGGTCAACCAGTCTCCGGTGCGTTGCATCATCTGCCAGCGCGCTTCCACATTTTGTTCAATAAACTCATTGCTGAGCGTATTGACGAATTCGGCTGCAAACTTGGGGTTCGCGGAGTCATACAGGATCTCGACAATGCGGGTCTGGCCAGCCGCGCGGGCTTTCAAGTTCGCGAGCGATGCCCGCAGTTCAGAATCAGCATTCGGCTTGGCCGGTTGCGGCAGACCCAACAGCTTCCGCCACAACACTACACGGTCTGGCTGTTCTTTGGGCGATTCGGTGGGCTTGAGTTTCATCTTCGCCAAGGTCCGCTCGGTCAAAGTTTCGCTTTGCAGAATCTTGATTTGGGTTTGAATATCGGCCAGGGCATTGGTGATGGAGCCCGTCTCCGACCCGTTATTCTGCTGGCGGAGATTTACGTAATCGGGATTGATGTCTTGAATTTCCAATGCAGCGCGGGCTTGATAAATCGGGGTTTGCGGAAGTGTGGCCAGCACTCCCAAAACCGTACCGATGGAGGCAATCAGGAACAAGGTCCCTTTGCGCCGGCGCACCATGCGCCAATATTCAATCAGGCCTCCGGCGTCCTGTGCTGAGTCCGCATCCTGCGCGTAGCCGCCATGCTGCGTTTCGGTCAACGCCATCGATTGCCCGGCCGGGCCTCCCCGCGGAAGGACGCTGACTGCACGAACGTTCGAGTTCTCCGGTAGTTCTTGCATTTACAATTCCTGGTTCCTTGATGATGTTCTGAAATTTGATTTAGAAGCGGCCATAAACAGCCAGGCCGGTGCCCACCTGGATCGCAGCTTCAATTGATCGCAGGGCCACACTTTTTTGGGCGCTGGTGGGAATGAAGAGAATGTCGTCGGCGCGCATGGCGATATCGCCGGAGCGTCCGGCCAAAATCGTGGTGAGGTTCACCACAATTTCGCTGCGAGTGGCGCTGCCATCCACCGTCCGCAGGATCTTGGCTGATTTAGGAGCCGCCACGCGATCCAAACCTTCGGCCAGCGACAAGGCCTGTAAGACCGAGATATTCTCTTTTTCAGAGAGAATGAAGCCGCCTGATTTCTTTACAGCGCCGATTACGTAGACCATATCCGCCTTGGGCACGGCGATCACATCGTCGGGGAGAACGTCAATATTCTCCTGGGGATTTTTGGCATCCATCACGGACTTGACACTGACATTGGCAACGCGAAACTCGCCGGTGGAGTCGTCGGTGACCGAGGGTAACGGAAGCGGTCCAGCTGTCTTTTTGCGAGTGATGTTGACGACATTACCGGCATCCGGGTTCAGCCCGCCTGCCAGCGAGAGCACTTCAAACAGAGTCTTTCGCCCACGAATCTGGTGAACACCGGGGTTCTTGACCGCGCCCAGCACGGAGACCGGCTGGCTGCGGAAATCCGCAACCGTCACCGTTACTTCTGGATCCTGCAGAACGGATTTCAAACGGGTAGTGATTTCGGCCTCCAGTTGCTCCACAGTCAAGCCGGCGGCGTGCACCCGCCCCGCAACCGGCAAGCTGATATTGCCGCGGGTATCGATGCGGATCGGTTTGTCTCTCTCGCTGATTTCATCCAGATCGAGAACCCGAATGGTGACCTGATCCTCAGGCCCCAACACATAGGAAGCGGCGGCGAGCTCTGAAGCGGGCGGAGCGGTGGTCTGGCGCGTCTGCCCCCAGGCGGCGGGCAACAAAGTCAAAGTGAGAATAATTCTAGGCAGCATGCACTACTCCATCGTGAACTTGGTTGAGACGTTGTGATCCGAAGGCGATCTGGTTTCTGAAGTGAACACAGGAAATATCCAAGGCCCAGGACAAGTGAGCGCGCAGTGCTATCTGGATCCCACCGCGCGGGCCAGCCGCTCCACGTCGTTGGCCACGTCGTCCAGCTTGGACCGCAAGTCCAAGACCTGGCCGTGCAATCCTAAGGTGGCATCTGAGCTTAGGCTTGGATCCACGGTCGAATTGATCATGCGATTCATCGCCGCACGCGCCAGTTCCGATATATTCCTGGCCCCAACGCTAGAACAGGCTTCGCGTAGACGAACGTACTCGTCGTGCGAAATGCGGAAGCTTACTAATTTGTTTTTTGGTGTCATTAGGGGATTCGGAGGAGTCGATTTAGCTGTCGGTGAATGCAATACCGGGTGAATGTTATACCGGAGGAATTCGATGGTTGACTTCGATGGTTGGATTCGTGTGTTGGATCCGTGTGTTGGATTCGATGCTTGTATTCGATGCGGGATTCGATCATGACTCAGCCGTGCGCGGCCAACCGCAAGTCCTGGCCCGCACCCACCTGGGTGTCCAACGGCCGGACCCAGGCGCGGTCCATCTCAACACTGATCGAACGTTGCAAGAGATGAATCGACAGAACCAACCGGTGATTGGCCTTGCATTGCACCAACTGTCCCGTGACTCCGGTCAACCCGCCAAATTGCACCATAACGCGATCCCCGGTTCTCAGGTACGGCCATGGTTCCGCGTTCGTGCCGGAGGCGGCCACGGTTCGGATGGCCTGAATCTCCCCATCTGAAATTGGTTGAGCCACCTGGCCCACGCCGACGATGCGCTCCACTCCCTCGCTTTGCAAAATGGGGAGTCTACGATCGATATCGAAGCGTCCGAACAAATAGCCAGGAAACAGTGCCGATTTTACTTTCTTGATCCGATCGGAGTAGCGCCGTGATTCAACGTAGGTGGGGAGAAAGAGTTCGTAACCCTTTCGTTCCAAAGCCACGGCGATGCGCTCCTCCGAGCTTGTGCGTACTTTAATGGCGTACCAGGGATAGTGGGATGGCTGACTGGACACGATGAGAAAGTCCTTACGTTTAGGTCGGAAGGTTTCACAGCTGCGCCAACACTTTCTCGTGGTCTCCCTGTTTTGATCGTTCAGACAGGCTACCGCCATTTTTGCCCCATCGATCATTTGCAAATAGACAAAGACCAGGCAAAGCTGAACACCCCAATCACTTTCAGTAACGGCGAACCGTGCCGTATTCCAAACGTAATTGGCTGCAATAAAATTAAAGCTGGGATACTACAAGATAAAGACGACTACGCGCTTCACTGCGGCCTGGATCGACCAAGCCCTCCGATACATCGATCTAGAATGTTATTTAAACCCGCGCCAGGGTTTCTCGGGAGGAAGGTCGGCGACGCGCCTTATGCCGAAGTGGAAAGGATTCTGCATATCCCCACCGCTTATCTGGAGGTAAGTCTACCGTATTTGTCTTACACATGTCAACACCGTAGGCTCGCTACACGGCAATAATTTCTTGCTAATAATTAGGGGCAGACAGGAAATATTTCCGATGTACCCACGCTTGGGCATGGGCTCTCATTCTATATACCCCACTTTTGCGGTAGCTGAGGGTAAACGGATGCCCCCAGAGATGATAGCGTAAGTACCTATAAAGAGAGGTTTTTAGCCGGGATGAGCTTAAACGCAAGGCCGACTGATGAGCGTTGAGTTGGCGCGCTAAACACAATTCTTCAAAAATTTGACATTTCGCTATTGATGCATCACAATGCGTGTAGCAGTCCGTTTCATTCGTCAGTCTTTGTCTTACGTCGGCGTGCTACGTTCCGGCCTACGTTTCGAAATCCAGGCGGAGAGCAGTGGGCCAGTTGCGGCGGTAGCTTGTCTAATTCTTAGCTGGTTGGGGCTTCTCTGAGCCATGAATCGGCTCCATTCAGTCCCTGCCGTAACTGGCGGGGCTATACTCCGGACGTGAGTCCGGGGAAACATTCAGACGGTCACGGTATTAGTTGCCAAATTAACGCAGTCCTGTATTGTAAAAGGCCACTGCGCCTAATCCGCCAGCGCTGGCAAAATTCAGCCAAGCCATTTTCCTGTACAAGTCCGGCCGATGACGCAGGACCACGTGTTCGATGAGAAGTGAACCCCCAGCAAAGCCGGACTTGATCACCAAAGAGGAGTAGCCAAAGCGAGCGCCTTGAGCTCCAATGACCGGGTTGGCTTCGATTTGCCGCCAGCTACTGAAGGCGTCGGCCCCGTTGGCCGCGATCAAAGCCGCGGCCGACCAATGATAAAGCGCCATTCCGGAGGGCGACTGCGTAACCAACCGGGCGGAGGATGGAGCAAAACCGGACTGTGGCTGGAACGCCGAGGCATCCAAGGTGGCCAGGCTGGTGGTGGGCATCGCGATACTTTGGCTTTGGGCAACGGCAGTATGCGCGATGAAGAGAGTTGCGACCGACAGTAGTCTAAGTATTTTCATGGGTTATACCGTAATGTCTAAGTGATTTAACTTATGAATTTTGTAGTCTTGGGGTCGATAGAACTGGGGTACCGGTAGGTTTATTACTTGACCGAATCCGGAGTAGTACCTGGCGATTGCAGGTCCCGGAGAGTGTGGTTTAAGGACTAAGGGGTAGCCACGCAAACGGGTGGGCAAACGGGTGGGCAACCTGCCGGCGAGCGAGCTGGCCGGGGCGCCGGTTTCGCAGCCGAATGCGTTGCGCCAGGCACAATTACGGAAATACGAATTTGCAACACTCGCTATAAGAAGAACTTGGATTTGCAACACTGTTTTTTGCAACACTGTTTTTTGCAACACTGCTTTTTGCAACACTGCTTTTTGTATCACCAGGCTCCGGGGAGGGCACAAATGTCAAACACTTTTTCCAATTTGGGGTTGAGAACTTTGGGGTTGATCCTTGCTTTTGCGATCACCGCCGCAGCGGTCGAGCCAGTGGGTACGGCCACCTCACCTAGTTTCTTCACCCTTGGGGGCGCAACGGTGGCGCCCAACCAGGGCGTACCAGCCTGGCCTGTGCTGCCCGGTTACACAATCGTGGCGGGTACTGACAACGTGGCGATCACGTTTACCGATGGATCCGTGGTGACCATGTCGCCAAATGCCAAAATTCAGATTCAAATGGTGAACGGAAAGCCGGTGATCAACCTGCAGTCAGGCTCCCTGCACTATTCCCTGAAGTCGTTGAATTCCGTCGGTTTTACGCAGGGGACTCACGCCGTCTCGATCACGAGTTTGACGGGGAACACGCAAGTGGGCACGGCGGCGGGGCTGAGCAACACCTGGTGGACAGCAGGGCACACGGTTGGCGTGATTGCGGCTGCCGGAGGGGCAACGGCGCTGGGCGTAGGCCTTACGCTGCAAACTCCCAGTCCGCAATAAGCGCCTGTCTGGTCATGTTTGGTCAGCGCGAGTAGCGGCTTACCGAGCGAGCTGATTGCCTTGCACTTCGCCTTTCGAAACACACTCCGCTGGGCCGCCTTTGTACTGGTGGGCCTTTCGCAATTAAGCGCGGCGTGTTTTAGCGGCGGAGTGAGCCCGGCGGAGTGGGTGTGGATAGGAGCGGCTGTCTCGCTAGCGGCAGTATTGGCTTGCTTCTGCACAGAAACACCGTTTGCAGCGGGACTGCGCCGCCAGCCGTCACTTGACACGACATCCATCGAAACGGTTTTACTGGGCGCCATCTTTAGTTGGCTTTTGCTGCAATGGATACCACTTCCGCCGCAGGTGGTGGCATTTCTTTCTCCGGAGCGATGGCGTACGGCACTGGCAGCCCGTTTGGCGGTGGGTGAAAACCTGCATGGGTTCCTGGCTCTCTCTGTCGCCCCCGCTGCCACGCTCTTCCGGCTTCTTTGTGTGCTGCCGTCGATGGCGGCGTTTCTTATCGCCAGGGAGGCCGCGAGGTGGTGGAACGGCCGCGATTTGTGGTTACTTGCGGCACCACTCATTCTGATTGCCTTCAGCGAAAGTATCCTAGGTATGGCGCAATGGGCGCTGACCTCTAACCCCGCCCATGGGACCTATGGCAATCGGGATCACTTTGCGGGTTTGCTCGAAATGATTCTGCCGCTGGCAGTTGGCTGGGCGATCTCGTTGCAGACTTGCGGACACTCTCCCTTCTCTCCCGCTGGCGGCAGCGAACGGTGGCAAGGAAACACCTGGCGAACTTTGGGAGCGGTAGTGCTTTTGATCGCGGCCGCATGCATGATGCGGGCTTTGATCCTTTCGGTCTCGCGGATGGGCTTCCTGGATAGTCTGGTGGCGCTAACGCTGGTGGGGACCGGGCTGCTGGCGATCCTGCGAAAGCTCCAGATCTGGCCGGTTCCGCTTTGGCTGCTGCCGGTGCCCGTTGTGGCGGTGTTGGCGTTGGGCATGTTCACGTCAACAGCAGAACTGCTGCTGCGATTCACTGAAATTGCCGAGCTCCGCGCACCGGCGGCACAAACAAGCGCGCCAGCAAAGTCTCTGGCTGTTTCAGACCGGCCCGCAGCAGAGCGTGTGGCCGACGAATTTTCCGGGGATCGCCTGGACATGTGGCGGGGAGCGCTGGTGTTGGTGCATGCCTACCCAATAACCGGTGTTGGACTGGGAGCGTATCAGCACGCCTTTGCGCGGTACCAGAATTTCCTCCCGGGCTTTAGCATTGATTTCGTCCACAACGATTACCTGCAGATTTTGGCCGAACTCGGTTGGGTGGGTGCGCTGCTGGCGTATGGATTGGCAGGCGTGATTGGCTTTCGCCTGATTTCTGCGTTGGTGTGTCCGCACCCGGAGCACTGGCCGTTTGCGTTGGGCCTTGCGGGTGGACTATTGGCCATCGCGCTCCACAGCATTGTGGACTTCAATCTGTACATACCCGGGAACGCGCTGGCCATTGCATGGCTGGCAGGTTTGGCGGTGAGCCCGGCGTTGCGGAGCGCGACAAAACGCAAATACTATAAAGCCGGCCCGGGGTCAAATCAAGAGGAGTCAAATCAAGCAAGAAGTCGCTTGGAACTGGACGAAGCGTCCGGGGCATTGGTGCCGGCCGTCAGAAACCAGCGCGCCGACATTTTCTAATCCATGAGATTGCTGATCCCACTGGCTGCGCTGTTGCTTTGCGGTATCTCTCTGGCCGTGGAAAATCTGCCGCGCACGGCGGACTCCGCTTGGTGCCAGCGCGGGCTTTGCCGCTTCGATCAAATGTATGAAGCCGCCGCAGCGGGCGAAATATCACCAGCGCAAGTGGCTGCTTTGCTGCAGCAGGATTCCAACAACCCTGACGCATGGTGCACTTACGCCGAATTCCAAGCGATGCGCGGAAAAAACACGGAGGCAGCGGCCGCATTTCAACAGGCCCTGGCCTTGGCGCCAGAAATTCCCAGCGTGGCGATGCGTGCGGCCAATTTCTATTTCACTCACAACCGCCGCGGCGACGAGTTTCAGATGTCCACCCGGATTCTGGCGCTCACCCGGGCCTTCGACGAAGTGCTGTTCTCCTACGCTCGGCAATCGGGATTGCCGGTCTTCAGCAATAAGGTGCACGCGAATCTGCCAGGCGGGCAACAGGCTGACCAAGCCATTCCAGCCTTGCCCCGTCCGGCGAAAGCGTGGCTGCATTGGATGATCGGCCAACAAATGCCGCAGACGGAGATTACCTCGGTGTGGAGTTGGATGCGGGCTCGCCATCTGGCCGACGAGGAATCGGCCATGGCCATCGTAAATGAATTTTGGAGACGCAAGGATTATCCATCCGCGCGGGAGGTTTGGTTGGAATGGCGAGCCGAAGGGCGTGCACAGCGGGGGAATTCCCGGCAACTGCTGAATAATCCGGACTTCTCGGAAACACCGCGGCGCGTGCCGCTGGATTGGAATTTATCTTCGTCGACAACCGTGGAAATCACGCGCGATGGCGATGGTGTGGATGTACGATTTCCGGGCTCAGGCAATATAGACTTTCGCGATATTTACCAATCCGCAGCCGTGACGCCCGGACGGTATCGGCTGGCGGCGGAAATCAGCAGCGAAGGCTTGACCACCGATCAGAAACCGTTCTTTCAGATATTGGACACGGAATCGCCCAACCGATTCCATGTGGAGTCCGATCCGGTTCCGGCCACCGCTACGCATGCCATTCTGAGTTTGGACTTTACCGTTCCTGGGCAAACCCGCGCCGTGAACCTGCAGCTGATCCGCTTGCCCTCCACTAAGTTCGATAACAAAATCGAGGGGCACTTGCGGCTTCACTCGATTAGGCTGACAGCGCGCTAGTTCGGAGATCTTCCGCATCACAACGACGCGTCAAATCCGGGTGTTAAATTCGCGTGTCAAATCTGGGCCCCACCGTGCGAGCGGCGGGGCTTTTGCTTTTCCAGAACTTCCTGAGGCACGCTGCCGCTTTGTCGGACTGTAGTGGTCTGACTGCGCATCCGCCTGCACACATCCGCCTGCACACATCCGCCTGCAGTTTTGCACCTGCGAAATGTTTACACTCAAAGAAGTGGCGTCGATCACACGTACTCGAAGATCGGCCAGCCGCGTCCATGAGCGTATCAGGATCTGTGACGAAGTTTTCTGTCAGCCTCTTATTATTGTTAACCGCGGTGTCACTCACCAGAGTGATGGCGGCGGATTTGTCCAACGCGCAGGCCCCTTTGGGCCTGGGCTATCGCCAGATGTACGATCTTCAGTTCGAAGAAGCGCACAAGACGTTCGGCAATTACGTCCGGCTGCAACCGGCGGACCCGGTGGGACCGGCCTCCGATGCGGCGGCGTATCTTTTTGCGGAAATGGACCGGCTGCAAATTTTGCAATCGGAATTTTTCGTGCATGACGACAATTTTCGCCATCCCAAAAAGCTGACGCCGGATCGGCAGGTGCGCCAGTCCTTCGACGCTGCCGTCGCCCGATCGGAAAAGCTTTCTGCGGCGACTTTGTCGGCCAATTCGCAGGATCGCAATGCGCTGTTTGCCACCATTCTGGTCAACGGCCTGCGCTCTGACTTCGACGGATTGATCGACAAGCGGTATTTGTCCGCGCTGAGCTCGGTAAAGAATGGCCGCCAGATGGCGGAAAAGCTTTTGTCGATCGATCCTACGTTCTACGATGCGCATTTGGCCGTGGGCGTGGAAAACTACATGCTGAGCCTGAAAGCCGCGCCCATGCGTTGGTTTCTGCAATTGGCGGGCGCCGAGACCGATCGCAATCGTGGACTGGAACGGCTGAAGATCACCGCCGCAAAGGGAAACTACCTGAAACCCTACGCCCGCCTGCTGCTGGCGGTGGCCGCCCTGCGTGATATGGATCGCATGCAAGCGCGCGAAATCCTTACGGACTTGAACCGCCAGTTTCCGCATAATCATCTGTACGCAGATGAACTGGCGCGGCTTCACTAAATCGGCTGCTGAATCTATGAATTCTCCTTTTATCGCCGGCTGTGCTTCGGCTCTGCCTAAATATTCCTATCCGCAGGAAACCCTGCTTTCCGCGCTACAAGCTTTTTGGGGACCCAAGGTGGACAACCCTCTGTTCATGCAGCGCCTGCAAGCACGCATCGGCGTGGATACGCGCCATCTGGCTTTGCCCATCACCGAATATATTGGCCTGCGCAGTTGGGGGAAAGCCAATCAGCACTGGATTGACGTGGCGCAGGAGTTAGGCGAAAAAGCGCTGGGTTGTGCGCTGCAACGCGCCGGCCTGCAAACTTCCGATCTGGGAGCGCTGTTCTTTGTTTCGGTGACAGGCATCGCCAGCCCGTCGATTGATGCCCGGCTGGTCAACCGGATGCATTTGTCCAGCAACATCAAACGTGTGCCCATCTTCGGATTGGGCTGCGTCGCCGGCGCGGCCGGCATTTCACGCGCCGCCGATTATGTTTTGGCTTACCCGAAGCAGGTTGCCGCCGTGGTTTCAGTAGAGTTGTGTTCTTTAACGTTCCAGCAGGAAGATCTCTCGGTGGCAAACCTGATCTCCGCTGGACTTTTTGGCGATGGCGCCGGAGCGGTGCTGGTCGCGGGAGCAGAACACGTCAGCGCCACCGGCCCAGGCGTACTGGCAACCAAGTCAATCTTTTATCCGGACACCGAACAAGTGATGGGCTGGGACATTTCAGAAAAAGGTTTTCAAATTGTGCTTTCGCGCGAAGTACCTGAAGTGGTGGAAAAGAATCTGGCCGGCGACGTGGACGCGTTCCTGCAGGAACAAGGGCTATCGCGCAGTCAGGTGACCAGTTGGATTCTGCACACCGGCGGCCCGCGAGTGCTGGAAGCCACGCAGAAGGCGTTGAATTTGCCCGAAGGCGCGCTGGACGCTTCGTGGACGTGCCTGAAGCGAACGGGCAACCTGTCCTCGGCATCCGTTTTGTTGGTGCTGGAAGAAGTGATGCTACACCGCAAGCCGGCGCCAGGAACCTATAGCATCCTGGCCGCCATGGGCCCTGGGTTTTGTTCGGAGCTGGTTCTTCTACGTTGGTAGCTGCTGAAATGGTAACTACTGAATTTTGCCGACAGCGGTCACCGACATGGTCACCGTCTTGTCCACTTTTAGCAGAAAATTGCTGGGATTTTTCATCCCCCACATGATG
>JANXYJ010000182.1 GCA_025350105.1 Terriglobia bacterium | reverse complement strand
GTGCATGGAACCACTCATACAAATGCACTTCCGGGGCCAGGAATAAGTGGCTTGTTTTCAGTGGTGGCGGTAGAGACAGTGCGAGGCTTTTGTCCGGATCTAGCTGGGGGAATGGTTGAAGGACTGTGAATTCCGGCGATGCTGTGGAATCGCCTCGCGATTCCTTTACATTTTGAATCAATCAGATAGCACTGTGAGTTAGATTTGCAGTGGGCGTTTGGGCAGTAATAGAGCTACATGGACAAATTCGCCCTAGAAAAGGACGCGTTTGTCCGGATTTTGGTAAGGTTTCCAACATTTCCACGCGAGGGGGCAAGCGTCTTCCTGAAATCGCACCAGCCACGGGAACGGACACACCAGGATCGTTATTAACGGTGGACAGCCGGACTACGCCGGTGTGCTAATTCCGGAAGCCGGTGAAATCTTCATGGTGGAAAATTCGCAACAATGCCTAGCGAAATCCTGTTGCATGCCCTCCAGATAGCAGGCATGTAGCATGTGGAGAGCCAGGTGAACTGCCGGCAGCCCTTCGGCTTCGGCTTCTTCGCGCAATTCCGACAACTTTCTTTCAAATGCAACGTTCATGGATCCTCCAGAAACCTTCCAAAAACATTAGGCCGCAGTGCGGCCTTGCTGGTGCCGACTTCTCGGCTTATCTATCGGTCTTCTATACAGTTCCCTGCATGGCTGTTCTCAACAAAGCTGCATGCGGAACTGCTGCGGGGGGACTCCCGGGCACTTCTCCCTTTTAGCGACTGGCTGGGTAGCTACTAGCTTGGGGCGACAGGCCGAGAGCAACGGGCGGCCGAAACTACAAGTACTAATGTGATTGTAACGTGCGGCAGTGGAGGCTGCAATTGCACTATTGCAATCTGGAGAATAGGCCCAGGTAAGCCCCGATGGATGAATACCGCCTAGATCTTTCCAAATGCCTGGAAACGCAATGGGTGCCTGGTCCCCTAGGGAGGTCTGCCGGAAAATGAATAAGCCGTGTAGGAAAATTAATGCGTCAGGAGGCCAAAATCAGGGCGCCAGGATCATTCCGAGGGGTGGGCTGCATTAACCCAGCACGTTCGTTTTTGTAGTTGCGTGCGTCGATCTTGTGCTTGCGCAGGAGTTCCCAAAACGCGCGGCGGTCTTTTTGTGCCACCTCCGCGGCGCGGGTGATATTGCCCGAGCAGGCCAGCATCAGGCTTTGGAGATAGTTCCGTTCAAACTGCGTCACTACGCTGGCTTTGGCATCTTGAAACGATTGCGGGCCTGCCTCTTTCGTACTGGACGGCAATGCGATATCGGCTTCGGTGATCGTATCCTGCTCGCACAGCGCCACCGCCCGTTCTATCGTGTTCTCCAACTCGCGGACGTTGCCGGGCCAACTGTGCAGGCTCAACTGCTGGCGGGCTTCGGCACTGAATCCGGTCAGGCGTTTGCCGAACTTCACGGCGAATTTCCTCAAAAAATGATCCGCCAGTTCGCTGATATCGTCGGGCCGCTGACGCAGCGGCGGCAGCATGAGAGCGATGATATTCAGCCGATAGTACAGATCCTGGCGCAGCCTGCCGCAGCGGACGGCCTCTTCAATATTCAGATTGGTAGCCGTAATCACCCGTACATCCGCGCGGTGAGTTTTGCTGGACCCCAATGCGCGGTATTCCTTCTCTTGCAAAAAGCGAAGCAGTTTTACCTGCGCCAGCAGTGGCAGGGAGTCGATTTCATCCAGGAAAAGTGTCCCGCCATTGGCTTCCTGAATCAGGCCGGTCCTTGAGGCATTGGCTCCCGTAAACGCACCGCGTTCGTGGCCGAACAGTTCATTTTCAACCAACTCCACCGGGATGGCCCCGCAGTTCACCGGCGTAAACGGCCCCTTGGCACGGGGGCTCAGCTGGTGAATGGCTTTGGCGAACAGTTCCTTGCCGGTGCCGGTCTCACCGGAAATCAGCACGCTGGCGTCGCACTTGGCCACCATGGGGATTCGCTGCAGCTGGGTCATGAACTCCGGGCTGCGCCCCACCAGGGCCCGCAGAGCACCGGTCCCCGATTGCTGGCTCACTGAATTTTGTCCAACCTGATTATTCCCGAAGTGCTGACTGATGTTGTGCGAAGTGTCATTCAGCAGACGCCACAAACGGGGCAGAATGTCCGACGCTCTCAAGGGAGAAGTGACGAAGTCCGCCACGCCGCGCTCCAACAGTTGGTAGAGGTCGTCCGGTTCGCTATCGCCAGCCACAACCAACATAGGGCATCGCGGGTTGTTCAAGCCGCTGTTGCAGCCCATGTCCGCCAGAAAGCCGCCGGCCCGTTTCAATGGAATTTGCCCGAGCAGAAGGAACACCACGGCGGGATCGTAACGCGTGATCGCTCCCGCCAGGCTGGTTTGGTTGATGTGATCCTGGCACAGTTCAACGCATGGATTTCTGGCGGTTTCCAGAATCAACTTCAAATCGCGGTTGAGATACTGGCTTGTGTCAAAATCAAGCATCAGGACACGCGGCGTGTTCATCTAACGGGATTCCCCTCTCTTCGCTTCGGCGCATCCGCGGCTGATGATGCAGGCTGGCTACGTAGGCTGCTTTCACCTGCTCAGTCTCGGATGACCCACAAAAAGAGAACTCGAAGTTTACGCTTGCCGGAAGTTGGTTCCCGCCAAGTGTTGTTTGTCCCTGGTCGTTTGGTTCTCTGTGGTTTGGCTTATCGGTCGCTCGGTTTGTCTGGCGCGTTTTTCGCGACAGAACAGAATAGTTGCCATTCGGCGGTCTTCTCTAAAGATCGCGTTGCATGAATACCGCGGCGGGTACCCAACATCTGCAACACTATGGCCTTTTTATGTCGTTGTCAATTGGGAACCGCACGGGCAGCGCGGTGAGCGATCCTCTGACAAAATCCGCCCAGGTTGGCTACCCGCCCGGCACATTTGTGTGCCATTCGTATGAATGATGGCGGGCTTCCGCTGTATGTATCGCTGCTCAGAATATGGCCCCATTTTAAAGCGGAATTTGGCAAGCAGAATCCGGCTTCTGCCTACCGGCCCGCCTGCACCGCTGCTGGTCTTTGGAACGACTTTGGAACGGCTTTGGAACGGCCTGCGAATAGGAAGAAACGGTCAGTCCGGGTAAACAAAGTGGTGCGAAAGCGGCGGCGGGTGAAGGTAGCCGATGCCTCTGCCGGCCATCACGATGCAGAGCCACAGCAGCAGTGACAACCCCGCTGCTATTTTCGCATTGGCGGGCAAAGTGGGCAGTTTGTCCAATTCCTCCGGATGATTGTAGATGCGCTGGCGGAAAATCAGCGCGTGCACGCCTAGCAGAATAAACAGCACTACCTTCGTGCGAAAGAAAGCGTTGTAGTAGTATTCTTCGGCTTTGGTGCCAAACACCAGAAAGCCACAGCTGGCCGCCAACACAAACCCGATGCGCTTGGGCACGCGAAGTTGGTTCACCACGTCAGCCACGGAATAGTTGCGCAAACCCACACCCAGCAGGCGCAAATCGGTGATTACAATCATGGCGGCGAACAGCGAAATGGAAGTGAGGTGGCAGGCCAGCGTCAGGTAGTAACCGTAGTCCGCCTGACGAATGAAGATAAACAGCGGCGTGTTCTGCAGCCAGATGGCGGTCTTTAGAAGTGAGACAGGCATAAATCAAATCCCGATAAATGTTCCGCCAAACACCACCGATGCCCACAGCGCCAGCGACACGCAGGCCAGCGCTTTGGCCACGCCGGTACCTGCGTCCTTCAACACCAGCTTGCGGAATATCGTGAAGTGAAACACAATCGCTGCGATCAGGCACGGAAGCTTGAGCAAGAACGCCCAGTTTTCGTAGTATTTGTCAGGGTCGGTGGAATACAGCAACATGCCGGACATCACCGCGACGGCCAAGCTCCACACAGTCCACAGGTTCAGGTCCTGCATCAATTGCGCGGGGGCTTGTTTGCGCAGTCCGAATCCTAAAATTCGGAAATCGATCAACGCTACCGTGCCAATGGCAAACGCGTACCCGGTGATGTGGAAAATCTCCAGGATAGGGAATGAATAGATGGATTCGATCAGCGGGTTTTCAATTTGCATGAGCATAGGCGTGCCTCTGTGTTTCCATAAAAGCGTGCCTCCAGGCAGGAAGCCATCTAAGCAATCGGACGGCCAAATTCACCAGCGAAGATTCGATCACGCAGCACCCTGAGCTCACCAAATAGCGCGGGTTTACCCAGCCGCATGGCATTCTTGCGAATACCCAACTGCGGTAAAATACCCAGCGATGAAGGAAAATTCGCCGAAACCACATCTTCCGGAACCGTCTCCAGATGACCGCCGTGCGTTTCTGAAGTTTTTGGCTGGCAGCCCGTACCTTGCAGCCCTGGGCGGGATGGCCGGCGGGATCGGCGCACTGGCCGCCGATGTCATCGGCGATCCCCTTTCTGACCCGCGCGACGCCCTGGACATCATGGACTTCGAGGAAGCCGCGCACCGCAAAGTGGGCGCAGGGCATTGGGCTTACATGTCCAGCGGCGTCGACGATGACCTGACGCTGAAAGCCAATCGCGAGGGCTTCAAGCATGTGCAGTTGCGGCCCAGCCGTTTGCATGACGCGACGAAAGTGGACATTCGGGCGGAGTTCTTCGGTACACCTTATAACAGCCCGATCTTTTTGTGCCCCACCGGCGGCGAAAAATCTTTCAATGCCGATGGCGAAGTTGCGGTCGCTCGGGCGGCCAAAGCGCGCGGCACGCTGCAGGTGCTGTCGTCATCCACTTCCAGCGGCGTGGAAGAAGTGAATCAAGCGGGAGCGCGGCCTGTTTGGTACCAGCTCTACGCACCCAACGCGTGGGCCGTCACCGAAAAAATTATCAAGCGGGTAGAGGCCTCCGGCTGCCCGGTGGTTGCGCTTACCGTGGACAACACCACCGGCCGCAACAGCCAAACCTACAAGCGCATGCGCCCCAAAGATTCGCGCCAGTGCGCGCTGTGCCACGAAGGCGAACCCGGCCAAAACATAAAAGAGAAGCGCATGTACGACGGCATTGACATGACCGGCGTGGCCACGCAGAACCCGGCGATGGATTGGGCCTTCGTCGAACGCCTGCGCAAGCTGGTGACGGTGAAGTTGATGATCAAGGGCATCGACACGCGGGAAGATGCGCGGCTGGCTTTGGAACATGGGCTCGATGGCGTGTGGGTTTCCAATCACGGCGGGCGCAGCACCGAAACCGGCCGCGCGACGATCGAAGCGCTACCCGAGGTGATCGCCGAAGTGGGCAATCGCATTCCAGTGTTCGTCGACGGTGGTTTCCGCCGCGGCACGGACGTTTTCAAAGCGCTTGCGTTCGGCGCAAAAGGCGTGGGTATCGGCCGCCCCATGCTGTGGGGCCTGGGAGCCTTCGGCCAAGCCGGAGTCGAACGCGTACTCGAAATCCTGCAAGGCGAACTGAAACTGGTGATGGGCAACTGCGGCACGCAGAACGTCGCGGCCATTACGCGCGACCGCGTGACCGCGCCTGATTGGCGGATTTGATTTTACGACTCCAACACATTTTGCGGACGAAGC
>JANXYJ010000168.1 GCA_025350105.1 Terriglobia bacterium | reverse complement strand
TCATCGAAAGCAGGACAAACCAGCGGTCGCCATGAAAGCGATCATACGAGACCCCTGTTAAAAGCTGCGCAAGCAGCCAGCTAGATTTGGCTCAAACATTGGTGGCCGGGTTATTGTCCAACCCGGATCCGCAAGGATCCGGGCCAAACAATGACTACACCTCCGGCGATAAGTCCGAGAAGCCCCGGCCACCCGCAACGCACGTTCGAAAGAAGCGTTGAGAAATGTTTCAAACACTCTATGGCCGAAGTGTATCTGTCCGTCCCTTCACCCCTCATACTGCAGCACGTGCAACCCGGCGTTCCAATCGGTGACGAAGACCATCCCGTCTGTGGTGACCAAAATGTCCGCCGCCTTCGCGGCCAGCGCGACATTGGGGCGCGGGTCGATCAATTTCTTGGGAGTCGGCGGAACCCAGAAGGCAATCTCTTTGGGCGAATACGCATCCTTAATATCAAAGACCCGCACGCCCGCAACGTTGTAGGTCGCGAAAATCTTCTCTTCGCTTTGAAATGTCCCTGGCCGATTTTCGTGCAAGTTGTGCGGACCCACCGTGCCGAACCCGCAGAAGTCCCTTTCCTTGGGAGACGGCAAGGTTGCGATGGTCACCGGATTTTCTTCCGCGCGCAGGTCCACCAGAAAAGTAGCGAACATGCCTTTGGCGCATTTTTCTGCGTTGGCCTCGTCGGCGACCACCGCCATTTTGCGGCCCGGCAAAGGCAGCGGCGTGTGCGTGCCACCGGGAAATGGCGGTGACCAATTGATGTGCGAAATCAGCTTCGGCTTGCTAGTGTCACTCAAATCATGCACCGTAAAACCGCCGTCCCGCCAGGCTCCGTAGCCGCGATTTCCGGCGGTAATCATGTGATGTAAACCAACGCGCTTGCCCGGTTTCAGCGTTGCCGGTTCGCCGGCGGCGCGGTTCATCCCAGGCATCCACCACCGGCCGACAATTTCTGGCTTGGTAATGTTCTGCAGGTCCACCATGCACAGAAAGTGATCGGTGAAGCCGTCAAAATGCGCGGCAATCGCGGCATAACGTCCGCCCGCCCACCAGAGGCGATTGATTCCCAAACCCGGCATCTCCAAAAAAGCAATTTCGCGCATTTCATTGGGCCGCGAAATATCGTGAATGCTCAATCCCGCGCGGAATTTCTTGCGATTGCTAATGCTATCCGCCAAGCCATTTTCGAAATAGCCGCGAATATTGTCATACGACTGCATGGCGACGATGTTGGCGCCATTGGCCAGCAAAAGCAGATCGTTTGAAACCTGCAGGTGATGCGTGCGCGTAAAATCGCCGCCGGTGAAAGTTCCCACCGGCTTCAACTTGCGCGGATCGGCGGCATCCAGAATCGTCACGCCGTTGCTGAACATGTGGCCCACGTAAAGATGTTCGCGATTCAGCATCACCTGCACGGTGTCCGGCCGTCCGCCAACATCACTGTAAGAAATATGCCGAAACCCTTTGCCCACTCCCTGCGGCGGAACGGAAGGTTCCTGCCCGCCTGCTTTTTTTGCAGCAGCGGCCAAGGCCGCCATGCCAACCAGGCCTTTTCCGTAGTCGCGCCGATTGATTTTCTGATTCATCTCATGCTCCGTGTCGATCTTTTAAAAAAGACTGGTTTTCAGAACCAGCCTACATGGCTTATTGTAAACTCCAAAAGTAGTGACCAACTTTGCCGACCGCCTGATCACAGCCATACGCCAAAAACATTCTCCCTGCATCGTGGGGCTGGACCCGCGCGTTGAAAACATGCCGACGTTTGTGCTCAGCGCTATCGATACGGACGACGGTCTGCGCCGCACCATCGCCACTTTTCACCGGCTGGTGATCGACAGCATCGCCGATCTGATACCCGCCGTCAAACCGCAAACCGCTTTCTTCGAGCAATACGGCATTCCCGGTATATTGGCGCTGGCCGATACCATCGGCTACGCGCGCAGCCGCGGTCTGCTGGTAATCGTCGATGGCAAACGCAATGACATTGGTTCTACCGCGGAGGCCTACGCGCGGGCGTTTCTGGGTGGTGGCCACCCGTCTTTGCAAGGCGACGCTCTCACTGTCTCGCCCTATCTGGGCCGCGATAGTTTGTTGCCATTCGTGGATGCGTGCCAAAAACACGGTACGGGCATTTTCGTTCTGGTGAAAACCTCCAATCGCGGTTCCGGCGATCTGCAAGACCTGACCCTTGCCGGCGAGGCCAAAACCATCTACGACAAAGTGGCCGAATTGGTGGCGTCTCTGGGCGAAACCGTACTGGGCTCAAGCGGTTACAGCTCCATTGGCGCGGTCGTCGGCGCGACCTATCCGGAACAAGCCGCCCAAATTCGCGGCCGGATGCCCAAAGCGATCATCCTGGTACCGGGCTACGGGGCCCAAGGCGGAACCGCCCAGGACGTAGTGCCCTGCTTCCATCCCGGTGGCCTGGGCGCCATCGTCAGTGCTTCGCGTAGCATCACCTACGAACTGCCCAACCGGCACATTTCAGAGGTGGACTTTCAATCGCTGGTGCGGGCCCGGGTGGAAAAAATGAATGCCGCTATCGATAGTGTGCTTTCGTTATAGCCCCGATAGCTTCTTTCGATAGTCTCCCCTGCCCCAATTCTGCGAAGATAAGAACCAATGGAATCTGCGGTTTTGAATTGAGGATCTTTCGTGTTGCTGAGTGATTACGATACGCAAGGATTTTATGACGAGATGTTTGACCCGTCCGGGCAGGCCCGTCAAGAAGCAAAGCTGCTGCTTGATACCATCTCGAACCTGGAGGATGGCCAACTGCAGCGGTTCCAGCGCGCCGCCGAACGCCGCCTGGTGCAATTGGGCATCACCTTCAACGTGTATGGCGATGCGGGTGGAACCGAGCGCATTTTCCCTTTCGATCTGATCCCCCGCATTGTGCGCGCGGAGGAATGGGAACGGATTGAACGCGGATTAAAACAGCGCATCCGGGCCCTCAATCAGTTCATTGACGATATTTATCACGATCAGAAGATCATCAAGGACAAGGTGATCCCAGAGGAAGTGATTCGCTCCGCGGTGTTCTACCGGCCGCAATGCGTAGGGTTGAATCCTCCGCGGGGCGTCTGGTGCCACATCACCGGTACCGATCTGGTGCGCCACGGCGACGGCCAGATTTACGTCCTGGAAGACAATCTGCGGGTGCCTTCCGGCGTCTCCTACGTTCTGGAAAACCGGGACCTGATGAAGCGAACCTTCCCGCAAGTGTTTGAAGGTTTGCGCGTCCGGCCGGTGGATGACTACACCAGCACCTTGCTCGAAACGCTGGAAGCCATGGCGCCGCAAGGTTCCACCAACAAACCGGTGGTGGTGCTGCTGACGCCCGGCATCTATAACTCGGCGTACTTTGAACACAGCTTTCTGGCCCAGAAAATGGGCATCCCGCTGGTGGAAGGCCGTGACCTGGTGGTGGAGAACGAAGTCGTCTGGATGCTCACCACCAAAGGCCGCTTCAAGGTGGATGTGATCTATCGCCGCATTGACGACGATTTCCTCGATCCGCTGGAATTCCGGCCGGATTCGCTGCTGGGCGTACCGGGCTTGGTGCAAGCCTTTCGCGCGGGAAAAGTAGCGTTGGCCAACGCACCGGGCAACGGCGTGGCCGATGACAAAGTGGTTTACGCCTACGTGCATGATATGATCCGCTACTACCAGGGCGAAGACCCGATTCTGCCCAATGTGCCGACGTATTTGTGCTGGCGCGACGCCGACCGGCAGCATGTCTTAAGCAATCTGGACAAACTGGTGGTGAAGGCCGCCAACGAAGCCGGCGGTTATGGAATGTTGATCGGCCCGCATGCGACGGCGGCCCAGCGCGAGGAATTCTCCGCCAAAATCCAGGCGCATCCGCGCAATTATATTGCCCAGCCAACGCTCGCGTTGTCGCGGGTGCCGACTTTGATTGGTGACAAACTAGAAGGGCGGCACGTGGACCTGCGGCCGTATATTCTTTACGGCGAGGAAATTCGCATTTTGCCCGGAGGATTAACGCGCGTGGCGCTGCGCAAGAACTCGCTGGTGGTGAATTCCTCGCAAGGCGGCGGCAGCAAAGATACCTGGGTCCTGGCCGGTGATGGGGTTCTGACGGGCAATGGAGCGCCGTCCACTGATGGGGCGGTATCATGAGCACCCATCCCCTGCTCAGCCGCGTGGCGGATGCGGTGTATTGGATGGCCCGCTACATCGAACGCGCCGAAAACGTCGCCCGCTATATTGGGGTGAATTTGAATCTGCAACTGGATCTGCCGTTGGACCCGGCGCACCAATGGCAGCCCTTGATAGACACCAGCGGAGATACCGAAGCTTTTCAGAAACGCTATGGCGAGGCCACGCAGGCCCGGGTGATCGAATTCCTGGCCTACGACGTGGAAAATCCCAATTCCATCACCTCGTGCTTACGCTCTGCCCGGGAAAACGCCCGCAGCGTTCGCGAAACCATTTCTTCGGAGATGTGGGCTCAGGTTAACCAGATGTACTTGCAGATTCAGTCCCAGCGCTCCATGCCAGAGCCGGAGCGCCTGCTGGACGCCTTCCGGGAAATCCGCCTGGGCTGCCATCTGTTTCAGGGGGTTACCGATTCAACGATGACCCACAACGAGCCGTGGCATTTTCTGCGGCTGGGACGAAAGCTGGAACGCGCCGATAAGACTTCGCGCATTTTGGACGTCAAATACTTCATGCTGCTTCCGTCGGCGAAAGATGTGGGAACGCCCTACGACGATATTCACTGGGCTGCCGTGCTGAAATCGGTAAGCGGCTTTGAAATGTACCGCAAGAAGTACGGCCGCATCACACCCCGCGATGTAGTGGATTTCCTGGTGATGGACCGCGACTTCCCGCGCGCGGTTCACTATTGCATTGGCAGCGCCAATGAATCACTGCACGCTATTTCGGGAACCGCGATCGGTTACTACCAATATCGTTCCGAGCAGTTGATGGGGCAGTTGCGGGCGGAGTTGGACTACGCCTCCACCGATGCTGTCATCGCTGGCGGCTTGCACGAATATCTGGATGCCCTGCAGCGCAAAATGAATCTGATCGATATCACCATGCGGGAAGAATTCATCGCCCGGGCCACGGAATTGCGGCAAAGCCAACGTCAATCGCAGTCCTAATTCACAACATGAGTATTCGCGTCGCGCTGCATCATAAAACGGTCTATCAGTACGACCGGCTGGTTACGCTTTCCCCGCAAACGGTGCGCCTGCGGCCGGCTCCGCACAGCCGCACGCCGGTGAGCAGCTATTCGCTGACCATTGAACCGAAGGATCATTTCATCAATTGGCAGCAGGACCCGCAGGGCAACTTCCTGGCCCGGTTGAACTTCCCTGCCCCCACCCGGACATTTTCGCTGGTGGTGGATCTGGTGGCGGAAATGACCGTCATCAATCCGTTTGATTTTTTCCTGGAGCCCTCGGTAGAAACCTTTCCGTTTGTTTACGAGAATGCCTTGCACCACGAACTGTTTCCGTTCCTGGAAGTGAGTCCGGCGGCGCCGCATCTGCAGCGGTTCCTCGATTCGATCCACCGCAAACCCCAGCACATTATTACTTTCCTGGTGGAACTGAATCAGCGTTTGCAGAGCGACATCGGCTACGTCATCCGCATGGAGCCCGGCGTGCAAACACCGGCGGAGACCCTGGAAAAGCGCTCCGGCTCCTGCCGCGATTCCGCTTGGCTGCTGGTGGACATTTTGCGCCGGCTGGGACTGGCGGCGCGTTTTGTTTCGGGCTATCTGATTCAGCTAAAACCCGATAGTAAGCCGCTAGAGGGTCCGGAAGGTCCGAAGGAAGACTTCACGGATCTGCACGCCTGGACCGAAGTCTACTTACCGGGAGCGGGCTGGGTAGGTCTGGACCCAACCTCCGGATTGTTCGCCGGAGAGGGCCACATTCCGCTGGCGGCCACTCCGCAGCCGCAAAGCGCTTCGCCGGTTTCGGGCCTGGTGAGTCCGTGCCAGGTGGAGTTCGTTCACGAAATGAAAGTAACGCGGATTCACGAAGATCCCCGCGTGACGAAGCCTTATAGCGAAACCCAGTGGCAGAAGATCGAGGAACTGGGACATCGCATCGATGACGAACTGACCGCCGGCGATGTGCGGTTGACCATGGGCGGCGAACCAACTTTCGTTTCCATTGACGATGTGGACGGGGAGGAGTGGAACACGGCCGCGCTGGGCCCCAACAAGCAGCGGTTGGCCGGCGATTTGATCAATCGCATTCGCGAACAATTCGCCCCCCAGGGAGGCATGCTGCATTTCGGGCAAGGCAAGTGGTACCCCGGAGAATCGCTGCCGCGCTGGGCTTTCACTTGCTATTGGCGCACCGACGGCTTTCCTTTATGGGAGGACCACCAATGGTGCGGCCAGCCGGATCGCGATTACGGCTTCACCCATGCCAATGCGCAAACCTTCGCGGAACATCTGGCCACACGGCTGGCGGTAGGTTCCGAGAACCTGATCGCGGCGTATGAAGATCCGCTGATCTATATTCACAAAGAAAGCCAGTTGCCCATCAACGTGAATCCGGTGGACAACCAGCTGGACGATCCGGAAGAACGCGAACGCTTGCGCCGCGTTTTTTCGCATGGCTTGGGACAACCAACGGGATTCGTTTTGCCGCTGCAGAGGGTGCAGGAAAAAGACGGGCCGCACTGGCAAACCGGCTTGTGGATGCTGCGCGCCAAGCATTTGTTTTTGCTGCCGGGCGATTCTCCGGTGGGTTTTCGTCTTCCGCTGGAAAGCTTAAAGGCGGAGCCCGCGGATAAAATCAGGAAAGTTTTTACCATTGACCCGATGGCGCCGGCGCCTCCACTGGCCGTGTACAAACGTCCGGAGCAGCGTGAAGTGCGTAGGATCGAGCTGGCGGGTCCGCCGCGGCAACGGCAGAATTTGCAACCCTTGCCCGGCGGCACGGAAACCGATGATTCCATCATTCGAACCGCCTTGACGGTGGAAGCGCGGCAAGGAAAGTTGTACACGTTCCTGCCGCCGGTGAAGTCCGCCGAAGATTACGTGGACCTGATCGCCGCGATTGAAGATACAGCCGCGAAGCTGCAAATGCCGGTGCTGGTGGAGGGCTACCCTCCACCGTTTGATCCGCGCTTGCAACAGATCAAAATTACGCCAGACCCGGGCGTTTTGGAAGTAAACATCCACCCGTCACACAACTGGCAGGAGTTGGTGCATAACACCACCACCCTCTATCAACAGGCACGCCAGGCGCGGTTGGGCACGGAAAAATTCATGCTGGACGGCCGCCACACCGGCACCGGCGGCGGCAATCATTTGGTTCTGGGCGGGCCTACACCAGCCGATAGTCCGTTTTTGCGCCGTCCGGATTTGCTGAAGAGTCTGCTCGGGTTTTGGCTGAATCATCCGGCGCTATCGTATTTGTTTTCGGGTGTGTTTATTGGACCCACCAGTCAGGCCCCACGTGTGGATGAAACCCGCGCGGACGCGGTTTACGAATTGGAAATCGCCTTTTCGCTGCTCAAAGGCAAAGATTCCGACTGTCCACCCTGGCTGGTGGACCGCATTTTCCGCAACCTGTTGGTGGATGTTACCGGCAACACCCACCGCGCAGAATTCTGCATCGACAAGCTGTATTCACCCGATAGCAGCACTGGCCGCTTAGGATTATTGGAATTACGCGCTTTCGAAATGCCTCCGCATGAGCGCATGAGCCTGACCCAACAGGCTTTGGTCCGCGCGCTGATCGCCTGGTTCTGGCGCGAGCCTTATCAAGAACCGCTGATCCGCTGGGGCACTCGCCTGCATGACCGGTTCCTGCTGCCGTTTTATGTGGAGCAGGATTTGCGGGATGTGGTGGCGCAACTGAACCGCGCTGGCTATCCGGTTTCGGCCGATTGGTTTGCGCCGCATTTCGAGTTTCGCTTTCCGGTTTACGGCCGCGTTTGTTATGACGGCGTGGAGATTGAACTGCGCCAGGCGATTGAGCCCTGGTATGTACTGGGCGAAGAGCAAGGCGCAGGCGGCACGGCGCGCTACGTGGATTCGTCCGTCGAAAGGCTGCAAGTGCACGTGCGCGGCTTGATCGGCGAGCGCAGAACCGTCACCTGCAATGGGATTCGTCTGCCGCTGCAACCAACGGGGACGGCTGGCGAATTCGTTTGCGGAGTCCGTTATCGTGCATGGCAGCCGCCGCATTGTCTGCATCCCACCATTCCGGTGCATACACCGTTGGTGTTTGATCTGATGGACCTGAGCGCTGGGCGATCATTAGGTGGTTGTACCTACCACGTGGCGCATCCCGGGGGACGCCATTATGACACCTTCGCGGTAAACTCAAATGAAGCGGAGGCGCGCCGCAGAGCGCGGTTCTTTGACTTTGGGCATACGCCGGGGAACCTGGAGATCAAGCCGGTGGATGTGAATCCGGAGTTTCCTTCCATTCTGGATTTGCGGCGAGCGGGCCGGTTGGACTAAACACGGGTGGAGAAATTAAGCACATCGGAAACGGCAATTCCCAAGAGCCCACAGTGGCGCTACCAGGCTCCTTCGGCCTATTGGGATGAGGCGGTGCGGCCTTCGGGAATGCCTCGCCATCACTGGCGTAAGCTGGCGGTTGCGGTGGGCCGGATGGGTGCTGAGGAACTTACGCGGCGCTGGCAGGCCGGGCAGCATCTCATTCAGGCGCACGGCATTACCTATAACGTTTACGGCGACTCCCAGGGAATGGAACGCCCGTGGTCGCTGGATCCCATTCCCTTGGTGATTGATGGGGCGGAATGGGCGCAACTGGAACGCGCCATCAGCCAGCGGGCGACGTTGCTAAACCAAGTGCTGGCGGATTTGTACGGTGGCCAGCAATTGATTCAGCGCCGCCAATTTCCCGCAGCGCTGCTGTTTGCCAGTCCCCATTTTCTGCGGCCTTGTTACGGCGTTCAGCCGCCGGGCGGAGTTTTTCTGCACAGTTATGCGGCGGATCTGGCGCGTTCGGAAGATGGCCAATGGTGGGTGATTTCCGATCGCACGCAGGCGCCTTCGGGAATCGGTTACGCGCTGGAAAATCGCCTGGTGAGCGCGCGCACGCTGCCGTCGGCTTTCGATCAGTGTCATGTACGTCCGCTGAACCGTTTTCTGGACCAAACACGCGAAGCCTTGCTGCATCTGGCACCCAACCGCCGCACCAATCCGCGGGTGGTGCTGCTGACGGCGGGTCCTAATAACGAGACGTATTTTGAACAGTCTTTCCTGGCCCGGCACTGGGGATTTCCGCTGGTGGAAGGCGCCGACCTGACGGTCCGCGACCACCGTGTATTTCTGAAAACGCTGAGCGGCCTGGAACCGGTAGACATGGTGTTACGGCGCATGGACGACGCTTTTTGCGATCCCCTGGAGTTGCGTGGAGATTCATTATTGGGCGTGCCTGGTTTCACGCAAGCAGTGCGCTGCGGTCACGTGGCGGTGGCCAACGCGCTGGGAACCGGCTTGATGGAAACCTCCGCTCACATGGCGTTTCTGCGCGGACTATGCAAGCACGTGCTGGGGGAAGATTTGCAATTGCCCTCGGTGGCCACCTGGTGGTGCGGAGATGAGGGCCCCCGGCGTTACGTGATCGAACACCTGGAAGAACTGGTGATCAAGCCGGCTTTCCCGCAGCCGGGAAAGAATCCGCTGTTCCCATCCTTTATGGATGCAGCGGCGCGGCAGGACTTGATTCGCCGTATCCAGGCCGATCCCGAACAGTTTGTGGCGCAGGAACAAGTGGCGCTTTCCACCGCGCCGGTGCGCACAGCGGAGGGGATCACGCCGCGGCACATTGTGATGCGTATTTTCGCCACCTGGGACGGGCATTCCTATAACGTGATGCCGGGCGGGTTGACCCGCGTATCGAAAGAAGCCAGTTCGCCGGTGGTGTCGATGCAGATGGGCGGCGGCAGCAAGGACACCTGGGTGCTGGGTAGCGCAGGGGAGGAAGCCCCGGCGGCGGCACTGACTGCAATCAAGATCTCCCGGGCGGCGGGCAACTCCCCACCGCGGGTGGAACTGCCCAGCCGCGTGGCGGATCATTTATTCTGGCTGGGCCGCTATAGCGAACGCGTGGAATCGGGCGTGCGCCTGGTGCGGGCCTTGTTGCCGGGGCTTTCCTCGGAAGAAGATTTCGGACAGACCGTGTCTTTGGAGAGCGCTTTGCAACTGCTCTCAGGGTTGGGGTATCTTCCCGAGGACTTTGCCCCTTCATCGATCGCCCAAAAGCGCTGGCAATTGAATCAGGTGCTATCGGCGATGATCTCGGATCCGTCGCGCGGATCGAGCATTGGGCGAAACCTGCAGAATTTGCGCCGCGTGGCCTGGCCCTTGAAGGAACGGCTTTCGCAAGACACCTGGCGGGTGGTGCAGCAATTGGATCGGGATTTTTCCATCGCACCATCGCTGCGTGGAGAGTTAAGGTTGACGGCGCAGATGTCGCTGCTGGATCGGGTGGTGGTGGTGCTTTCGGCGTTCTCGGGTTTACTTGGGGAGAATACCACGCGCAGCCATGGCTGGCGGTTTCTGGAAATCGGGCGGCGGCTGGAACGCTGCTGGCAGACCGCGGACCTTTTACTGGCCGCGCTGGTGCACGGGCCGTTTGATATTGAACCGGCGGCGACGGCTCTGCTGAGCATTGCCGATAGTTCGATCACCTACCGCGCCCGTTACTTCACCGAGTTCAGGACCGAATACGTTTTGGAGGCGCTGTTGGCGGACGAGTCAAATCCGCGCTCGATTGGATTTCAGCTGGCATCGCTGGTGGAGCATATGAGCGGTTTACCCGGATATCATCCGACTGCTTTCCATCCGACTGCTTTCCAGGCGACTGCTTTCCAGGCGACTGCTTTCGAGGGGACTGCTTTCACCGCCCCGCCGGATCCGACGGAAGCGGATGCCCCGCTGCCGCTGCGGCTGGCGGAGCGCATCCTGGGAGACTTGCGGCGGTCATCGATGGACGATCTGGCGGAGCGCGATGCGCAGGGTAATCTTGCCGTCCTGGAAAGTTTTTTGCGCCGACTGGAAGGAAGTCTGCACGATCTCTCCGAGCTGCTGACTGCGCATCATTTCAATCACCTGATGGTGGCGCGGATGAGCGCGGTGCCGTAGACGTTCGAACTTCTGGGGTACCCGCATGCTGTATCAGGCCACACACACCACGCTTTACACTTACGATCAACCGGTATCGCACTGCTTAAGTGAAGCCAGACTGACGCCGCGCGCACTGCCCCGGCAGAGAGTGTTGCGAACCCGCATCGACGTGCATCCGGAACCAGCCGTGTTTGACCAGCGGCAGGATTATTTCGGCAATCAGGTATCGGCATTTTCAGTTTTCCGGGCACACGACCGGCTGACGGCCACCGGCACCAGCATTGTGGAAGTGCTGCCCTGGCAACAGCCCGTGTTTCCCGCCATCGCGTGGGAGCAGGCGCAGCAAGCGCTGTCAGCGCATTTGGATGCCGATCTGATGGCCGCCTACGAGTTTGTTTTTGATTCGCCCTTTGTGGCTGCGTCCGCGGGCCTGGCCGAATATGCGCGCCCCAGTTTCGGGGCGGGGCGCAACCTGGCCGAAGCGGTGCAGGAACTTTCGCATCGCATTCATGAAGAGTTTCGTTATAAACCGAAATCGACTTCGATTGAGGTTCCCCTGCACGACGTGCTGCGCCGCAGGGAAGGCGTGTGCCAGGATTTCGCGCACGTGATGATTGGCGCTCTGCGTTCCTGGCATTTGGCGGCGCGCTATGTAAGTGGTTACTTACGCAGCGGCGCCGACGTGACGGGCGCGGAAGCGTCGCACGCCTGGGTTTCGGTGCTGATCCCGGGCTATGGGTGGCTGGATTTGGACCCGACCAACGACATGATTCCCTCCGACGGCCACATTACCGTAGCCTGGGGCCGCGACTATGGGGACGTGACCCCGGTAAAAGGCATCACGCTCGGTGGCGGCGGCCAAAAAGTGGATGTTGAGGTACGCGTGACACCGGTTACTGCCGAATAGAAGGCGGCTTCCAGGATAGAGCGGCCGGCATCAAAATTCCTGATTATCCGCTCCCTACAATGGTTTGCGGCTCCATGGATTTGCGTCTGAGGCGCGGCGAACGATGGCGAGCGGGTTTGGACACAGGTTGGTAGGGCCTAAGCTATCCACGCGCGGCCCCGATGGCCAGACGTGCGGCGCGATAAGGATCGTTCACTGCTTTGCACTCGCCGCCCAAAATCATCGTCTCGCGGCTCTCTTTCGTGAAGGGATCCCATTGGGGCAGCAGCCCCTGGTGATTCGGATTGCCCGTCCGCGCAAACGCGACCCACGCAGCGCTTACTTTGTCGGCCAGCGATTGGCGGTCGGGACCGATGCCCGTCATCCAGGTGACCGCATCCACGTGATCGAAAACAAAAGGCAGTTCCATGCAATGCATGGCCCGCACGCGGCCCTGGCGCAAAGGCGAGTGCCAGTTGAAATAGTACGCGTACACCGGGGCTCTATTCTGCGCCGCCTTGCTGAGCGCGATGGTATGGCCGGCTGTCCGCAATGACCCGGCGTCGGACGCCAGAATGATGGCGATATCCGCGTTGGTTTTGCAACGTGGGTCATGTTGAAAGACAGCAACTACGCGTCGGGCATCTGCTTCAGGGCACTGCAGGGTTTTCTCTACTTGATGCAGAAGCGCGGCGTCATCCAAGTCGTCGACCGTCCAATAAGGATCGTTCGGCGCCGTGTAGGGAACCGCTTCGGTCTCCACGGAACCCACCATCAGTGGGATGTTCGCGGAAATTTCAGGCGCAACAGGATCGAAGGGATTGGCCAGCAAGGTTACGCCATCAACGACGGGAACCAGGCGCAGGGAGAGGTCACTACCAGCATATTGCGCACTGCCGTCTCGCTTGGTTTCGGCCGAGCCAGTTCCCCCGTTCATTGCGCGTAGCAATTGCTCCACAGGCAGCGTTTGCAATTTGCCAAGTTGATTGGCTTTCAAACCCAGCCGTGCCAAGAATGTTTCGGTGGTCCGCATCGCTTCTTCTTGCTGCAAACCCCACAGGCCGGTATCACTGATGGTGCTTTGCACGATCATGCGATGAAACAGACCCTTCGCTTTGGGCATGGCTTGCAGGGTACTGACTTTGCCGCCTCCACCGGATTGCCCGAAGATGGTGACGTTAGCGGCATCGCCGCCAAAGGCCGCGATGTTGTCGCGCACCCATTCAAGCGCCAGAAGCAGATCCAGCATGCCGAGATTGCTTGACTGCGCCAGGCGTTCGTCTGGTGAGCCGCTTAAACCGGCAAGATAGAGATTGCCGAAGACATTCAGGCGATGATTCACGCCGACGACAACCACATCGTGCTTGCGCGCGAGCTCTGTGCCATCGTACATGACGGAGCCGGACCAACCGGTGCGGAAACCGCCGCCATGAAACCACACCATCACCGGGCGCTTGCCGCGTTTGAGGCCGGCGGTCCAAACGTTCAAGGTCAGACAGTCTTCGCTCATCGGGCCATGCCCGGTGAGCGCGTCGCCCATCTCCGGAATCAAAATGCGAACCGGCTGCGGCGACCGCGGGCCCAGCTCCAGCGTATCCTTCACTCCGGTCCATGGCCCGGGAACTACCGGCGGCAGGAAGCGCCGCGCTCCTTCGGTTGAGGCCCCATAGGGGACGCCTTTGAAGGAAAAGACCCTGCCCGGTTTGTTCGAAGAAACCGTGCCTCTGATTTTGCCTGAGGATGTCTCCACGATTGCGGATGACGCAGCAGCTTTCGCCCTTGCGAAGGGCATGATGAGCGTTGCGGCCGCGGTGCTGGTCTTCAATCCGTTTACAAGAAATGTACGGCGGTTCATTGTAGTCTTTGTTCGCTTCTTCGGATAGTTTAGCCTGTCTCCGCATCAACGGTTTTGCTTGAGAAGGTTTTGCTTTAAGAAAATTACCCACTTTCGCGAAGTGGGCTTCCCGTTCAAGGGTTGGGTGAACGTGGGATGGCAACGCACACTTTGCAGATCCGCGTTACTTCTTTTCACCAACGTAATGCCCACCGTCGCGCTCTTCGCAGACAAACTCCATTAACTCCGTATCCGGCATCAGGCGATGGTTCACGCGCACGGTGAACGGTTTGGTGTAGGTCTTGGGATCGTCTATGGTGATGTCCACTTGCATCAGCCCGAAGGAGGGCCGCCGCCAGCGCTCGGTCATCTTGCCCGCGCTGGTCATGGGGCTTCCGTCCACATCCAGCCAAACGTCATCGCGGAAACCGGCGGTAACTACGACCAGTGTGTCCTCCTCCCAGTGGCCGACTGAGTATCCGTACCACCACGGCGTCGGACCATCATTTGAAGGGGCGCCGTTTGGTAGCGCACGCCCATCCGTCAGAATCTGCCGCGTGTTCCCATTGGCTTCGTAGAGCACGATAATCTCGCGCGGCGTCTGCACCACCTTGCGGGGCTGAATGTGCATGTGCAACTGGGTAAGCCCCATCGGCAGGCAATGCGCATCCGGATTGTCTTTGGCATTGTTGGCCTTGCGCGTGGCGCGCAATTCGGCGGCCCAAGGCTGGAACGGCAGGCCGTCTTTAAAGCCCGCGCCGATGTTGAAAAACTGCGCCACCGGCGGATCGTTGGGGGTCGAGGGAATCTCAAAGGGATACGGCGGCATGCCGTTGAAGGAAGTTTTCTTGGTGTCGGCCGGCTCCCACAATCCAGAGAAATCGGGCTTGCCTGCTGCCGTCCGCGGCGCGGGACCCTGGTAGTCGATTTTGCCGTCCGCTGTTCTGGGGCCAGGTGTTGGATAGCCCGGCCATTGCGCGGCCATGGGCACTCCACCGGCGCTAAGAATAGCCAAAGCCAGAAACAGGTTCCTTCCCATTTTCATCGTCATCATCGTCGTCGCACCCCGGCCTTTCCCAAGCGGTCATCGAATGGTTCCGAGCAACTGGATCCACCCAGATGGATCCAACCAGCGATCCATCAAATTATATCGCCGCCCTGGCCGTTCCAGTCCAGCGTCGAATGCCGCCCAGTGGCAGCCCCGCCCGGGTGCGGCCACCCGGTTAAGGACATTTGTACGGGCACGGGTTGACTCCCATCCCTTTTTTTTATAGAGTCTTAGATCGTTCGACTGGTTTCGTAAGGGTAGGGGTCCGGCGAAGAAGTGGGCCTCTTTAAGTGGGGGCAAGTGCAGTGAATGGGAGTTGATTCGAACTTCAAAAAGGGGAAGATATGAGGCGTGCCAAGTTTGCATTCTCTGGGATTATATTAGGAATTTTGTTGTTATTGCCGGCGATTGTGTCGGCGCAGAGCGCCATATCCGGAACGGTGCGTGACACGTCGGGCGCGGTGATGCCGGGTGTCACGGTAGAAGCAACCAGTCCGGCGCTGATTGAAAGATCGCGCACCGCCACCACCGATGGGCAAGGGCGCTATACCATCGTCGATCTGCGCCCTGGCGAGTACGTGGTGACGGCTTCCGCCATGGGTTTCAAAACCTTCCGGCAGGAAAAAATCGACTTGCCGGGCGATGCAACGGTATCCGTCCTTGTTGCGATGGAAGTGGGGCAGAGCGGCGAAACCGTTACGGTGCAAGCGGAATCGCTAAACGTGGACGTGGAGAACGCCACCCACCAGCAGGTGCTGACCCGGGAGTTGCAGGACGCCATTCCCGCGCCGCGCAACATGCAGGCCCTGGCCGCGCTGGTACCGGGCGTGCGGTTGCGCAGCGGTTCAGGCGCAAATCCCGATGTGGGAGGCTCCCAGCAAATGGAGCAGACCTATATCACTGCTCACGGAAGCTACGCCGTGAATACCACCGTCCTGCTGGACGGCATGAACATCAACTCCAACTATCTGGATGGAACCATTCAGAATTACGTCGACAATTCGATCATTCAACAATCCACCTATCAAACCAGTGGCGTGGGTGCGGAGGTATCGGCGGGCGGCGTTCTGGTGAACCAGATCCCCAAAGATGGCGGCAATCAGTTTCATGGAGCGGCGTTTTTCGGCTACACCGGCAGTGGTAGTTTTTTTCAGGCCAATAACCTGACCGACGCACTGAAAGCCCGCGGTGCCACCTCCCCTAACGCGATTGTTCACATTGAAGACTTCAACGGCTCAGTGGGCGGTCCCATTCTCACCAACAAACTTTGGTTCCTGGGCTCGTACCGTTATCAAAGCACTTTCGACACTGCTCCAAATATCTTCAACACCGATGGCACGCCCATCGTGGAAGACCAGCACATCGCCCAGGGCGTCGCGCGAATTACTTATCAGTTTACTTCCAAAGACAAATTCTCCGGCACTTTCGACCGCATTCAGAAATTCAAAGGCCACGAACTGACTGGATTGGGTGTAGTGATTCCCGCTCCTGAGGCTGTGGGCCGCCGCGGGCCGACCAACTACAACGTGGGGCAAGCCAAATGGACCCGCATCCAGACGCCGCGCATGCTGATTGAGGCTGGTTTTTCCACCGACTACATCTACTTCAGCACAATCTACGGCGATCCTTCAGAGCAAAAATTGCCCTTCACACCCGAATGGTACGCCGGAGCTTCGCATCTGAACACGCTTGCCACCAGCACGACGCGCACCAATGCGCCGCCGGTGCAAACCTACAACCTGCCGCAAAGAAATAACATTACGGGCGCGGTTTCCTACGTGACCGGCTCCCACAACATCAGAGTGGGCATTCAGGATGCCTGGGGTAAAAACGACCGGGTGTCCTCCTTGAACGCAGATCTGATTCAAAACTACAGCCTGGTCGGCGGCGTCCTCACCGGTACCAGCGTTACGGTCTATAACACACCGGTAGCCATCCGTATGCACGTAGCTGCCGATATGGGTCTGTATGCCACCGACACCTGGAAGTATAAACGCATGGCCATCACTGGTGGCTTGCGGTGGGAATACGATAAGGGCATCATCGACGCCTCTACTGTGGCTGCGGGCCGTTTCTTCGCGGCGCGTTCCTTCTCGCAAATCGATTGCACCACGGTAAAGGGGCTAGGCTGCTGGAAAACTTTTTCCCCCCGCATCGGTGTGGTTTATGACCTGTTCGGCAATGGAAAGACCGCCATCCGTGGCAGCTTTGGCCAGTATAACCGCCCACAAGCCACCGAATATCTGAATGCGTTCAATCCCATGGCGCTCTCCACCGATGCCAGGTCGTGGACGGATACCAACGGCGACGGGATCGCCCAAGACAGTGAAATCAAGCCATCGACCAATGTCAACTTTGGAAAGGTTGGTAACATTCCAACGCTCGATCCAAATTACAAGCGGGAATATAACCGCCAATTTAGCGCCGGTGTCACCCACCAGGTAAACGGCCGCATGACGGTAAGCGGCACCTGGTTCCGCCGCACCAATCACAACACCCCCTATCTGCAGAACAAAGCCGTGGATCCCACCGCGGACTGGGTGCCCATCACGATTCAGAACCCGTACGATTCTGCCAATCCGATCACGGCTTACACCATGTCCAGCGCCGCCGTGGCGGCACGCCCCGCGCAGTTGTACCAAACCAATGCCGACGAATCGAAAGTACAGAATAACTACACCGGGTACGAGTTTGGCACCAACGTTCGCTTGCCGCGCAACGGATCTTTGTTCGGCGGGTGGACCTTGGAACGATTAAGCGACATGCGCTGCGACATGACCATTGGAGCCAATAACCTGGGCATTGGCGGCGCCATCGTCGGCAACAATATCACCAATGCATCCGTGAACGACCCCAATAGTCTGCGCTTCTGCGATGAACGCGGTCTGATACCACTGCGCAGCGATTTCAGGTTGGCGGGATTCATGCCCATCCACTATGGATTCGATTTTAGCTTCGCCTGGAGTAGTTCGCCGAACGTGGAGCGTTACACCAACTGGGATATTAACAAAACCACAAAATACCCCACCGATTGCGCAGCTTGCCCTAGCGGCCTGGTGGTTGATCCCGCCAAAGGCCCCAGCCTGGTGCAAACCACTTTGCGCATTCCCTTACTAGTGCCTGGCTCACGTTTCCAGGATCGCCTGAATCAATTGGACCTGGGCTTGAAGCGCAACTTTAAGTTCGGCGAGAACATAAAAATGCAACTGCAAGCCGACCTGTTTAACGTATTGAACGCGTCCACCGTCTTGGTTCAAAACCAGACGCTGAGCGCTACTGCCGCACCTTTCGGTCCCAGCGGACCTGGCGGGGCACCAACGCAGATTCTGCAAGCCCGACTGTTACGTCTGGCGTTGCAGTTCCGCTTCTAGGAGTTCATGGAAAAGTGGAGCGGCTAGAAGAAATGCCAAGCGCTACTTCTTGGGCCGTTCCGCTTCCAGCCTGATCTGTTTCAGAAAATCAGTCTGCGTGGGTAGGTCGACGTTGCCCGCTGGAAACTGATTCATGCTGAGAATATAGGCCAGAATTTGTGCGTTTTGTTCACGGTTGATGCGCCCAGGGCGGTCCGCCGGCATGGTGGTGCGGATACGCTCAAACAGATCGCCCGCGGTAAGGCCGAACCAGTTGGAGGAGAATTCGCCTCCGGTGAGCGGGGGCGCGGATTCTCCCCCGGTGAGCGAAGTTCCATGGCAGGATGCACAATTTTGCTGATAGCCCGCCGAGCCGCGCTCAGCCTGTTCCTTGGTAAACACGCCATCCCAGACGGAGCGCATGCCGTCGCCCTGCGCATTGGCCCTTGACACCAACAAGGACAGGGGAAGCGAGAGCGACAGAGCAATGCCAGCTGCGGTCAGAAGTCGTTTCATAGAGATAATCCTTAGATACAAAAAGAGCCCGCTGGTTGCGAGCTCTTTCGTCTTTTCCGGGGTTGAGTCCGGGTATGGAATGCGGGTTATTCCTCGGGTAGCTTGTAGGCGATATACTCGCCCGAGTACGCCCCGCCACTCACCGACACAATCACGTACTGTTTGCCGTTCACCGAATAGGTCATCGGCGAGCCACTCTGCGGCGCGGGCATGGGGATCGCGCCCACTTCCTTTCCGGTGGCTTTGTCGTAGGCGCGGAACATGGCGGCGCGGGGATGTTGTGGCGTGGTAGTCATCTGGCTATCGCCCAGCATTACCAGCGTTTTGGTCACCAGCAATCCCACACTGCCGGGCTGCCCGGTGTTGCCGATATTCATTCCCTTCAGGGCCGGATGATTGCGAACGTTGTCCGGCGTTTCACCGTAGGGAACCTGCCAGGTGATGTCGCCTTTATCCAGGTTAATGGCGGAGATCACCGCATACGGCGGCTTCACCAGCGACAGACCTTGCACGTTCAGCGCGCCCACCGGAGCAGCCGCAGGCGCCGCGGGAGCTGGCGTGGTCACTTTCTTGGGTTGCGGAGCGTCCGCAGCGCTACCGAAGCCCGGGCCCTCGGCGACGCGGAAGTCCGTGTCGTTACGTCCCATCACGTACTTGATGTCGGAGAAGCCGGCGGGCGGCGTGCGCAGCGTAATCGGCGTCACCGCCGATTGATTCGCTTGCGCGTAAACCGTGTGCGTTTCCGGATCGTATCCTCCGCCGGGCCAGTTGGTGCCGCCGCTGGCGTTACCCAAATTGATCGCGCCCAGAAACGTCTTGGGATCGCCAATCACCGGCGGATTATACATGGGGCCATTCTTGTAGCGCGCCAGGTTATCGCGCGCTTGCGCCCTCATCTCGGGCGTGAAATCCACCAGATCTTCCGGAATGCGCAAGTAGTTACGCGCATACGCCGGAGGCTTGGTGGGAAATGGCTGGGTGGGTGAAGTCTTTTCACCCGGCACATCGGACTGCGGCACAGCCTTCTCTTCGATGGGCCACACGGGTTGCCCAGTCACGCGATCAAACACATATAGGATGGCTTGCTTGCTGGGCACAGCCACGGCTTTGATGGCTTTGCCATCGACCATGATGTCGGCCAGGATGGGAGCCGACGACATGTCGTGGTCCCAGATGGGATGGTGAACGAACTGAAAATGCCACTTTCGTTTTCCCGTTTTCAGATCCACGCAGACCAGGCTTTCTCCAAACAGGTTGTTGCCCGGGCGCTCTCCGCCATAATAATCGGAGGTCGGCGATTCCACCGGTAAGTAGACCAACCCGAGTTCTTCGTCCACCGTCATTTGGGTCCAGACACCGGTGTTTCCGTTGGTGGCCCAGGAGCCGTTTTCCCAGGTCTCGTTGCCAAATTCACCGGGCCGCGGAATGGTATTGAAAGTCCACAGCAGTTTGCCGCTCTTCACATCGAAGGCGCGCACCAAACCCTTGGTGTTGTTCTTGGTCACCACCGTCATGCCTTCTTTAAAAGAAGACCCAACGATGACCACGTCCTTCACCACCAGCGGTGTGGCGTGCAACCCGATCTCGCCGTTCTCCAGGTCGATCTGTTGTCCGGTGCCGGTAACCGCGCCTTCCTTCAGGTCCACCATGCCGTTCTTGGCGAAACTTTGAATGGGCTGGCCGGTTTTGGCGTTCAGTTCCACCAAGCGGTAGCCGGTGGTGACGAACACAACGCGATCGTCTCCCTTGCCATCGGTCCAATAAGATACGCCGCGGCCCGAAAGTTGCCGTGGTGCAATGGCCGCGCGATTTCCTTCGCGCAAACTGTACACCCAAAGCTGTTCCCCGGTGGTTGCATCCAGAGCGACAACCGACCGGCGAGTTCCACCGGTGGTGTAAATCACGCCCTTCACCATCAACGGCGTGCCTTCCAGTTTGTACTCCGGCCGCGGACCCAGGTTATCGGTCTTGAATCGCCACGCCACTTCCAGCTTGTTGAAATTGGCGGCGTTAACCTGATCGAGCGGCGAATACTTTGTGCCCTTGAGATCGGCCGTGTAGTAGGGCCATTCGCCGTTTTTTGTGGACGGCAATTGCGCCGATAGCATGGTCGATAGCATGGTCGCTACCACCAACGGCGCACCTGGTATGAGTCTTTTCTTCATTGTTTCGTCTCCTGCGTTTCGTCTCCTGCGGGAATCGCCGCAACCTTCCTGGAACTATACAGCTATTTCCCGGCCGCCGGTTTCACGGCCACTTTCACCAGCGCGCTGGACCAGCAGCACTGAAAACCGCGCCCGCCTTCGCCAGACCAATCGTTCACCTGCACGCGCAAAATATAATCGCCGGGTTCACTGAAAGTGGCCGTGCTCATGGCTTTACCGGTGAAGACACTGCCAGCCGGGGCGGCCTTTATTTCCAGCTTCTCGATGTCGGGCCTGGGATTCTGAAAAGCCACTGCGCCCGGTCCGCGAAATTTACTCCAGCCGAGCACTGCGGGGGGAGTTGCCGGACGCCGCGCACCCGGCGCAAGCTTCTCGTCCTCGGCAACCCAAACCGGTAAATTCACCGGCGAACCGGCGATGGCGGTGAGCACTTCAGCTTCAGCCACCGGACCGTTCTTGAAGGGACCGCTCTGGCGAAAACTTATGTAGGGCGCAGAGTTCCCGTTGGCGTCCTTAAACGGCTCCAATTCCCACAGCAGATTCAGGCTGAGGGGAATCTGCATGGTCTTCCCGTTGGCGTTCAGGGTCCATATCAGTTTCTTGTCGCCGAAATCCTTGGGCACCCGAATGCCAAAAATGCCCCATTGCCGCCCGGGAAGAAAGTGGGTTGGCTGCCCTTGATCGGGTCCGCCGGGTTCAATGCGATTATCGGCGCCAATGGGAATCTCCACGGCGCTTTTTTGGCTGCGATTGTAATAGCCCACCAGCATGGTGAAGCTAGCGTCGCTGTTCCGGAACCAGCCTTCATAGGCGCCAGTAATGCTTTGGCCGGAGTCGTGGGGAGGCTCCATCGGCAAGGCCGGTAAGGCAGAAGATTGGGCCCAGACAGTAGCCGAAGCGAACCCGGCGGCGGTAGCGAAAGCGGACGCCAGCAACCTCATTCCGAATGCATTCATGAAATTTATTTACGCGATTATTCCCGCGCGGCAACGGTCTTTGGCAAATGATCCGCCGCCCATGCCTGATAGTCCTCTTCGGAAATGTAGGTGACGTTCACCCAGCCATGCGCCATTTCGTCCACTGTGCGATCACCCCAGCCTACCCACTGATCGGGGTCCGGATTGTTGGGATTGTTGGCGGTGTTATCGTGCCAGGCGGTGACGTGAATAATCGTGCCCTTGGGCAGCACCGGCGCGGCGTCGTCGGCGTAGATGTAGTTGGTCATCCAATTAAAGTTGAAATGATCCACATAGCTTAAAATCTGCCGCTGCCCGCTGGGGAGAATGGCCTCCAGCGCCATGGCCTTGCCGCGCAGATGCATATGCGGTTGGAAATTTTCCAGGCGCGCCGGGGCTTTCAAGGTGGTAAAGCCTTGCGTCTGCGAAATGGTGTTGGGCGCGATGTCCAAACGGCTGCTGCTGTTTTCGGTGCCCTGGAACGCCGTTAGGAACGTGCGATATTTTGGCTCCTGCCCCTTGGGATACAGGTACACTGCCAATTCCGCATGATCGCGAATCTCTTCGCCCACCGCGTGCAGATGCATTTCCCAGGAAATATGGGCACCCGGCAACAACAGTTTCCCGGTGTTGGGGCGATACACGTCGTAATTCTTGTTCATGGCCCACTCCATCAAAAGGCCAGCGGTGCCGGCGCCGGAGGCGAATGAAACGCCCGGCTCGTCTTGTTGCAGGTTAGCGAGAACGTGATGGAACGTTCGGCGGCCCTGCGGAGTAGACGGGCGGATTTCCACCGCACGTACCCAACGCGGTTCGGTGAGCGGAATTTCGGTCAACGGGCGGAACCAGGCGTCCTGCGCTTTAGCGGGCATCGTATAGTCTTCCGACTTCAACACCATGTCAGGCTCGCCGAATCGTCCGGCCAGTTGCCAGCCGCTATCTTCTTTCCAAGCGATGGGCGCTGGCATGTCCTTCGGATTGCCTTGCATGGCTCCCCCGTCCACCCATTTCACGATGGTTGCAATCTGGCCGTCGGAGAGTGAAAAATCATTGGCGAATTTTTGAATCCCAATGGTCTTGTCCAGATGCCAAGGGGGCATTTGGCGTGCGGCGACGCGCTGCTTAATGGCGCGGGCCCAAGGGCGAACCTGTTCGTAGGTCACCAGCGACATCGGCGCCATGGATCCGGCCCGATGGCAGGATTCGCACTTAGCCTGGAAGATGGGAGCGACATCCTTTGAAAAGCTAACCGGCTCCGCCGGCTTGGTCAATTCCGCGGAGATACCCACGCCGGGAATGGCCAGCAGTGCACAATAGGCCAAGTTTGCTGCGATACGCGGAAACGTTTGAGTTGATGTCATGTTTGTTTCGGTCCTCCAAACTGGCTCCGATGAGCGCCCATGCTGAACATTTTCGGCGGTTATCTACGTGGTGTTATCGACCGGTAGTATTTTATGTAAAAAACACCACGAGGTCAAGCGTCTAACGGGTCTACTTTTTTGCGGCCGCCGTTACCGAGACCCTCACCTGGCCGTTGGTCCAGCAGCATTGGAATCCGCGTCCCCCTTCGCCGGTCCAATCATTCGCCACCACGTGCAAAATGTAATCGCCCGGCTCGCTAAAGGTGACCGTGGCCGAAGCCTTGCCCTGGAATGCGGTCTTAGGCGGCGCCGCAAATTCGCTGCTCTCCACAACAACCGGTAGTGGGTTGGCGAAGGTCACATTACCGGTGCCGCGGAATTTGCTCCAGGTGAGCACTACTGCTGGCGTTCGGGGCCTGGTGGCGCCAGCAATCACACTGGCATCGTCGGCAACCCACAACGGTAAGTCCATCGGCGCGCCGGCGCTGGCCTGCAGAGCGGTGGAGGTTCCGGCCGGTCCTTGCACGAAGGGTCCTTTGTTTGAAAAACCGATAAACGGTGGCGTATTCCCGGTGGCATCCTTAAAAGGAGCCAATTCCCAAAGTGTTTCCAAATTGCCGGGAATGGAGGTGGTGATTCCGTTTGCTGTAAGCGTCCAGGTGACGCGCTTCTTGCCGAAGTCCTGCGGAACCGTCACGGTGAACATCCCCCACTGCCGGCGCGGCATGAAATGCGTGGGCTGGCCTTGATCGGGTCCGCCGGGCTCCATTTTGTTGTTGGTGCCAATGGGGATGTCCAATTCCTCAGTCGCATTCCGGTTGAAATAGCCGAACAAGAGACTGAACGTCCCATCCGGATTTGCAAACCAGCCTTCGAAGGCACCGGTCAAACTCTGGCCGGAATCGTGTACTGGCTCCACCCGAACTTGTTGCGGTTGGGTTTGTGCCCACATTACGCCAGTTCCTGCAATCAGGAAGGCGGCAATAGAAAATCCGGCAATTCGCATAAAAGAGTCTAACGCGCCGCGATGGCTCCTGCTGTTTTCGCGCCGTTCTTGCTCAGCCATTCGGTGTAGTCGGCGTCGGTGATATAGGTGACGTTCACCCAGGCGTGCGCCATCTCGTCCACGGTGCGGTCACCCCAACCCACCCATTGGTTCGGGTCAGGATTATTGGGATTATTGGCAGTGTTGTCATGCCAAGCCACTACATGGATGATGGTGCCTTTGGGCAGTACGGGTGCGGCGTCGTCGGAATAAATATAGTTGGTCATCCAATTGAAATTGAAATGATCCACATAGCTGATGGTGCGCTTGGTGCCGTCCGGCAGAATGGCCTCCAGCAGCATGGCTTTCCCGCGCAGGTGCATATGGGGCTGGAAATTTTCGAGCCGCGCAGGTGCCCGCAGCGTCTGGTAATTTTCCGATTGCACCACGGAATTGGGCGCGATATCCACAACGCCGAACCCCGCATTGCCAATGGTGCCGGGAAACGGCGTCAGGTAGGTGCGATATTTGGGTTCCTGGCCCTTGGGATAGAGATACACGGCCAACTCCACGTTGTCGCGGATCTCCTCACCCACGGCGTGAAGGTGCATCTCCCACCAGATGCGGGACCCGGGAACCAACAGCTTTCCGGTGTTGGGCCGGTACACATCGTAATTCTTGTTCATGGCCCATTCCATCAATAATCCTTGCGTGACGATGCCCGTATTGGTTCCTGGCTCTTCCTGTTGCAGGAACGCCAAAGCGTGATGAGTGATTTTGCGGCCGGCGGCGGTACCGGGGCGGATTTCAACGGCGCGCACCCAACGGGGCTCGGTAACCGGAATTTGCGTGAGCGGTTTCCACCACACGTCCTGGCCCTTGGCGGGCATCGTGTAGGGATCGGACTTCAGCACGAAATCCGGCTGACCGAACTGACTGGCCAGTTGCCAGCCCTTATTTTCAGGCCACTGTTTCGCGGCGGGCATATCTTTGGGGTCACCCTGCGGGACGCCTGCGTCTACCCACTTTAGAATCGTTTCGATCTGCTTGCCAGACAGCGACATGTCGTTTTGAAAAGACTGAATACCGACGGTGGGGTCCATATGCCAAGGCGGCATTTGGCGTGTGGCAACGCGTTGCCGGATGGCCTTCGCCCACGGCCGCACCTGATCGTAGGTCACCAGCGACATGGGGGCCATCTGGCCGGGGCGATGACAGCCCTCGCATTTATCCTGAAAGATGGGAGCGATGTCCTTGGTGAAACTGACCGGGGAAACCGCAACGTCAGCGGCGAGCACAAGGCCCGAACCTACCAACTGGGCCGCAGCAAGAAGCGGAATAAGGGCGTGCCTGTTCGTCATGGAACCTCCTGGGGCGACAACTCTATAAGGTTAGCGCCATTCACTCTAGTTGTGTTGCATAAAGTATGACATGTGGGACGGCGGAGTCAAGGGCCTGGCATTAGGTCGAGCTCGGCTAAATGCGTTGCTCACTGACGTTCGCGGCTTGGTGCTGGTATTTGGAGTCAAGCTGAAGCACCAAGCTGGGAGCGACGTGTTTCGGCAATCGTCTAGAGCGGACTCTTGGCCGTTTTGGGCCAGACCACGCCCTGGTCTTTTTTCGTCACCGGCGCCAAACCTTTGTAGACAAATTTTTGAACCCGCTGGCCGCGGTAGGTTTCGGTGGTGAAGATGTTGCCCTTGGAATCAGTAGCGATGCTGTGCACCGCGTAGAATGCGCCAGGTTGACGGCCTCCATCGCCGAAACTGGTGAGCACCTCCAGGGACTCGCGCAACATCACGTACACTTTTTCGTTGGAGCCGTCCGCCAGATAGATGTATTTTTGCTGGGGGTCCTTTGAGAACGCAATGTCCCACACCGCGCCATCGCCCAGCGTGTTCTTGGCGATCACCTGCTCTTTAATAAACTTGCCATCGGGAGTGAACACCTGAATGCGATCGTTGACGCGGTCGCACACGTACAGCAAATTGTCATTGGAGAGCTCCGCACAATGCACGGGGGTGCGGAACTGTTGCGCGAGCGGATCATCGGGTTTGTACCGGCCCAGATTTTTGTCGTCCGGCTTATTGCCATAGGCGCCCCAGTGACGCTTGTACTTTCCGGTTTCGGCATCGTAGACGATCACGCGCTTGTTGCCATAGCCATCGGCGACGTACAGTTCGTTGGTTTTGGGATCGATGAACGTCTTGGCCGGCAGTCCCAGGTTTTCAATGTCGTTGCTGCCCTGGCTGGCTCCTGCTTTTCCGATTTGCATCAGAAACTTGCCGTCCTGGGTGAACTTCATCACCATGCTGTCGTGATAGTAGGGCCGGCCGTTGAGCATCGGTGGACCGGCTGGAGCGGCCGCGGGCGCGGCGGCGGTTGCGTTACCCGCTTCTTCGGGACCCGTGGGCACCGCGCCGCGGCCGTTACCGCCAATCCAAACGTTACCCTTGAAATCTACCGTGATGCCATGGTTTGACGCGGGCCATACATATCCGGGCCCGTCTTTGCCACCCCAACTGCCGATCAGATTGCCTGCTTCGTCAAATTCAAGCACGGCAGGTGCAGGTTTGCAGCACTCAGACGCCACGGGCGTCTGCGCGGCATAAGTCTCCATTCGTTCCAGTGAACCGGCGCGGTGAATCACCCAAATATGATCCTGACTATCCACCGAGACACCGATGGTGTTGCCCATCAGCCAGTGATTGGGCAAAGGCTTGGGCCACATGGGCTCCACTTCAAAGCGCGGCGCTTGCACGGCCGCCGCCTCGACTACACTTTTTTGATCCAAGTAGGCGATAGCGGCGCCCAGGCCAGCTAGCGTCGCCACAAACAACCCGGCAATCCAGAACTTGCGATTCATGGTTCTCGGTTTCCTCCCCACCTCACCGCATTTCCTGTTGAGCGGTGGGCTGACGGTTCGGTCAGTATACACGATTTGGACTGCCGCCAACCAATTCTTGTCTTCCTCCCTTTCTTGTCTTCCTCCCTGGGGCCTGCAATTCGTCCGCAAGACGGCCACGACCTCTATTGCGAACCCCGATTTGCCGAGTCTTATGGAACGATTACGACGGTGGGGGTAGTTTTGGTACGAACGCGCTTGGCTTGAAAACAGTCTGCGCATGTTGTAGCTTAAACAGCGGTGCTATCACGTTAACGAAGACGACACGAAATGAAGACGACGCTAACTAAAACAAAACTTGATGTGGCTTTTGCTCTGATCTTATCTTCTTTTTTTGGCTTTGGCTTTGTCCAAACCGGCTTGGCCCAAACCGATGCCCTGCCGGCACCCCACTTCCATCATTTGCATTTGAACTCCACCCATCCGGAAGCGGCTATCGATTTTTACACCAAACAGTTTCCCAGCACCTCGAAAACGGCCTTCGACGGTGCGCCCGCGCTGAAAAGCGGGAACGTTCTCATTCTGTTCCATAAAGTGCGAACTCCCCCGGCGCTAGCCCCGCAAACGGCGATCTGGCACTTCGGCTGGCACGTTACCGATGTGCGGGCCAACCTCGCGCGCTACCAGAAAGACAACGTCAAAAAAGACAACGTCAAACTGCTGCCGCTGTACACTTCCGATGAAGGCGGCTCCGTTTGGGTGAGTAGCGATACCTGGCCCGGAACAGGCGGAGTGCTCGGCTTGACCAAGGCTCAAATTGCCGACGCCAAAACCAAAGGCGTACAGCCATCCGGAGGCGCCGGGTTCGCCTATCTGCAGGGCCCCGACGGGGCCATCATCGAATATCAAGGCAATATGCCGGCGGAACGCTTCAATCACGTCCACATGTACTGGAAGGATCCCTTCTGCGCCCAGATCTGGTACGCGCAACATTTAAACGCCCGCGCCATGACACCCACCGGCAAACCTGCGCGGACGGAAGCGGCCTGCCATGCCGAACGCGCCATGGATCGAACCTGGCCTGCGCTAGAAAGAGAAGGTATGTACCGCGCACCCTCGGCAGGAGTTGCTTTTGCCGTCGAGGGTTCGTCCGGCGGCGATGATGTCACTTTCAATAACTACATTCAGCAGAGCGATGTCCCGCTGGTGAGCACGCGTGGCCACCTGGCCGATCATGTTGGTTTAAGTGTTGAGAATTTGGACGCCTGGATCGCGAAACTGCGCGGCGAGGGCGTGACGTTTCTGTCGAAGAAGCCCTATAAGGTGGGATCGCAACGGGCATTTATGATTGAGGGGCCAAGCAAAGAAGCGATCGAGCTGATGGAGTTTCGCCGGCCGCATTTGTAATCCCGGCAAGGTTGAACAGCCGGACAGCCGCCGAACAGCTAAGGGTAACAACACGTAAGGATTTCGGAAGAGTTTCAGATAAAGGAGCAGCAAATGACAAAGCGAATGATAAATAGATTCTTTATGAATTTGGGGCTTGCCGCCATAGGCGCGGGCCTGATGCAGGCGCAGGGAGTTACCGAAAACAGCGGGCCCAAACAAGCCACCTACATCACCGATGAGGAAGTGAAGACCGTACTGAAGGGCGCGCCGCCCGCCGTGGATCAACAACTGAAAGTAGTGGATACCGGCAAATATAACGTTGGTGTGGGGATTATTCACCGCGGGAAAATCGCGGCCCGGCCGGATGGGTCCGTCGCCGGCATCGCCCATCACAATCAGACGGAGACCTATATCATCGTATCGGGAACCGGGATGTTAGCAACGGGAGGCACCATTCCGGATGGCCGGGAAGCTCCCGCCGACGGCGCGGTTTACAAAGTTCTGAACGGACCCAGCTTGAGCGGAAACGTAAAGTCGGGTTTCGTGTCGCGCATGGTAAAAACCGGCGACATCGTCGTGATTCCCCCCGACGTTTTTCACGGCTGGGCCCAAGTGGATGATCACGTGGATTATTTGAGCGTGCGGCCGGATCCGGATCATGTTCTCCCCGCGGGATACGTCCACCCGGCGATCAAGAAGTAGCGGATAAATGCGTGGAAGACCAAGCTGCGCAGTGGTCAACCAACAATTTGTGCGTTTAGAATTCAACGTGCCGGATCACCACAAAGACAAGGGATATTAAAATGAGGCGAAAACGATGAAATACATGATTACCTGGAACGAACGCCCGCAGGGCTCACCCATGGAGTACGAAAACGCGCAAAAGCGAATTTTAGAGGTTTTCAGTCCGTGGAAGGTGCCGGGCAATTTCAAGATCGAGGCGTTCGTCATCCGCGTCGGCGATTGGGGCGGATATATGTTGATGGAATGCGACGACCCGCTGGAAGTGCATAAGTTCTGTTCTATGTTGCCTGCCTTCACGTTTGAAGCTCGCCCCGTGGTTCCGGTGGCCGACGCGATTCGCGTGGAACTGGAAGCAATGGCCTACCGCGATGGGCTGAAAAGTAAGTAAAACTGGTCGGGGTTGACAAAGTCATGCCACCGGGGCCGTGCGGGACTCGTCGGCCACGGTGAGCGTAGTGATCAGAATCAAACGTGATCTGCGGTAAATGGGAACGTCTGTTGCGATGGGAAGCGGAATGGAGCCAGGTCGCGGACGGGCTCACACGCGAAAACTTCCCGTACGGTTTTCAATCCGCTTTTCAGCGACAGGAGGAAACGCCGAACTGCCTCCGGTTTTCGACCTACGGGCCAGCGGGCGGAAGAGTGGTCCCACTCAATTCGCAGAACAAACTGATCGTAGGCGGACGTCCTGCAGAGTTCATAGCCGACACATTCCTCGCACGACTCGAAATGGAGCTTAGCAAACTGATAGTCGATCAGAAACCGAGCTTGCTCCTCTGGAGTCAACTCGAAGCGGATGTATTCAACTCGTCCAATTTGATTCTTGGCGGGAACGATCCTTCATAAAAACCTCCGTTTTAGATATTGGATTCGTTCAGGCGACAGGGTTCCGAGCGATAGGCGCCCGATCGATTGCGAGCAGGCGTGAGCGCGCGACTGGGCACTCTACTCCTGATCTTACCGCACTGCGATCAGTAGCACCTCGCCATACAAGGTCGGTACCTGAGGTGTTAGGTTCTAACTGCTGAGCGGGGGACTGATGGGCGACGCGTCGGGGAATGGGAGCGGAGTGGCGTCCGCGTTGGTTACCTCCACGGTCCATTGAATTCCGCCAACCAAGCCCGCAAGCCAGTTATATATGATGGTAGTGATCAGTGTCATCACGAATCCGATCACACCGTAAAAAATAGGAAAAAAAATGATCGAACCGGCACCGAACAGCATGCCGAACATAGGCGGAAGGGGACGGCGAGTGGCAGCGCCCGCTCCCGCCAAACCGATCATAAAGAGCGAGGAGGTGAACGCTCCCAGCAATAATCC
>JANXYJ010000132.1 GCA_025350105.1 Terriglobia bacterium | reverse complement strand
GTCGGGAATCCGCTTCTCCAGTGACACATAACTGAACATCCCAGCCTGCTGCTTAACCTCATTTCCGCGCATACATGCTATGACGTTCTGCTTGGTTTTTAGGTGTCGTGTGATGGGGGCTTTTTCAACAAGTTCCTAGAGCTGTTGCACGATAGCGGCCGGGGATGCAGGCAAGCGGACGACTCTAGTTCCGCTAGTGCTAAACTCCTAGCCTGGTTTGGCCGATACAGTTCATGCATGGCAGTGCATTGGGAATCAGCGCCTTCGGCAGAGTTGCCCGTGGGCGCACACGCGAACGAGTTCGACCAACTGAAGGGCACGTTCCTCTCCAGCCTGAATCATGAGATCCGCACGCCGCTGAGCGGAATTTTAGGCATGGCCGATTTGCTGCTTGAAACCAACCTGGATGAGGAGCAGCGCGAGTATGTCAGCGCGGCGCGCCTGTGTGCCGAAAGCCTGTTTCAGATTCTCAATGCCACCTTGGAATATTCGGCTCTGGAGGCAGGGACGATGGCGCTGGATGAATCCGAATTCTGCCTGCGCGATTTGCTGCAATCGGTAGCGGGGCAACATCAGGAACGGGCCAACAGTAAGGGGCTGGTTCTGAAAACCGCTTTCGCTCCGGATTTGCCGGAAACCATGGTGGGGGACGCGCCGCGGATTCGTGACATCCTGAATCATCTGGTAGACAATTCGCTGAAGTTTACCACCGAAGGCGAGGTGGAGGTGATGTTACTTTCCGCTGCTTCGGAAGGAAGATCCGGGCTGATGGCAATCGTCCGTGATACCGGCCCCGGGATTCCAACGGAACGTCATCAACAAATTTTTGAATCATTCCGGCAAGGCGATGGTGGGTTGGCGCGGGGATACTCCGGGCTTGGGCTGGGATTGGCCCTGGTACGGAAGTTGTTGGGCTTGATGGGGGGTAGCATCGAACTGGTTAGCGAAGCCGGCAAGGGTGCAACTTTCACGGTTTACCTGCCCCTCAAGGTGCCCGGCGAGACAGGAAAGCAGCCGGTGGTCCACGCCTCCCATGCCGAAGGACCATACATCCTGGCGGTGGAAGATAATGCCGTTGGCATGCTGGTGTTGCGGCATGCGCTGAAGGGCCGGGCGGTGCATTTGGAAGCAGCCACCGATGGATTTGAAGCGGTAGAAGCGGCACGCAACCGGCAATACGATCTGATCCTGATGGATTTGCAAATGCCCCGCATGGACGGCCTGGAAGCAACGCAGGCCATTCGCAAGCTGCCTGGCTATTCCGATGTACCGATTCTGGCCCTGACGGCGGATTTTTCCGACGAACTGCGCCGCGAGTGCCTAAAGCACGGCATGCAAGGATTTCTTTCGAAGCCAGTAGAATCATCACTCCTGTGGGCTGCGATATCGCGCCACCTGCAAATCCACAACTGAAACCAACCCGTCACAGCAAACCTCGTGGTACAAACCTAGTGGCCCACTGCGTGCATGTTTTGGTTTGACATGCTAGACGGACTCAGCCAAGACCTAGGGCGTTACATGGATCTGCTCAGTAGCCGGCAGAAACTGGTGACCACCAATATTGCCAACGCGGACACGCCGGGCTATCAAACCCAGGACATCGATTTTCAGTTTGAATTCATTAGTTTAGTAAAGGGTCTGGACCCGCAGACCATTCAACCGGACGGGCTGAAACAGAAGCCGGACGGCAACAATGTCGACTTAGACCGGGAGGCGCGCCTGTTGGCCGAGAACGCCATCCGTTTCAATGTGGCATCCACTTTGCTACGCGGTCAGATCAAGTCGGTACAACAGGCGATTCAAGGCGGAGGAGGAAGCGGCTCATGAGTTTGTTTTCGGCATTGCAGGTTAGCGCGTCCGGTTTGGGTGCGCAGCGCACGCGCGCGGAGATGCTGGTGGAGAATATGGCCAACGCGGAAACTACACGCACACCGGAGGGCGGGCCTTATAAGCGCAAAGACGTGGTGTTTGCTACCCAGATACAGGCGTCCCCGTTCTCCGCTGTTTTCCAGAACGAACTGGCCACTGGGGTGACGGTGGACCAGATTGTGGAAGATAATCGGGATCCGGAGATGCGCTATCAACCAGGCCATCCGGACGCAAATGCGAATGGCTACGTTGCGTTTCCCCGTTTGAATCCGGCCGAGGAAATGGTGGATCTGCTGAACTCTTCACGTTCCTATCAGGCTAATGTGTCGGCGATGACCGCGGTAAAGGACATGTTGACGCACTCAATTGATTTGTTGAAGTGACAGTTGTTGAAGTGCAGTTGTAGAAGTGACCGTTGTAGAAGTGATGCTCACGTGTTGCAGTGAGGAGTTAAAAGCCAATGCCAACGATCCCAAATATTTCTGTATCAGCGATCTCTCCGTCTTCGATTGCCTCGATCGTGACTCCGCTTCCCTCCGCTTTCGGCAGCGAAGGCAATTCCCCTTTTTCTGCCGTGCTAAGCGACGCCATCAGCAAAGTAGAAGCCTTCCAGGCCAACGCGGATAAAAGCGTCAACAACTTTCTGAGCGGCGAAGGTGAAGAACTGCACCAGGTGGCGCTGAAGACTCAGCAGGCGGATCTCTCCTTCCAACTCTTCATGCAGGTGCGCAACAAAGTGGTATCGGCCTATCAGGAAGTGATGAGGATGCAGATTTGATGCGTGAAAGCGCGTAGGCGGCATGGAGCAATTGAAGCAGCTTTGGGAGGGGCTTTCCTGGGCGCAACGCATCTGGATTCTGGTGGCCGCCTTGGCGGTGGGTGGAGGTATTACCGTCTTTTCCCGCTGGAATCAGGAACGGGATTTTAAGCCTTTGTTCAGCAACCTGGCTCCAGAAGACGCCGGTGCGCTGGTGGCCAAGTTGAAAGAAAGCGCCATCGAATATCGCCTGGCCGATAACGGCGCCAGCATTCTGGTGCCATCGGCCAGCGTTGCCGAGGCGCGTCTGGCCATGGCGTCGGCCGGGTTACCTAAAAGCGGCCGCATCGGGTTTGAGCTTTTCGACAAAACCAATTTCGGCGCCAGCGATTTCACCGAGCAGGTGAACTATCACCGTGCGGTAGAAGGTGAGCTGGAGCGCTCCGTCATGTCGATCGGCGAGGTGGAGCAGGCCCGCGTACACGTCACCTGGGCCAAGGATTCCTTGTACAGTGAGTCGCGGCAACCGGCGAAGGCCAGCGTATTGGTGAAATTGCGCCCGGGCGCCCGCCTGGCGGCGCAGAACATCGCGGCAATCTGTCAATTGATGGCCAGCGCCGTACCGGAACTCTCCGTCGATCAGGTGTCCTTGGTGGATGCCAGCGGCGCACTACTGAATCGTCCACGCCGGGCCGGTGCCGATGAGGATGCCAGCGAAGCAGCGCTCGAATACCGCAAGAGCGTAGAGCACGACCTGCAAAACAAAATCATCGCGACGCTTGAGCCACTGCTGGGCTCAGAGCATTTTCGCGCCGGAGCGTCGGTGGAGGTCGACATCACCAGCGGCGACCAAAGCGAGGAGGTTTACGATCCGGAGAAGGCTGCGGTGGTGACTTCTTCGAAGACGCAGGACGGCCCGGCGCTGCCAGCGGATTCTGGCGTACCAGGAACGGCGTCGAATCTTCCGCGGCCAACCTCGACTCCGGTGAGCGGTTCCTCCAACTATGCGCGGAAGACGGAAAACTCCAGCTTTCAGACCAGCCGTTTGATTAAACACACGAAGATGCCAAAGGGCGAGATCAAGAAAGTTTCGCTGGCTGTACTGGTGGACCATTCCTTGCGCTGGGAAGGCAAGAAGCGAATTGTAGAGCCGCCTTCGCCCGAAAAGCTGAAAGTAATCCAAAGCCTGGTGTCGGCAGCCACCGGACTGAGCATGGATCGGGGCGATCAATTGGTGGTGGAAGCGTTTCCCTTTGAAGCGACCCTGATGGCGGAGCCATTGGCGCCGCTGGCCGCTCCGCCGGCGGCCCCGCCCGCGATTCCGTTGCCCAAGTGGCTGCAGAAGCTGGTGGGCGGAAAGAATCTGGTGGTGGTGGGAGCCATGGCGGGCGGCGTGGTGATCCTGTTGTTGGGCGGCATGGTCTTCCTGCTAATGCAACGCGGGAAGAAGTCCGCTATGACAGCGGAAGCAACCGCAGCGGCCATCGAAGCGGCGGGGGCCGCGCCGCCCGAGCCGCAGGAGATTGCCAAATCGCCGGAAGAAATGCAGAAAGAAATGGAAGCGAAAATGGCGCAGCAATCGGCCTTGGTTGCCAAAAATGAGGCCGAGGAACTGATGAAGTTGAAGTTCCCGGAAATTAAGACGAAAAAGACCGAGATTCTCGCCAAGCACATTGTGGAAGAGGCCAAGAAAGATCCCCGCGCCATGGCGCAGGTGGTGAGGAGTTGGTTAAACGATGGCAGCCGTTAAACAGGAGACCGAAAAGCTAACTGGCTTGCGCAAGGCAGCCATTCTGATGATCATGATCGGCGACCAGGCTTCCAGCGGAATTCTGCGGGAACTTGACGACGACGAAGTCCAGGCCATTTCGCGCGAAATCGCCCGCGTGCAGATGCTCACATCTGAGGAAGCCGAGGGAACACTCGAAGAGTTTTATCAAATGGGTGTGGCCCATGACTACGTGGTAAAGGGCGGCGTGGACTATGCGCGCAAGGTTCTGATTCAGGCCTTTGGGCCTGAGCAAGCCAAAAAGATGCTAGACCGGCTGATGAAATCGCTGGGCAATGAAACCTTGAGCTTTGACGCTCTGCAAAAAGCAGATCCGAACCAACTGGCAAAATTCATTCACAACGAACATCCGCAAACCATCGCGTTGATTCTCTCGCACCTCAATCCGTCGCAGGCGGCCGGGCTGCTGTTCGCACTGCCCGCCGATATCCGCCCCGATGTCGCCCTGCGCATGGCCAGTTTGGAACAGATTTCCCCCGAAATTATCGGAAAAATCGCCAACGTGATTGGGGGCAAGCTGAAAGCCTTGGGCGAGACCAGCCGCGAAGCTTACGGCGGCATCCATGCGGTGGCGGAGATGTTCAATCGGCTGGATTCCAACACCAGCAAGGATATTTTGGACAAGATCGAAGGCGAAAATCCCACACTGGTGGAAACCGTGCGCCAGATGATGTTTGTCTTCGATGACCTGTTGATGCTGGATATCAATGCCATTAAGGAAGTATTGGCCAAGGTGGACCGCAAGATTCTCACCATGGCATTGAAAGGCACTAGCGACCAGATGAAGAACCAAATGCTGCAGGCCATGAGCACCCGCGGCGCTGAAATGTTGCGCGAAGACATGGACGCGCTGGGTCCCATAAAAATTCGCGAAGTGGAACAGGCGCAGCATCAGATCATCGCGGTGGTGCGGCAACTTGAATCGGAGGGAACCATCAGTTTGAAGGGCACGGCAGGGGAGCAGTATGTCGATTAATCCGGCTGCCGCCTGTTTCGCCGCCACCTGTTTCACCGGAACGTGCTTTGACCCAGTGCACTTGCGAGAGTGGGACAGGCCCTAACGTATGTCTTCGCGAATTCGCCGTGGATCGACGGAACTTGTTGAGTCTATGGCCTGGACACGGGTGGAGAGTCCCAGGGCTCATTCCGATTCGGCGGCAACGCACGCAGGGCACTTGTCTCCTGATGGTGGGGCGCAGCCTGATTTGAAAGGGGGAAGTTTTGGGCATGCCGGCGCGGGTGAAGAGGCCCTCAGCGCACTGCGAAAGCAATCCGAGTTGGAAGTCACCCGCGCACGGGAACAGGGCAGAGCGGAAGGCATGGCCGCCGCAAACGCCGCCGCACAGGCGAGCATCGGGCCCAGCGTGCGGGCGATGCAAATGTTGCTGACGGAACTTACTGGCGAGAAGGACCGTACCCGCAGATCGGCTGAGAAGGACGTGGTTCAGTTGGCTCTGGCCATCGCGAAACGGGTGCTGCATCGCGAACTGGCCACCGATCCGGAGGCCATCCTGGGATTAGTGAAATCGGCCTGGGAAAAAGTGACCGCCCGCGAGACCCACAAACTGCGGCTGAGCGTGAGCGACGCCGCGCTGCTGGAAGCGCATCGGGGCGCGCTCGGATTTCCCGCCGGCCTGTCGGTTATCCCGGACGGTTCGCTGGCCCCGGGCAGCGTGGTTTTCGAGACCGTGCGCGGCCAGTTAGACGGATCGGTCGAAACCCAGCTTGTCGAAATTGAACGGGGTTTAACCGACCTTTTGCACAGGCGATCCAAATGAGTCTCCCCATGCTGGAGGATTACTTGAGAGCGCTGGAGCAGATCCCCAGCGTGCAATGGTCCGGCCAGGTACGGGAAATGGCGGGGATGCTGGTGGCGTCGGAGGGCCCGGCGGCGGCGGTGGGGGATTTTTGCGAAATCGTTGCAGCGGGCGGACGGCGTGTGCGCTCCCAGGTGGTGGGATTCCGCGAAGGCCGGCTTCTGCTGATGCCACTCGAAGAAACCGGCGGCCTGCAATTGGGCGATACGGTATTCAGCCGCCCGGAAGCAGCCAAGGTGAATCTTTCACCCGCGCTTTTGGGCCGCGTGCTGGACGGTTTCGGAAATCCCATGGACAACGGTCCGGAGATCGCCGCCGAAGCGCAATATGACATGTACGCGCAGCCCCCTGGGCCATTGGATCGTGAACACATCACCGAACCTTTGGTGACCGGCGTACGTGCGATCGATAGCCTGCTCCCCCTAGGCAAGGGACAGCGGGTTGGAATTTTCGGCGGATCGGGTGTAGGCAAAAGCACGCTGCTGGGTGCCATGGCCCGCTACAATTCGGCGGACGTCAGCGTGATTGCCTTGATTGGGGAACGTAATCGCGAAGTGCGCGAATTTCTCGAAAAGGACCTTTCCGAAGATGGGCTGAAGCGCAGCGTTGTGGTGGTGGCCACCTCCGATACGCCTGCGCCGTTGCGCATTCGCGCGGGCTTTGTCGCGCTCACGGTGGCGGAATATTTTCGCGATATCGGCAAAAGCGTTTTGCTGGTGATGGATTCGGTTACCCGGCTGGCCATGGCACAACGCGAAATTGGTTTGGCGGCCGGCGAACCGCCGGGGCAAAAAGGCTATCCACCCAGTGTGTTTAATCTGCTGCCGAAGATTTTCGAAAGGGCTGGCAATTTCCCGAACGGATCCATCACCGGCTTTTTTACCGTGTTGGTGGAAGGCGACGATTTTAACGAACCCATTTGCGACGCAGTGCGATCGATTCTGGACGGCCACGTGATCCTGTCGCGCCAGTTAGGGGCCATGGGACATTTTCCGGCCATCGATATCCTGAACTCGGTTAGCCGCTTGGCTGGACGGGTGTCCAATCCGGAGCAGAAAGAAGCTTCGCGCAAAGTGCGCGAGGCACTCGCTGTATACCAACAATCGGAAGACCTGATCAACCTGGGTGCCTATGCGGCGGGATCGAACCCGCGTCTTGACAGTGCCGTGAAACTGAGGCCCCAACTGCTCGATTTCTTGCGTCAGCCGCCCGACGTTGCCGAACCCATGGATAAAACGCTGGAGCAGCTTTACGGATTGGCGAAGCAGGCCAACTAGAATCACCACGGGCGTGAAAAAGTTTTCTTTTACTCTGGATCGTGTTTTGGACTGGCGCCGCTTGCAGGTGCGCATGGAAGAGGTCCGGCTGGAACAAATGCATCTGCTGCGCAGAACGCTGGAGATGCAAAGGGCCGAATTGGCCGCCGAGTATGTGCGCAGTCAGAGCCGTATCCTTGACGCTGTCGGCGACGACGCTGTCGGCGACGCACCCGGCGTCACGGGCGGGGAACTGGAGACCTGGGACTGCTTCCGGCAGTTTGCCGATGCTGAAGGGAAACGCATCGAACGCGCCATCGCCTCTGCCCAAGAACAAGCCGATCGCCAGATACTGGTGGTGACGGCCAAGCGCCGTGAGGTCCAATTGCTGGAAAAGTTGAAGGACCGGCGCAAGGAAGTCTGGTTGCAAGAATTGGACAAAGAAACCCAACAGTTGGCCGAAGAAACCTACTTGGCACGTTGGAGGAAGTAGTCTGTTCGTCTTATATTTGCCCCCATTGCCCGCATTTTGGCGTATCTACGGCTTCTGGAACTCAGAAATCAGGCTCCTCCTCAGGAAATCTTTCCGGGTACTAGTAAAAAGTGCTATAACCACTTGCAACTGGCTACGCAAAAGTCCTATACTCTAAATTCTTAGTACTACCGGGCGTGCAGGCCTAGTGTAAGTAGACAGCGGAGGACTTTCATCGATGAGTCATTTTTATTTTGCGACCAGGCTTGGTTTGTTTAAGCCTGTAATGGTATTAGCCCTACTGCCGTTAGCGGCTGGACTCTGCCATGCCGCCAGCATCACGTATACCAACCCTGTCAGCGGGAACCCAGGCAGTCTGCTGGGTGCCGGGACTCTGCCCATGTTTAATCCTAGTCTCGGAACCCTTACCGGAGCGACCTTTCAGCTCAACTCGTTGGTCACAGGAAACGTTGTGATGCAAGGTACGCTGGCTAACGGCGTTTGCGGCGCAAGCACGGGCGTTACCGTGGTCATTAGCGTATCGGGTACGAATGGCGATCTCAGCAACACGGTAAGCCAGAACTTCCAAGGGCAGGTAGGCCAGCCGCAAAATAACTGCGTCACGACCTCCCCCTTTACTCAAACGATGAACGCCGGCCCGACCCCCGCGTTACAGTCACTGAGCAGCTACGTCGGAGTTGGCAACCTTGCCTATACGTTCACCGTCACGAACCTTAGCAATGCGGCCTGGTCGGGAACCGAAACCGTGGTTTATACCTATATCGCCTCGACCCCGGAACCGTCGACGGCAGTGCTTGGGCTAAGCGGACTGCTGGGATTGTTCGCGCTACGCCGCCGCTATTCAGTGAAATAAACCGTTCCGAGTATTCTGCCGCCGTATCCATTTGAGTCCGTGCTCCTCGAGAGAGGGACGGACTCTTTTTCATTGGCGGCCGTTATTTACTCTGCTCGGGACGGTTGGGTCGCGTTTCGATACAATGGTGCATGGCTGCATCTTCAACTCCTCGACGAATTGCAATTCTCACCGGTGGGGGTGATGTCCCCGGGCTGAATGCGGTGATCAAAAGCGTGGTCTATCGCAGTGCCGAACACGATATTGAAGTCACCGGCATTCGGCGTGGCTGGGAAGGTTTGACCGGCGTCAATCTGGACGACGCGGAAAGCCGTGCCCGTTATGTCCTTCCGTTAAATCGCGAAAACACCCGAACCATTGAACGCACTGGCGGAACCATTTTGCACACCAGCCGGACCAACCCGTCCAAAATGAAGCAAGTTCCAGCGTTCTTAGCAGGACAGAGCTTTCCCGAAAAGGACGGCCGTTTTGATATGAGCTCCCAGGTTCTCAAGAACCTGGAACGATTGCAGATCGATGCCCTGATTGCCATCGGCGGCGACGACACGCTGAGTTTCGCGGCCCATTTGAACCGCCTTGGCGCCCACGTCATCGCGGTTCCCAAAACCATGGACAACGACGTGCAAGGGACGGAATACTGCATTGGTTTTTCAACGGCCATCACACGTGCGGCGGATGCCATTGAGCGGCAACTCACCACGGTCGGTTCGCACGAACGCATCGGGCTGTTTCGTATTTTTGGCCGCGACGCCGGCTATACAGCGTTGTATTCCGCCTACGTTACCTCCATTCGCTGCGTTATTCCCGAATATGAGGTGAAACTGGATAAGCTGATCGACCTTCTGATGCACGACAAACGCCTGAACCCCAGCAGTTACTCTCTGGTGGTGATGTCGGAAGGAGCCCGCTGGGAAGGCTATCAGGTGCAAGAGTACGGCGAACCCGATGCCTACGGCCACCGCAAAAAAGCCAGCATTGCCGAAACGCTAAGCAATGAAATTCACCGGCGCACACGCGAGGAGACCATCGTCAGCGATTTGACCTATGATCTGCGCGGCGGATCACCGGACTTTATGGATAAGATGATCGGGCTCACGTTCGGCACGATGGCCTTCGAAGCGATACGCAACGGTAAAACCGGTCTTATGGCGGCCTTGAGCGAAGGCCGCTACTCTATGGTTGCGATGCCAGACCCCAAGCTGGGCCCACGCAAGGTGGATGTGCCGACCATGTACAACACCGATCGTTATCGCCCTAACTACAACAGTAAAGAAGGGTTACCGGTTTTCCTGAACCGGGCCTAGAGCCTCCTGCCCTAAGAAGGTTAGTACTCGCGCTTCGTTTGGACTTCGGGTAAGTGTACTACTAGAATTGGACGCACCGGTCTATTTCAGGGGCCCGCACCTGAATTTAGAATGAAGGTGCGATGGAACTAGGCCACTACCACTACGAAACACTAATCAAGGCGGGCATCGTACTTTGTATGTTGTTGGTCGCCTTGATGTGCGATTACCTTAGACGGAAGAATGAACAGCTCCGCGAAAAGATGCTGGAGTTGACGATGCTCAGCGAGGAAGCGAGCCGGCGGGAGCAGGCACTGTTGGGAGCCCCAACGGCGGTGCTCTCCCTCAGCCATTCTCATCGCTCACCGATTGCTTCCACTCAAACGAACCACCAACAAATTCAGGTTCAACCAAAAACGAAGAGAGAAGTTCTGGCGGCTGCAGTATCAATCAGGAATAACCAGGCCAGGAACGACGAGGCGGAATTGCCATCCCGCCCTGATCTTGAACCGGGGCGGTCCGCCCGCAAAACGCATCGTCGCGGCGGACGGATCCTGCCCTCCTGTGCGGCGGCGATTGAAAGGGGTATTCAGATGGCAGAGAATCCGAAGGCCATAGGCAAGAAGGTTCGACCCTCGGCCTCCGATTGCATCGCAATCGATTTGCCTGCTGCAAAGAAACCAGTTGCCAACATCGCGCAGATTGCCAGTACACAGGCATTGGCCTTCAACAGCGCCGCGACTTCACCAAGCGCGGTGGCCAAAATGCTATTGGAAAATCACTTTGCTAAGAAGCAGCTTGACCTTCAGCACGCGGAGCAAGTCGACCTGATTGCTGTCGGCACACCCACGGGGGACTTGGGGGCGTCGGGGATCCAGTCTGCGCAGACCAAACCTGTTGCGAAAAAGAATTGGGGAGCACTTCTCAGCAAAACTAACGTGAAGCAGCCTTCGATCGAGAGCAACGCGCCGGACTCCGGCTTACTGGACGCCATTGTCGCCGCGACCACAGAATCGCGGCCCGCGGACAGCGCTGTGCCCGCCGGCTATCACGATGGCTTCGTACTCAAGCAATTGCTTCAGAGCCACCAACCGCTCAGTGGTCTGGTTGTCTCCATCGGAGTGACCGGAGAAATCAATCCCGCGGTAAGCGATCTGATGCGCTCGTTACTTGGGCCTATCGACTTCGGTTGCCAATCTGGCCCCGATGAATTTCTTTTGATCTATCCCAACGAGCGCGGCGCTGCGGCCCAACGCAAATTGAGCTCCATTGCCCAACAGCTGTGGAGTTTCCAGCTGAATTCCTTGGGCCAATATTCCATCGTATTTACATGGGGTGGAGTGGAGGCCCGCAGTGAGGCCGTCGAGATAGCGATCGATTCGGCCAACGATCGCATGCAGGAAACCAAGCGCGGACGCAGGGCGGTTGCCAGCACACTACCCAAAGTGAGCGCGGCGTAGTCGCCGCACCTCAACTGGCGAAGGTGTGTTTTTAACAGCTTGAACGATCAGGACGCTAAGATAACGCCACCGCCGAGTAAGAATTCAGACGTGAGGGGGTTCTTGGAGCAGTGAGGCATGCCGAAAACAACATCGTCATAGATCGGAGATTTCTCTGTAACAACAGTGTTCGGTGGCACATCCAACAGTTGGAGAAGAAGAAACTGCGTCTAGGACACATCCTAGAAGAATTTCCGCCCCCGCCGAGCACTACCAGTAGTGAGATAGGGTTATTCCTTGCCTGGGCGTCCTATTCTTCGCTGGAGATCCGTCCGATTTCCTTGGGAAGGAGGAATGGTCTAAATGGCTGAAAGTAAGGATCGCGATATGGCACCTGCCCCAGCAAAAGAAGCGCCATCTACCGAGTGTGCGCTCGAGTTCAAGCTAGCCGGACGTGCAGCAGAAGAAGTTATGCAACTGTCCAATCTTACTCAACTCAACGCTGACGAGTTGGTAGTAATCGCCCTGAGCCTGTTGAGTGTGGTCATTCGCGGCAAGGCAATTGGAAGGCGCTTGCTTCTTACGACGAAGTCATTTTGGCCGGTCAAGGAGTTCGTGTTACCGAATCCCTGCTAAAAAGGACCTTATCTGAGTCCGAAACCAACGAGGACACCAATCTCAGAGCTTCACAATGAGTCTGAGATATTCGTCCCCCCTCGCCTGTTCAGGCTTTCAAAACTCATATTTCACTCTTTCTGCGGCGGTGTTGTTACTCTGGTCGCAACTATGCTCATCGGCGCTCTCGGCTGGGCAGTAGTGTTCGGCAACTCGCCGCTCTTGGATCGTCTCCTGACGAACTGGATCCAGGCAAGCGCGGCAATAGTAAGTGCTGGCGGACTAGGGTGGATGATTCACAATAAGGAGCGGCAAGAAATCGCCGATGTCCATTTTGAGCAGACACTGGCTGAAATCCGCGCGCTACCTCCGACTAAGAAAAAAGAGCAAATCCTCGCTGATCTAGTCAAACCCCGTAAATTGGGGTGAATATATTCCCATTGTCATAGATTGGTAGCTTACTTGCCGCCGCCGAACAAACGGGCGATGGGATCGAAATAGCGGTCCACTACACGCTCCTTCAACGGAATAATCGCATTGTCAGTAATGTGGATTTCTTCCGGACAAACTTTCGTGCAGCACTTGGTGATGTTGCAATAGCCAATGCCACAGCTGTCTTTCAGATCCGGAATGCGATCCGCCGCGTCAATCGGGTTCATCTCCAACTGCGCCGTATAAATAAGGAAGCGCGGCCCGATGAACTCATCGTGCAGATTGTGATCGCGCAGCACGTGGCAAACATCCTGGCATAAGAAGCATTCAATACATTTGCGGAATTCCTGTGGACGGTCCACGTCGGCCTGCTGTACGCGCCAAGTGCCGTCGGCGGCGTCTGGCTTGCGCGGCGTGAATTTTTGGATCTTCTTTTTAACCGCGTAGTTCCACGAAACGTCCGTCACCAGATCCTTCACATGCGGGAACGTCTTCATGGGTTCGACGGTCACCGGCACGGTCAGATCCAGCGTGTTCAAGCGGGTCATGCACATCAGGCGCGGCTTGCCGTTGATTTCGGCCGAACACGAACCACACTTGCCGGCTTTGCAGTTCCACCGCACAGCCATGTCATTCGCATCGTTGGCTTGGATGCCGTGCACCGCATCCAACACCACCATGCCGCTGGAGATGGGAGTATTGTAATCGACGAAACCGCCGCCACCGTTGCCGCCGCGCCAAATGCGAAAGATAGCGCTACTGGGGAGGGCTTTTTCAGTTGCAACTGAATCCGACATTACTTGTTCTCCTCAATCACTTGCTTCATCTCATCGGTCAACGGCACAACCGTGACGTGCTCCACTTTCGGGCGGCCATTGCCATCTTGCACCACGCGCAAGTTGTACTTGGCCCAGTCTGCACTCTTATCGGGATAATCGTCCCTGAAGTGACCGCCGCGGCTTTCTTTGCGTTCGATTCCCGCCAGGGCAATCATCTCGGAAATGGTCAGCATGTTGTCCAGGTCGAGTGCCGTATGCCAGCCGGTGTTGTACTCGCGATTGCCGGTAATGCCGGCCCGCGCGGCGCGCTCGCGCAGTTTGGCGATCTTGCCCAGCGCTTCTTGCATTTCGCTCTCTATGCGAACAATGCCTACCAGGTTCTGCATGAAGTCCTGCAGCTCGTGTTGAATGGTGAAAGGATTTTCGCCGGCCGCGCCGCGATCAAAGGGAGCCACCGCCGCCTTCGCGGCCTCGTCTACTTGAGACATCGTCAACTTGCCGGCGCCATGATCCTTCGCGTATTTCGCGGCATATTCGCCGGCCCGTTTCCCAAATACCAGAAGATCGGAAAGCGAATTACCACCCAATCGATTGGCTCCGTGCAGACCGGCGGCACATTCTCCTGCCGCGAACAAGCCCGCCACCGTGGACATCTGGGTATCGGCATCCACCTGAATGCCGCCCATGATGTAGTGAGTCGTGGGACCAACCTCCATCCGTTCTTTCGTAATGTCCAAGTCAGCCAGCTGCTTGAACTGGTGATACATGCTAGGCAGCTTCTTCTTGATGTGGGTGACCGAATCGGGAATCTTTTCTTTGATCCAGGCAATATCCAGAAACACCCCGCCATGCGGGCTGCCGCGTCCGGCCTTTACTTCACGATTGATGCAACGCGCGACGTGATCGCGGGTGAGCAACTCCGGTGGCCGCCGCGAATTCTTGTCTCCCTGGGTGTACCGCCAACCCTCTTCCTCGTTATCGGCGGTGGAACTACGATAGTTCTCCGGGACATCGTCGAACATGAAACGCTTGCCGTCTTTGTTGCGCAGCACGCCGCCTTCGCCGCGGACGCCTTCCGTAACCAGAATGCCCTTTACGCTGGGGGGCCACACCATTCCAGTCGGATGAAACTGGACGAACTCCATGTCGAGCAGCGCCGCACCGGCTTTGAAGGCCAGCGCCTGGCCATCTGCCGTGTATTCCCAACTGTTGCTGGTAACCTGAAACGCCCGTCCCACGCCGCCGGTGGCCAACACCACGGCTTTGGCATGAAACACCTTGAACCGCCCGCGTTCACGATCGTAGGCAAATCCGCCTACGCATCGGGTACCGTCCATCAAAAGATTTAAGATCGTGTGTTCGGCGTAGACGTCAATGCCTTGGTGAATGCCGTGGTCCTGCAAGGTGCGGATCATCTCCAAACCAGTGCGATCACCCACGTGCGCCAGGCGGGGGTAGCGATGCCCGCCGAAGTTCCGTTGCAAGATGCGTCCATCTGGAGTGCGATCAAAAATAGCGCCCCAGGCTTCCAATTCCTTCACTCGCGCAGGTGCTTCTTTGGCATGCAGTTCCGCCATGCGGCAATTGTTCAGATACTGCCCGCCGCGCATGGTATCGGCAAAGTGAACGCGCCAGTTATCGCGGTCGTCCACGTTGCCCATCGCCGCAGCCATGCCACCTTCCGCCATTACCGTGTGAGCTTTGCCCAACAGCGATTTGGTAATCACCGCTGTCTTACAACCAGTGGAGGACGCTTCAATCGCAGCGCGTAATCCTGCGCCGCCCGCTCCCACCACCAATACGTCGTATTCCAAAACCGGGTAATCGGCCATGACTAAAGAATCCTCAAATCGTGCCAGGCGCCAGAACTGCACATGCGCACATACAAATCTACAAATCCTACGTAAAACATACTGATCCAGGCCCACATCATATGTTTCTTGTTCAGACCAGAGACGCAGTCATAACATTTCTTACGTGTGGAATTATCCGACATCACGTCTTTCCGTCCGCCCACCAGATGCCGCAAAGAGTGGCAGCCGAAAGTATAAAGCGAAAGCAGGATGGGGTTGAGAATCAAAATCAGTGATCCCAATCCTACGCCGAAATGCCGGGGGCTATCCAGATCCGCACCGGGTGCGGTGAACCAGAGTGATTTCCAGCCGTCATAGGCCAACAGCGCGATAAAGATGATGGCAAAGTACAGAGCATAGCGGTGCAGGTTCTGCACGATCAATGGAAAATATTTCTCGCCCAGATACTTCTTCCGAGGTTCACCCACCGCGCAGGAGACAGGGTCCAGCCACCATGCCTTATAGTACGCTCCGCGATAGTAGTAGCAGCTGAAACGGAAGGCCAAGGGGAAAACCAGGATCAACATCGCGGGAGAGAACGGAATGAAGCGGGGCCAGAAGGAAGGGGCTGGGCCAGGAGCGGTTGTTAGGCCGGATGCGGCCACCGGTCCTTCTTCGGTCAGCATCGGCGAATACATGGGTGAGAGATAGTCTGCGCCGTTGCCCACATAATGGTAGTCTTTGGCTTGGAACACCGCCCAGTTTGAATAAACGATGAAGGCCAGGTAACAAAAAAACACCACCAGCGGTTCGATCCACCAGTTGTCGGTGCGCCTGGTACTGCCAAATCCCCCGTTTTTGAGAGGGACGTCAATTGTAGACATTCTGTCGTAGCTCCTGCGAGTGTGAAGAGTGGCGTGTAATCATTCAGAATAGCGCCTTGGTTGTTGGAACTTCAACCTGCGTGACCAATCTATGACCGATCACCGTACTAGTAACCTGCAAACTATCGGCGCCCTTGTACGAGCCGGCAGCGTTTCGTCGCGCGAACTCGTCGAAGAATCTCTGCGCAAAATCAAGCAGTTGGACGGACGTCTAAACGCTTTCATAACGCTTGATGCTGATGGCGCGCTGGCCGCCGCGGACGAGCGCGACGCCGAAATCGCGCGCGGGGCGTACCGGGGCTTGCTCCACGGAATTCCTATTGCTCACAAAGATTTGATGCGCACCAAAGGCATTCGGACCACCGCGGGCGCGAAGATTTTCGCGAACTATACTCCCAAGACCGACGCCGAGGTGGTCACCCTGCTTTACTTAGCCGGTTCAGTCATGATCGGCAAAACTGGTCTGCACGAATTCGCTTATGGAGTTACGTCGAATAATCCGCACTTTGGTGCGATTCGCAATCCGTGGGACTTGACGCGAAGTCCAGGCGGGTCTAGCGGTGGCTCGGCGGCCGCGGTGGCGGCCGGTATCGTCCCCATGTCCACTGGCACGGATACGGGCGGGTCCATTCGAGTGCCCGCGTCGTTTTGCGGCATTGTGGGGCTGAAGCCGACGTTCGGGCGCGTCAGCACTCGTGGGGTTTTGCCTTTAGGTGCCACGCAAGACCACGTCGGCCCCCTCACCCGCACCGTCCGTGACGCGGCCATTGCGTTCAACGCACTCATGGGCGGCAACACCAGCTACATACCCAAACCCTACGTCGATCTGAAGAACATCCGCATCGGCTGGCCGCAGAATTTCTTTTTCGATGCGGTGCAGGAAGACGTTCGCACTGCGATCTATGTTGCACTGAAGACCGCGGCGGACCGCGAAGGCCGGATCGTCGAAGTCCAAATGCCGGACATGCAGGCCGTGCGCTGGGCGGCTTTTACAACACTCTTATCTGAAGCGGCGCACGTATTAAAACCGTACCTTTCCCGTCGTGAGGATTTCGGCGAAGATGTTCGCAAAATGGTGGACGAAGGACTGGCGATTCCGGCGGTCGAGTATCTGGAGGCCCAAAACACCCGCCGCAAACTACGCAGGCAGTTCGCCAAATTGTTTGATGATGTCGATTGCATTTTCACGCCGACCACCCCGATTACGGCTCCATTGATCGGGCAAAAGGATGTTACGATCAACGGCGTTGAAGAAGAGGTGCGCGCCGCTGCTACACGCTTCACGCGAGGGATGAACGCCCTCGGCTTTCCGGCCATGTCGATACCGTGCGGCTTCAGCGCCGAGGGACTGCCCATCGGGCTACAGTTGATCGGCAACGCGGGCAGGGAAGACGTGGTGCTCCAC
>JANXYJ010000108.1 GCA_025350105.1 Terriglobia bacterium | reverse complement strand
CATCCAACCTTGGCCCAGTCCGCCGAACACCAGGTTCCATTGAGTGCGTTCCATTTCAAAACCGGCGCGGACGGTGTGTTTGCCGTGCGACCAGGAGATTTGATCGGCCACCTGGAATTGGTTGGTGGGGCTGTAGCTGGGGTCCAAGGTGCCGAAAATTCCAAAGTTGTTAAAGATGAACGAAAGTGGTGGCGGGGTGGTGTATTGGGAAACGAGCGGCGTGATTCCCAATGCCTGCGGTGTTGAACCAGGAACGTGGCTCTCGTTCGCAGTTGCCAGATTGCGCTGGAAGGATCCACGAATTTCGTTCAAAAAGCTGTTGTTCACAATAGTGGTGAGACGCAGCACGGCGTTTGAATTGGAATTGTAGGTGGAATCCTGCATTCCCGGCAGGTTGGAAAACGCCAGAGCGATTAATGGAATCGTGCGCGGTGCGCGGCTGTAGAAATAGCGCATCTGCAGGGTGTTCTTGGCATTAACGATGTAGTCGCCGTTAAGGACCAACTGCTTTTCGCTGGAAACCGCCGGAATACTGAAGGAGGTAGATGTGGGCACTCCGCCGGTACTGGGGATGTAGTAACTGCCGTCCGAGTTCTTCAATTGCAGAATTTTCAGACCAGGGCCACTGACACTGGTGGCGCCGCAACTGAGCGGGAAAGCAAAAGTGCCATTGACCAGGCCAGGTTGGGTGCAGTTGGCTGCAATCAACTGCGACAAGAAAGACGCCGTTGTGCGATCGCCGTTCGGGATGGGTGGCAAGTTGATCCCGGTGGCATTTCCGGCGGACGCCACGCCGTTGCGGGAATTGGTCCCTTGGTAGCTGCCAAAGAAGAAGACTTTGTCTTTCTTGATGGGTCCACCGATAACGCCGCCGTATTGATTCTGGTTCAGAACCTGTTTGCTGGTTTTGCTGAGGAGGTTATCGCGGTTGTAGAAGAAATCGTTGGCGTTGAGTTGAGCGTTACGGAAAAACTCAAACGCCGTGCCGTGGAAAGAATTGGTGCCCGATTTGGTGATGACGTTAATGTTGGCGCCAGGATTGCGGCCATAACTTGCGTCGTAGGTGGATGTCTGGATTCTGAATTCCTGCAGGGAATCCGGATTCGGCACGCCGATACCGCCGTAAATACCAGAATCGTTGGAGCTGCCCGAATTGGCGATATTATTGATGGCCACGCCGTCAATCTGAAAGTTATTCTGGCCGGGGTTATTGCCGTTCACCGACATATCCAGAGTGCCCTTGCCGAACTGAGTGGCGTTGCCAACAGAAGCGCTGGCACCCGCCGACAGACCAATAATCTGGGTAAAATTGCGACTGGAAAGCGGAAGTTCCGTCACGGCGCGGGCGCCGACGGTGGTGCCGAGCGAGGAAGTGGCTGTCTGTAAGGTCTCCGCCGAAGCTTCGACGGTTACGGAATCGCCCTGCGAACCGACCTCTAAGGCGCGGCTGAGAACCGGGGTTTCGGTCACATCCAGGTTCACTGCTGAAATTTCGGCGGTCTTGAAGCCGTTGGCCGAAAAGCGAACTTTATAGGCGCCCGGCGGCAACAAGGTGAATTTGTAGACGCCATCAGAACCAGTGGTAGCGACGCGGGACTGGTTGGTGGCTGCGCTCGTAATTGTGACGGTTGCATTCGGAACCACGGCGCCAGAAGCGTCCGTTACCGTGCCAGTTAAACCTGAAGTTCCCGCCGACTGCGCGAAACCAATCGCCGCCGTTGAAACTACTAAGGAAACTACTAAAATCCATTTCCCGATCCAGGAATTTGCCTGGCGGAGAGATGGAAACTTCCTATTTTTCATAGATATTGCCCCTTTGAAGTCTGTTCTCTATCGTGGAGTGACCGCATCTTTGAAGCTGAACTGCACCACGCTCAGGTGATTGTATGATAAACTCCCTATCCGGGTCTATCAAAAGAGCGTCAAATTTGTAGCAAGTCTGAAACCTATGGAGCTTTAGCAGTTGCGATCATGGCAGTTCCCGGCAGCCAATTCTCTTTCGGACCTTTTCAAGGTGACGTCGCCTCATGCCGCATGACGCGTGACGGTACACCGTTGGAATTGCGCCCGCAAGCATTTCACGTCCTGCGGGCATTGGCCGAACATCGTGGACAGTATTTGGGTTATGAGACGATGATCCGCGAGGCGTGGGGCGGGACGCTGGTTTCTAAACACACCGTTGCGGTTACGGTGGGTGAGGTTAAGAAAGTTCTGCAGGAGTACGGACCGTGGATTAGTTATCGCGCAAAACTGGGCTACCGGCTGGATGTGCCGCAATCGGAGGAGTTGATTAAGCGGGGCTGGCATCACGCCAACCGGCACACAGGCGAGGGGTTCGACAAAGCGGTTTGTTGTTTTCAACAAGCTGCAGAGGCGGATTCGAGCGATTTCCGCGCCTACGAGGGGTTGAGTTCGGCCTATCTGATGCAGGCGACGTGGGGGATGCGGAGCCCGCGCGAAACCTATAGCAAATTCTTGGATGCGCACAGCGATGCGGTGGCGTTGCGAGGAATTACGCCCGAGTTGCGAGCCGATCGCGCGCATGGCCTGCATGTGTTTGAACGGCGCTTTGACGAAGCCGAGCGAGAGCTGCTGCTGGCCGAGCGTGAGCGGCCACGGTCGGTGGCGATTTTGGTGCGGCTGGCGATGCTATACACATCGCAAGGTCGCTTTGCGGAAGCGTTGGCGGCGATGGGCCGGGTGGCGCCATCGGACGAATTGGATCCGCTTTTCGCGTCCACCAATATTGTGGTGCGGATTTGCAGCCGCGATTTCGAAGGAGCGATTGTGCAAGGGCAAAAAGCGCTGGAGCTGCATCCGTATCATCAACTTTCGCGATTTTTTTATGCCGATGCGTTTGAGTGCGCCGGGCGGTACGAAGAGGCGCTGGCGGAGTATCAGCGATCGAGCGCCGTTTCGCCGGATTTATATTGGCTGCGCGCCATGGAAGGCACTTGCCTGGCCAAGATGAAGCGGCGCAAGGAAGCGTTGCTGGTGCTGGAGGATGTGGATCGCATCCGCGAACGGGAATACGTGGACCCCTATCATATGGCTCTGTTCCTGGAAGCGTTGGGGCGGCGGGACGATGCGATGGCGGAGTTGAACCAGGCCTGCGAAGAAAATTCGTCAGTGCTGTTTATGATAGACACGGATCCGAGGATGGATGAGATTCGCCATGACCCGCGATTCGCGGCGTTACGGGAGCGCGCGTTTGGGGGCACCGCACTGGTAGGCGCCTAGGCTGGGCTTGGTAAGTGCTTGAAATTGCATTTGACACAGTGTTTTCAGCGACATGCACATTAATTAATGCGGGTGACTGCAACGGAAACGCACGGGATTACATCTTAAATCTGCGAGATCAGCCGCTGAAGAAGAGGAGATTCCAGATGACTTTTAGAACTTGGTTGGGCTGTGCGTTGCCGGGTTTCGGGTTACTGATGCTGAGTGGTTTTGCGGTAGGCCAGGGGCTGCCGCCATATCAGCCACAATATCCGCAGGCGAATGCACCGCAGTATCCGGCGCAGGCACAGTATCCACCTCCGACGAACTATCCACCTCCGACGAACTATCCGCCCCAGGCAGGGTATTCACAAGGCGGCCAGGTTTCAGCTGAGATGTTGGGGAGCGGTTTGCGCTCCGCCGCAGCGTTCCATGAACTGGTTCGGGGGTTGAATCTGGCGACGGCGCTGGGTCCGGACCAACATGTGGTGGGCGCGGATGGGCGCTTGCATCATCCCATGGTGCGCACGGTGGAAGTGATGGGCGCGGGTGCTGGCGTGGGTGCGGCGATTGGCGAGATGACGCACAAACCGAATGGCGTGATGGTAGGCGCGTTGGTGGGCGGCATTGGCGGGCTGATTATGGACCAGGTGATGCGGCAGAGGGAAGAAGCGCGGATGCGGGCGTATTATGGACCGGATCGGGACGGGCGCGAGTTTCGTGATCGCGATCATGATCGGGATCACGACGGCGACCGGCGTCAATTGCAACCGCGGTAGTGAGTTGGTTTAGATTGGATTTGCGGGCCGGGCCGGTCAGTTAAGGATGACGGGTCCGGCTGTTTTGCGTTTTGTGGGGACGCTTTCTCCGGTCTGGCGACCGGAGCTACCAGGTGGCGACGGCCAAGTTGGCGAAATTCCATGGGCCAGGTTCTCAGGAACAATTAGTGCTAATTTAACTGGTGTATGACTAAACGGATTGTTTCTTTTGTTTGCGCGCTGGTATTGATTCTGGCCGGCAGCGCCGTGGCGCAGAATTGCGAAAGTTTGGCCCAACTGAAGCTGGACGGGGTGGCGATTAGCAAGGCTGCGAGTGCGCCGGCGTCAGAGGCGAAGGCGCCAGGGAATCCATTTGAACCGCCGATGCCCGCGCTGCCGGCGCATTGTTTGGTGCAGGGGATGATCGATCAACGCACGGGCGTGGGCGGCAAGCCCTATGGCATGGGGTTTGAGCTGCGGCTGCCGATGAGCGGGGGTGTTTGGAACGGACGCTTTCTGTTTCAGGGCGGAGGCGGGACCGACGGCGTGGTGCGGCCGGCGATTGGCGGCGGCAATACGACGGATCGGGCCGCGCTGGTGAAGGGTTTCGCCGTGGTATCGACCGACGCGGGGCACCAAGGACAAGGCCCGGAGTTTGGCGTGGATCAACAGGCACGCATCGATTATGCCTACAACGCGCTGGGGCGGGTGACGGGCGTGGCCAAGCAAATTGTGGCGCGCTACTACGGGAAGCCGGCGGACAAATCGTATTTCATGGGTTGCAGCAATGGCGGGCGCCAGGGGATGATGGCGGCGCAGCGGTTCCCGACTTTGTTCGATGGGATTATTGCGGGCGACCCCGGATATCGCCTCTCGAAAGCAGCGATGGCCGAAGCCTGGGATAACCAGGCGTTCATGGAGATTGCGCCCAAGGACGATTCGGGTAAAAAGATTTTCAGCCAGGCGTTGACAGAGGCGGATCTCAGTCTGTTGAGCAACGCCGTGCTGGAAGCTTGCGACGGGAAAGATGGCTTGAAAGACGGGATGATTGACAACCCGCAGGCCTGCCGCTTTGATCCGGCGGTGCTGGCGTGCAAAACGGGGAATACAAATAGTTGTTTAAGCGAACCGAAGATCAATGCGATGAAGAAGATTTTCAGCGGCGCGGTGAATTCGCGTGGCGACAAACTCTATTCCGATTGGCCTTGGGATGGAGGGATTGGCGCGCCGGGGTGGCGAGCGTGGAAATTGGGTAATTCCAAAACCTCACAAGCAAACGCGATTAATATGACGCTGGGTACTGGTTCATTAAAAATGTATTTCATGACGCCATACGACGAAAAGTTTGACCCGCTGCAATTTGATTTTGACAAAGATCCCGCTCGCGTGGCGCCCACGACCGCGATCAACGATTCTGACAGCACGCAGTTGAGCACTTTTGCCGGCCGCGGCGGAAAGCTGATGCTGTACCACGGGATGAGCGATCCGGTATTTTCCGCCAATGACACGATTCGCTACTACCAGCAACTGGGCACGGACATGTTTGGTAAAGATGGCGGTGGAGCGGAAAAAGTTCGCGATTTCGCGCGTTTATACCTGATTCCGGGTATGAATCATTGCGGGGGCGGTCCGGCGCTGGATCAATTCGACGCGCTTACGGCCTTGGTGGACTGGGTGGAAAAAGGCACGGCACCGGAAAGTTTGCGCGCAACCGGTGCGGCGTTTCCCGGCCGCAGCCGGCCCATGTGCTCATTCCCCCAACAGCCCCACTACAAAGGTACGGGGTCCAGCGAAGACAGTGGTAATTTTGACTGCCGATAGGCAAGTTTTACTCACCGATTCGCCGCGTTCAGTTTAAGCAATTCTGAATAAGCTCAACACCTTGAGTAGATACTAGTACTCAAATCTTCCTGAATACCAGAATACCGGGATGAAATGTAACAAATCCCGGCTATAATCATCCCGGTGGTCTTGGTTGATCGCTTTTTGTCCGGGGAGCTTGTAGGGATTGGATGGCCCCTTTGCGTTCTAAACCAGACAGCCGAGCTTGAAAAAGCCGGCGCACACGAGTCGAACTTAGAAGAGTCGGCACGGGAACATCGGCACGGGAACAGCAGGTGGACGGGGTGATGGAGAGATTCGCGGCAGATTGGAAGCGGCACGGCTTGCAAGCAACTTTGCATGCCTGGACGCTGCAGGCGATCAAGCGAGGCACTGGCCTCACATTGATGGAGGCTGTCCGGCTGCGCCGGTTACCTCATTCATCGATGCCTGAATCAGGGCATTCACAAAATACCGACGGTTACTGCATGGGATTTTTAAGTCCCACCGAATTGGAGCGCTACGCGGCCAGCGATGTGCACGAACTGGAGTCTGATTTCGTTCAGGGTGCCGTGACCCGCGGGGATGATTGCTTTGGGATCTTTCACGGGAAGGAACTGGCGGCCTATTCCTGGTATTCAACCCAACCCACTGCCGCCGAGGATGGCTTGACCGTTTCCTGCAGCAAGAAGTATGTGTACATGTATAAGGCGTTCACGCATCCTGAATACCGGGGACGACGCTTATATGCGCTGGGGGTTGAACACGCGGTTCGGGAATACCTGAAGTTGGGATTTCAGGGAATGATTTGTTACGTGCAGCCGCAGAATCTGGCCTCATTGAAGGCACTGAGGCGGCTTGGATGCGAGACGTTTGGTATTGCTTCCTACCTGCGCCGTACACGCTGGGTTCATCATTCGTCCGGCTGCCACAGGGTGGGTTTCCGAGTGGCAAAGAACGATGCCCGGCCGCAGGCGCTGTCCAACGCCCAACACCCGGCGCCGGAACTGCAGAGGACCCGCTAAAACAGGATCCACAAGCCCTGTGGTAGACTCGCTAGGTAGGCGATCTGAGCCATTTTCCGGCATTTTCCGCCGCTTCGCTTACGAAATCTCAGTCACAACTGATGTGGAGTTCTGACTAACGATGTGGAGTTCTTACTAACGTGGACCGACTTACCCGCAAAGAATTAAAAACCGACGAGATCGCAGAGAAGGCGCACGAGGCCTGGGACTGGAGCACCGCGCATAAGTCGCAGGTGGGGCGCTACGCCGGTATCGTCATTGGGTTGGGCGTGTTGTGGCTGGCCTATCACTTCTACAGCAATTATCAGGCGGGCGCGAGGCAGCAAGCACTGGCGAAGGCCATGCATTTGGACGAAGGGACGGTGGGGCCGAACATCCAATCCACCGTGGCGCATTTCGATACCGAAGAGGCCAAAACAAAAGCTACCGCGGCGGCATTTGGCGAGGTGGCCAGCAAGTACAGCGGCAGCCAGGAAGGCGCCATTGCCGACATGTTTCTTGCCGGATCGGCCGCCGAAAAAGGCGACACAGCGGACGCAGAAAAGCGTCTCCGCGATGTAGTGGAACACGGTCCTAACAATTACGCATCCATGGCGCGGGTTTCGTTGGCCCAGGTGTTGGCGACCCAAGGCAAAATGCCAGAAGCGGAAAAAGTGTTGCGCGATGCCGTGGCCAATCCTTCCGCCATGGTTTCCAAAGAATCCGCGCAGCTGGCGCTGGCGCAATTGCTGGCGAAGAGCAATCCAGCGGAAGCCAAAAAAATTGTGGAGCCGCTGCGCATGCTGCCTTCGCGCACGGCCATCACGCGAGCGGCCATTGGCCTGGACGGCGAACTCTCCGGACCCTCCACCGCGCCGTCCATGCTGCCGATCACAACCACCCCAGTCAAGTAAGTGGTTTCTCAAAATGACCCTGGCACACTTGCGGTTTCCGCTGGCGGCCAGCCGGGGGCGGCGCTATCCTGAACTGCCGCACCCGTATCGCAACCCTTTTCAGCGTGACCGCGACCGCGTGATTCACGCCCGCGCTTTCCGGCGTCTGGAAAACAAGACGCAGGTTTTCAGTGCAGGCCTGTCGGATCATTTTCGCAATCGTTTAACACACACCATTGAAGTGGCGCAGATTGCGCGCACGGTGGCCAATGTTCTGGACTTGGACGAAAACCTGACCGAAGCCTTGGCGCTGGTGCATGATATCGGGCATCCTCCGTTTGGGCATGCCGGCGAGTTTGAGTTGAACCGCCTGATGCAGCCCTACGGGGAGAGGTTCGATCACAACCTGCATGCGCTGCGGATTGTGGAAAGTTTTGAAAGCCGCTATGCGCGCTTCCCAGGATTGAATTTGACTTTTGAAGTGCGCGAAGGCATGGTCAAACATTCGCGCGATTTTGCGCCGGGCGAGTTTCCGGAGTTGGACGAATACCTGCCCGGATTGCGCCCGCCCGTGGAGGCGCAGTTGATCGATTTGTGCGATGAGATCGCCTACGATACCGCCGATTTGGACGATGGCTATCACGCAGGCCTGGTGGATATGGCCAGCGCGTGCGCGGCGTCACAGAAATTCGCGGAACTGGAAGACGCAGCGTCCATGCAATTTCCCGGCGCGCCGGAACGCGTGCGCATGCATGAAGTGGTGCGTGGGTTGATCAACTGGTTGGTATCGGGACTGATTCAAGGAACGGTTTCGGCCGCGTCTGCGTTGGTCGATGTTGACGCCGTACGCAACGCGCCGCAGCGAGTTGCACGCTTTACTCCAGAGGCAGCCGCCGTTGCGGCAGAGTTGAAGAGATTCTTGCGGCAGACAGTTTACGAATCAGAACAATTGGTGGCCAGCCGCCAGAACTCGGCCGTGCAAATGCAGGCTTTGTCCGCCTTGCTGATGCGCCAGCCGGAACTGATGCCGGAGGCCTATCGCGAAGACTCCGCGGGGGAGGCTTTGCACCGGCAAGTGTGCGACTACATCGCGGGCATGACCGACGGGTTCTTCGCACGGGCGTGTGCGATGTGGGGCGTGTAGTGGGTTTGTGGCGCACGTGCCTACGCTAGCTTAGTTTGTGTTGGACCAGCGCCAACACGGCACACACGAGTGTGTGCGCCGCGGATTCAGACTCGGCCGTTCGCCAGCGCCCGGTACTTTCGCAGCAATTCAAACAGCATCACCCCTCCCGCCGTCGCCACGTTCAGCGAATGTTTGCGGCCTAGCATGGGAATGCGGACGTGAATATCGCAGCGCTCCATCACCTCGGGACGAATGCCGTCCACTTCGTGGCCAAACACGAGGCAGACAGGGAAGGACGGCGTCCAATCAAATAGGTCCACCGAATGATCGCTGGTTTCAATGGCCGCGATCTGGTGGCCTTCGGCACGCAGGCGATCCAGCAGCGGAAGCGGGTCCTGCGCATATTCCCAACGGACGGTTTCTTCAGCACCTAAAGAAGTTTTGCGGATGCCGGACTTGGTTTCAGCGGGTCTCGGATATGCGGTGATGCCGGTGAGCAAAAGCGGCCCGGCGCCGGCCGCGTCCATGGTTCGAAAGAAGGACCCCACGTTGTACAGGCTGCGGACGTTGTCGAGCAGAATCGCCACCGGCAAGGACGTGACGGATTCATAGCTGCTGGCGATTTGCGACGCGCGGAAGGGAAGGCGGGACATTTATGAATGTGCGCCTTTAGTTTAGCGGGAGACGTAGATAATATCTTCCGCCGGCAGCCCGCAAAGCGCCGTAGCGTTCTTGATGGCGCAAGCCAGCAAACCCACTCGCTCACGATTTTTCAAAACGGCGCGCCATCGCTGATCTTTCTTCCCGGCTCGATTTAACGCGGTATAGCCAAACTGGCGCTGGCTCTCGCTGGCCACCACTTTGATTCCGTGCACATCGATTCCGTTCACCGATGCTTTGATGGGCTCCGCCAAATCGGTCCCGCCATCGCCGGCGACTATTTGCACTGGCCGGATACTCCTTTTCGAACCGGCAGCAAAACTCAGCAGCTCGAACAGATGAATGTGTCCGGAAAGCACCAGGTCAATTCCTTTGGGAACAGCGCGATCCCAGGCGGCTTCCAGGGGTGCCGAGATGGACCGTGGTTCATCTTCCTTGTCTTCCTTGTCTTCGCGTCTGCGCTCATCCGATTTTCCGCCGCTTTTGAACGCCCAGAACGGATGATGATCCACCAGCCAGGCGTGCTGGGTGGTCAGCCGCGCGGCAATGTCCGTTAACTGTTTCGTATATTCGGTGACTTGCGTCTCTTCGGTTTCATCTTCCTTTACAGCCGCCGAATCGAGCATCGCCACTTCAAACTTGCCCAGCTTGATGACATACGGTGCGCTATATTTTTCGCAAGTCTCCGATTTTGCAAAAGGCCGCGGGTCCAAATAGTAAAACCATCCACGCCAAGCCCGGTTGCAATCTTCATGATTACCGCGCGAAAACGCCCAAGGCGCGGCGGCCAGCAACTTTGCGGCGGGCGCAAAAAAATCCGCATTCCAGGTTTCCCAGTTATCGCCCGATGGATTTCCCCCACACTCATCCTGCGCATCCGCCGGGCACATGTCTTCGCGATACAGGTAATCGCCAACGTGAATCACCAGGTCGGGATTTTGCATCGCCGCATTGCCGGCCACCTGCGCAAAAGGCCAAATGGCGGGGTCGTTGCAGCCTTGCACACGCGCACCTTTCACGCGGCACCCGGTATCGCCCAGCGCGATCACGGTCAAAGGATTTTTGTGCGGCAGGTGCAGCGTCTGGCTATTCACGGAAGCTCGTTTCGCGTTTGCGGGGAGAGTGAATTCGCAGGCCGGACGCAAGCCCACGGGCACCGGTTGACGCAAACTCATCGGCTGTTCGTGTCCATCCACTTGGATCCGCGGACAATCCTGCGGTTGGTTTACGACGATGCGCACCTGGGCACCGGTATGTCCTTGGCCCTGTTCGCCCAGCACAACCCAGGCTGGCGTGAGGGTCTGACCGCCAACGGCTAGCGGTACAGTAAGCAACAGAAATCTAAGTATCCGCATTGGGTCTTCTTTAATTGGGTCTTATCTCTTGGGTCTTATCTAAATGTTACAAGCCGCCGAATAACACTGGTGTGACAAAAATGGCGGGACCATTTCGCGCCGCCGTTTAGTGCAGAATAGGAACAGTGATGCACCGCTATCTGTTGCACAACAATGATGTTCTTCTGGCCGAAAAAGCCGCGCTGTCGCCGGGCCAGGTAGGGCTGCTCTCCGGTTGGGGAGTGTTTTCCACCATTCGCGTTTACGACGGTGTAATGTTCCAATGGGGCCGCCATTGGCAGCGGATGAAGCGGGACGCCGAACGGATGCGGGTGCCGTTTCCATCCGACCCGCGTTGGATTGAAGAAGGCCTGTATCGGCTGCTGGACGCAAACCAAGGAATGTCCGCCAATCAAGTGATGAATCAAGCAATGAATGCGACGTTACGCGCCGTGGTCGTCCGCAACCAAGGCGGGTTGTGGGAAGGCGCCGGACAAGGACGCGAGTTCGATATTTTGGGCTTGACGGCAAATGTGATCTCCTGGCCAGCTGCGGTGAAACTCGGCACCGTGCCCAACGCACGCCACGCGGCCAGCGAATTTGCCGGCACCAAGTATCTTTCCTGGGCGGAAAATCTAACCCGCTACGAAAGAGCACACGCGGATGGCTTGGATGAAGTGATCCTGCTGAACGAGCGCGGCGAAGTGGCCGAGTGCACTTCCGCCAACATCTTTGTCGTCAAGGGCAGCATGGGAAAAGGCAGCCGGGTTTCGACGCCGCCGCTTTCGGCGGGCTGCCTGCCGGGAGTGACGCGCGCTCTTTTGTTGGAGGAAATTCGCGTGCCGGGAATCGAGATCGTGGAAGAAACGCTGCTGCCGGAGGCGCTAAACACCGCTGATGAGGTTTTCATCACCTCCACTACGCGCGAACTGCTGCCGGTTTCCCAGATCGATGGCAGGAACCGGGTGGGGCCGAATCCAGTGTGCCGGCAATTGCAGGAGGCGTTCAAGAATCTGGCCCGGCACTACGTAGGCGCGCATGCCCGTAAACCGGCTTATCAAGTTGGTTAACAGCGGCTAGCAACGGCTTGAGCAACGCCGGCTAGCAAGGGCAGTACCGGCAATTCTAGAAACGGTTGTATTTCGGGGTCAATATTTTAAGCGATCATGCAGCTTTCGTGTCCAAAGTGCGGTTCCAGAGATGCCCGCGTTGCGCGCCGCCGCGGCGTCGGCGAAGTACTAAGGGGAATTGTTGGCAAATATCCGCTGCGTTGCCGCCGTTGCAACACTCGCTGGGAAACCAGTGCCTGGGAGGATTCCGCCTGGCGCTACGCACGTTGTCCCAGGTGTTATCGCCAGCAGTTGAGTACCTGGAGCGAGCAGTATTACAACCCGCCTTTCGGTGTTCGGATGAAATTGCGCTTCGGCGCGACGCCCTACCGCTGCGCGGCTTGCCGATGCAATTTCGCTAGTTTCAAAAAGTGCAAGGAGCGCTTTGCGTGGCGGGAACAAAAGCCCTTCGGACCCAACCAATCCCCGCCGGACAGCAAAGCCAGCTAGTTTTTGTGTTCCGGCTCCATCCGCAGCAGCGCGCCGTCGTTTTCCGCAGTCAATAGATAAAGCAATCCGTCGGGGCCCTGGCGCACATCGCGGATGCGTTGTTGCAGCTCGCGCAACATGCCTTCGCGGTGCAACTCCTCCCACTTGGCGTTGAAATCGATGCGCTCCAGATGTCCCGATCGCGGCACTTCGCCCTGCCGCATGCCTCCGACGAACAGGTGGTTCTTCCAGTTGGGGAATTTGTCGCCAGTATAAAAAGTCATGCCCGAAACCGCAATGGCGGGAACCCAGAACACCAGAGGGGGCTCCATTTCTTCACGCCACGGATTTACCGATACGCGCGGGCCCAAATAGAAACGCCCGTAGCTGACCACCGGCCAGCCATAATTTTTTCCTGCTTGCAGAATGTTCACTTCATCGCCGCCGTTGGGCCCGTTTTCGCATTCCCAAATGGCGCCGGTCTCCGGATTCACCGCCAAGCCCAGGGCGTTGCGATGGCCCAGCGTGTAGATTTCCGGGCGATACCCGGCGCGGCCAACGAAGGGATTATCGGCGGGGACCGTTCCGTCGTCACGCAGGCGCAGAACTTTGCCGGCCAAATCGTTGGGGTCCTGTGCGCGCAACGCAGCGGGGGGATCGCCAATGCCCACGGTCATGTAAAGCATGCCATCGCGGCCAAAAATAATGCGCGATGCATTGCCGCTTTGCGTGGCGGAAAAAAGATCGCGGACTTCCGCCAGCGCCTTGCCATCCCAACGGCCGCGCGCCAGCGTGATCCTGCCGAGCGATTTTTCGTCCACCAGCTTGTGATAGGTGAAATAGACCCACTGATTTTCCGCGAAGCGCGGATGCAGCGCCAGATCCATCAAGCCCCCAATGCCTTGGGCGTGCACCTGAGGAACACCGGCAACCGGCGCGGGATCCAATACGCCATTGCGCACAATGCGCAGCCGCCCCGCCCGTTCGGTGATCAGAATGCCGCCGTCGGGAAGAAACGCCATGCTAAAAGGTTGATTCAGGCCTTTGGTGACGGTCACCTGAACCTGGCGCTCGATCGCGGTTTCTACCATGATGGGCCCCCCAGGCAGCGCCGGCGAGGGCCAATTGATGGGCGGCGGCGCGGTGGGTGTGCGGGCAGCTGGTTGCTGAGCCAAGCCGATGACGCTGCTCGCAAGGCCGCTAACAAGAAATACCAAAAATGTTTTCATATTTTAATTTGCTGAGTTCTTTTCCGCCAAAAGGCGTTCTACTTCAGAGATGAAATCCGCCTTGGCTTGCCGGAATAGGTCGCCACTCCCGTTGCTGGGAAAACCGGCGTGCACGCTGCGCACACGGCCATCACGGCCCAGGAAAAACGTGGTGGGCCACGCGTTCCAGTTTTCGGCCTGCGTCAGCTTTACCTTTGCGTCGTCCTGTTCGCCGCACAACAGCATGGTGTATTCAATACCATACTTCTTAACAAACGCACGCAGGCGCACAGGGTCCTTCAGTTGTTCGGCCTCTTCGAATGACAGCGTCACCACTTCCAGCCCGCGATCGCGAAAGCGGCGATACATTTCCACCAGAAACGGGGCCTCGTCATGACAATTGGGGCACCAACTGCCGGAAATCTCCACCAGCACAACTTTGTTGTGAAAACGCTCGTCGGTGTTGCTGATCAGCTTGCCGTTCAAATCAGGAAAGCTGAAGCGAAACGGTTCGTTCGCATCCTTCACACGGGTGTGTTGCGTGGGATCCGCCGGCAGGGGGATACCTTTCGCCTGCGCCACCGCGGCGGGGACCGCGCGCAATTTGGTTTTGCCGTTCTGCAAAATTTCCAATTCGCCGTCGCCAAGCCGGGTAATCTCCATCACCGCAGGCCGGAAACCCGAAAAGTGGCTCAAAACAAACTTGCCGTCTTTGTACGTACCAGAAATCGCACCGGTATCGCCATCCACGCGTAAGATCGCTGCGGAAACTTCCGCGCCCTTTTGCTCAACCACAAATCGCCAGGCCTTTTCGCCCTTGGAACTATTGTTGGGAATGATGTAGAGCCCGCCTATGTTGGGAATATCGATGTTGTGCGCGTTGGCATCCGCCGCCATTGGTTTCCCGGCACGCACGGCGTGGAACGCATGGGCTCCTTTATCCCGAGGACCCACCGAACCGAGATACTGGCCGTCGATGACGCTGTCCCTATCGTAGGTGGCTTCCAATCTGGTGTCCAAATAATCCCAGTTCAGCTTCAGCGTGCCCTGTTCCCATTGCCCGCTGCTGGATGGCAGACGTTCCTCGCCGTTGAAGAAAGTGCCTTGGGCCGTCGCACCCGCGATCTTCAGCTCAAAACGAAACGGTATGGTTTGGTCGCCAACGCGAATGGTGCCGTCGTACTGAACTGTCCCTTGCGCCGCCAGCGGGTAAATCTGCGCCAAGAGTAGCGTTAAGAGAAAATTGCGCATGAAAACCTCCCACACAGATCGTGATTCTTGAGGATAATGCATCTGGCAGTCCCAGTGCGAGGCCACTGTGTTAGCCTTGCAGTTTCATGCCAGCCAAGTCATTTCAAATTCCCGGTGGATTCGACCTGGCGGCCGCTGCGCGCCAAGAAATGTTGGATCAGGGCTTTCAACCCGATTTTCCGCCCGAAGCGCTGCAGCAAATGGCCGCCCTCGAGAAACGCGCGGCTCCCACAGTGGCCGACGGTGTAGGCGATCTGCGTTCGCTCTTGTGGTCATCGATTGATAACGACAGCTCGCGCGATTTGGATCAGGTTGAGGTAGCCGAGCGCGTCGCCGGCGGCATTCGCCTGCTGATCGGTATCGCCGATGTGGATTGCGATGTAGCCATGGGCACACCCATTGATGTTCATGCCGCCGCGCAAACCACCAGCATCTACACCGGCATCCGCACCTTTCCGATGTTGCCGGAACAGTTGTCCACTGACCTCACCTCGCTAAACGAAAATCAAGATCGCCTTGCGCTGGTGACGGAAATGACGGTGCTGGCCGATGGCACGGTAACATCCGGCGGCGTCTATCGCGCGCTGGTTCGCAATCAAGCACAGCTTACTTATAGTTCGGTGGGGGCCTGGCTGGAGGGAACCGCGGCCGCGCCACCAAAAGTCGCCGCGTCCGCCGAATTGGCCGCTCAGTTGAAGTTGCAAGACGAAGCCGCGCAGACCTTGTATCACGAACGTCAACGCGTGGGCGCGCTGAATGTGGATCGAGTGGAAGCCGAAGCCGTGATCGCCGACGGCGTGGTGCAAAGCATCGAAGCGCGCCAGCAAAACCGCGCGGGCAAGTTGATTGAAAATTTCATGGTGGCGGCCAACGGTGTGATGGCGCGCGCGCTCACCACTGCCGGCGTTTCCTCCCTCCGCCGCGTGGTGAAGTCGCCCGAACGCTGGCTGCGCATCGTCGAACTGGCCAAGCGCTATAACGAAACCCTGCCGGCGCAACCGGATTCACTCGCCCTGAATCAGTTTCTGCAAAAACGCAAACAAGCGGACCCGGTGCACTATCCCGACGTTGCGCTGGCCGTTGTTAAGTTGATGGGCCCGGGTGAGTACGAATTGTCGCGCCCCAACGATGATACGCAAGGGCACTTTGCGCTGGCCACGCACGATTATACGCACTCTACCGCACCCAACCGGCGCTTTTCCGATACCGTCACCCAGCGCTTGATCAAAGGCGTGCTGGCCAGGCAACCCGCGCCCTATACGGATGATCAGCTTGACGCCATCGCCAAAAATTGCAATGTGAAGGAGTCTGCCGCGCGCAAGGTGGAGCGCAACATGAACAAGCGGGTTGCCGCCGTGGCGCTACAGCATCGCGTAGGTGAAATGTTTGCAGCCGTGGTGACCGGCGTCACGCCGAAGGGTACGTTCGTGCGCATCACCAATCCGCCTGCCGATGGCATCCTGGTGCACGCACAAGGCGTGGACGTCGGCGACCAACTGCAGGTAAAGTTGATCAGCACCGATCCGCGGCGCGGCTATTTGGATTTCGCGCGCTAGTTTATATGTCTTTTGAATCGCACGAACATTATATGTTGCGCGCGTTTTCGCTGGCTTTACGCGGATTTAGCGCCGGCGGATGCCCGATCGGTGCGGTGCTGGTAGACAATGCGTCCGGTGACATTCTGGGTGAAGGCCACAACGGACTGGTGCAGGAGGGTAATCCGATTCTGCACGGAGAAATGGCCGCGCTTCGCTGTGCGGGACGCCTGAAAAATCGTCATGCCGCGACGATGTACACCACTTTGCAGCCCTGCTTCATGTGCACCGGGGCGATTACACAATTCGGCATTCCGCGCGTGGTCATCGGCGATGTTCGCAATGCGGGTAGCGATGAGACCATTGCTTTCCTGCGCGGCCGTGGCGTGGAGGTAATTGTCCTTGATCCCGCCACCAGCCCCGCCGCGCGCGATTGCATCGAACTGGCCGCGCGTTTTCGCCGCGAAAAGCCAGATCTCTGGCTGGAAGATTGGGGTGGCGGGCCCAGCCCACGGCTGCAACCGCAGCCCTAAATCTAGAGTGTTGTTGCCACTTCCGGCAGATAGTAAAACACCACCGCCAGAATCAAATACACCGCCACCAGCATCACTCCTTCCAGCCAATTGGATTCGCCGTCGGAGGCAATCTGGCTGGTAATCAACACTGCCATGAACACGGCCAGCACTTCCGCTGGCGTGAACACCAAATCCATAGGCCGCGGGCCGACGAAGTGACTGACCATCACCAACGCGGGCGCCACGAACAACGCAATCTGCAAACTGCTGCCAATGGCGATGCCCATCGAAAGCTCCATGCGATTCTTCATCGCCATCATCACGGCTGTACTGTGCTCAGCGGCATTGCCAATCACCGCCACCACAATCACGCCGATGAATACGGGCGTCATACCAAAGGACGCGGCGGCCTCTTGCACGCTGCCCACCAGAATTTCGCTCACCCAGGCCACCACGGCAGTCAGGCCCAACAGCACCAGTAGCGAGGTGCGCAGGCTCCATTTGCTTTCGGCTTCGCCGGCGTCTTCGCTGCTTTCATCGCCGTTCCCGCCACTCGAAAAAAGGCGTTTGTGCGTGTGTAGCGAAAACCACAGGTGTGCGGCATAGGTGCACAGCAACACCAGCGAAATTTTCATGCTGAGATTGTTTTCACTCACCCGTCCGCCGGGACCGGATATGTAATGGAACGCCGCCGGTGCGATCATCGCGATGGCGGCCAGCATCAATAACGTCGATTGCGCGCGCGCGGCCGTGGCGTTAAACGTTTGCTCCTTGTGTTTGATGCCGCCGGCCAGAACCGCCGCCCCCAGCACCAGCAGAATATTGCCAATGATGGACCCGGTGAGCGACGCTTTCACCACCGGGTACAAACCCTTCCGCAGTGCCATGATGGCGATGATCAACTCCGCCGCGTTGCCGAAAGTGGCGTTCAGCAGACCACCTACTCCTTCGCCGGTGTGATGCGACAAGTGTTCGGTGGCGCGCCCCAACCAGCCTGCCAACGGAATAATCGCAAGGCAAGCCGCGATGAAGATCCAAGAGTGCGCCTGCGGCTTGAGAAATTCAAGGCCAATGGTGACGGGCACGAAGATGAGCAACCAATTCAACATATCTGTGAACACCGCAAGACTTGATTATGATAACGTGAGCTCGTCCCCAAACTAGAAAAGACGATGAATAAGAAAAACTCAACCTCCGCCGTCAGCCGCCGCAGCTTCTTCAGGAAAGGGGCAGCCGTTGGCGCCGGTGCAGCGGGCTTGGCCGGCCCAGTCTCGGCGCAGACCAAGTTTGATCGGTCCGCCGACGTGGTTGTCGTGGGCGCGGGCGCTTCCGGTTTGCCCGCCGCCATTATGGCGCGCGATCAGGGCGCGACAGTCATCGTCATCGATTCCAATCACGACATCGGCGGCCACGCCATGGTCAGCGGCGGGCGCATTCCGCTGGGCGGCGGCACCAGCTTGCAGAAAAAATATGGCGTGCAAGATTCGGCCGATCAAGTCTACCTGGATCACACCAACCATCGGAATCGCGAGTTTCGTTTTGGCGACCGGGACCTGATCCGCATGTGGGCCGATGAGAACGCACCGACGTTTGAATTCCTATTGCAGAACGGCGTGATCTTCAACGACGTCGCGCCCAGCATCGTGAACGGCGGCACAGTTCCGCGATTGTTTATTGCTAAACCATATTCGGACAATCTGAACGAAACAATCAATGGCAGCCCGGGCTCCGGTCTGGTTCGGCATCTAGAGGCCAGCGCGCGCGCCAAAGGCGTAACGTTTCTGCTGCGTCACAAGATGACCAAGATCGTAAAAGATAAAGAACGAGTGACCGGGATCACGGCCATCTCCGCCGGAAAAGAGATTCACATTCAAGCCAAGCGCGGCGTCATCATTGCCACCGGCGGCCACACCGCCAACGTGGATTTCCGTCGCATGTTCGACCCGCGTTTGACCGAAGAATATCAGACCGCCGGCGAACCTTGGACGCAGCAGTTGGCCGACGGCGAACTGGCCGCCATTGATATCGGCGCGTCGTTGTGGGCCACTTCGAACGTGGCGAACGAGGTGGGCTATTCCGTTACCAAAACCATTCACATCGGCTGCCGCTACGGCTATCGTAATTTGAAGTGGGACCCGAAAAGCCCCATGTTCGACAAAGCTGGTTCATCCGGCTTGAGCGTGAAAGATTTTCAGGACGTGATCCTGGTGAATCAAATCGGACAGCGCTTCTGGAATGAAGTGGACGAAAGCTACAGCTTTCTGAACGCTTGTTTGGGAAACAACGGCAACCTGGGCCACGGTTTCGGCACCAACGCAAAAGCCAACGGCGGCGGGCCCATCTGGGCTATTTTCGATGCGGGCTCCGTGCAACGCGAAGGCTGGGACCCGCGCCCGCCGAACGTTGTGCCCAATGTGCAGGGAACAGGTTGGTTTTTTAGCGCCGATACCCTGGCAGAGTTGGCCGCGAAGATCAGTAATCCTCACCAATTGCAGCCCATGCCCGCGCGCGTTCTAGAAGAAAGCGTGGCGCGCTATAACTCATTTGTCGATGCGGGCAAGGACGCCGATTTCAGCAAGCCGTCTCCCCGATTTAAGATCCAAACACCACCGTTTTATGCGGCGTGGTCCACGCCGATTTTGCACGATTGCCTGGCAGGCTTGCGCATCAATCGAAAATGCCAGGTGATCGATATTCGGGGCAAAGTGATTCCAGGTCTGTATTGCGCCGGTGAATCGGCGGGTGGTTTCGCTTTACATGGATTGCCCCGGGTGATCGTGTTCGGACGCGTCGCCGGCCGCGAGGCGGCGTCACTAAAGAACCAACCGGCTTAAAAGAAGCCCAAGCGTTACAATAGAGTTTCGGTAACTTTTCATGTCATATCTTCCTGGTCGTCACTTTGTGCAACTCCCCGGCCCTACCAATGTGCCGGAAAGAATTCTGCGTGCCATTTCGCGCCCCACCATTGATCATCGTGGGCCGGAATTTGGCCGTCTGGGACTGGAAGTTCTCGACGGCATGAAGGACATTTTCAAGACCAAAAGTAAAGTGGTCATCTATCCGTCGTCGGGGTCGGGCGCCTGGGAAGGCGCGCTCACCAACACGCTTTCGCCCGGCGACAAAGTTCTGATGTTTGAAGTGGGCCAGTTCGCGGCCTTGTGGATCGACGTGGCTCGCAAACTGGGCCTGGACGTCGAAGTGGTTCCCACCGATTGGCGGCACGGCGCGGACCCAAAAATCGTCGAAGCCAAGCTCACCGAAGATCACCAACACAAAATCAAAGCTGTCGGCATTGTGCAGAACGAGACTTCATCGGGTGTGATGAGCTCGATCAGTGCGGTGCGTCAAGCTATGGACCGGGCGAATCATCCCGCGTTGTTGCTGGTTGACGCCATTTCCTCGCTGGGCTGCATCGAGATGAAGCACGACGAATGGGGAGTGGATGTCACCGTCGCCGGTTCGCAAAAAGGTTTGATGTTGCCGCCGGGTTTGGGGTTGAACGCGATCAGCGAAAAAGCATTGGCCGCTTCGAAGACCGCAAAACTGCCGCGCAGCTATTGGGATTGGCAGCCGATGCTGGCGCAAAACGCCACCGGCTATTTCCCTTACACTCCGGCGACTAATTTGCTTTACGGCCTGAAAGAAGCGCAAGCCATGTTACGCGAAGAAGGTTTGCCGAACGTGTTCCGCCGCCACCAGCGCCACGGCGAGGCCACCCGCCGCGCGGTGAAGGCCTGGGGCCTGGAAGTGGTTGCGCTGAATCCTCACGAATTCAGCAATTCGGTCACCGCCATCTTCATGCCCGCCGGCCACTCCGCCGACGGCTTTCGCAAGCTTGTGCTGGAGCACTTCAACATGGCGCTGGGCTCCGGCCTGGGCAAGCTGGCAGACAGAGTTTTTCGCATTGGCCACCTGGCCGATTTCAACGACCTTATGCTGGCCGGAACCCTGGGCGGCGTGGAAATGGGCCTGGACTTGGCGGGCGTTCCCCACAAAAAAGGCGGCGTTGCCGCGGCGCTGGATTACTTGACGGAATCCTTGAAAGTAGCCGAGCTGAAACCGGTTTAGAACATTTTCGTGCAATTTTGTTGAGAAATCCACAAGCCTAGTCTCCTGTCCCAGAAGAACGTAACCGAAGTGATTGGCCTTCGTCTAAGATTTAGAGAGATCTTAGATGCGCACTGGAAGACCCAAGCAGCCCTTGACCCTGACTGGAGAAGAGCGCGAGCGGCTGGAATCGCTGGCG
>JANXYJ010000065.1 GCA_025350105.1 Terriglobia bacterium | reverse complement strand
TGAGGATTGGGATAGTTTTGCGCAAATAGCGCATCGCCTGAAAAGGCAACTCCGCCCATCAATGAGAGGGCTAATCTTGGTACAGTCATAGCGCCGTCCTCGGTCCTTTTGATTCTACACCAGATTGTTCCAATTTAACCTGAATTATGCACAGAAACCCCTAACCACCGCCACGCCCCCCTCGTCGACACCTCCCCCGCCAGCAGTTTCCATCCGCCGCCTCCGACCTGTCCTCAGACTAACTGTTTCTAACTTCCGTCCGCTTTTTCCGCTGCCCTTTTTCTCCTCTCTGCACCGGCCCCTATCTCCAACCGCCACGCCCGCTTGAGTTATTCGTTCCGCGCATAAATCCTTATGCACGGCCGTCTCATGGAAAAGCGGCGCGGCCCGCGCCTCATTTCAGCGCCACGGGCACTACCGGCGCGAAACCTTCCGCAAGCAAAACGATCCCCCGCAACCGGCTCATCAGGCGGTCGAACAGACTCTTTTCCGCATACTCCGCGCTGTAGCTGATCCCGCTCCGCCCCGCGTGGCGCCACATCTTGGCCGGGATATAGAGAAAGCGCAACCGCGCCGTCTGAAGCATCGTGTGCTTGAGGTTCTCCACCGTTTCCTTCTCCTCGCGCTGAAACAACAGCAGCCAGCAGTTCAGGTTATAGGCCAGCATCGCCATCTGGAAATGCACCGCATTGGTGGCGAACCGCCCCGACGGATGCGCCGTCAACCCGGCGTCGTTGTTGGATTCCTTGATCAGGTTCTCGCAGCGCGACCGCTGGTTGGAGAACCACGCGATCCACGATACCGGCTGATCCTCGATGTTGGTGACGAACACGCGGTACTTCACCTTGCCGCATTCGAACAACTGGTATTGTTCCACTGTTTCCTCATCCTCCGGGTCCTTGCCGCCGGCCGTGTCCGGCTTGTCGTAGCGCAACGCCACGAAGCGGAATTCCTGCGTCCATCCCGTCGGCTGGTAGCGGAACTCGCACATTGCGTCGGCGTCCGTGTTGGGCGACGGCTTCCATTTGGCCTTCCGCAACTGCTCCACCAGCAAATTCGTTTTGCGCGCCACCACCACGAACCGGCAATTCCACTTCAGATAAGCTTGAATCGCTTCCCAGCAATAAAAACCCGAATCGGCCCGCCCGAACAGCGCCGCCCCGTAGGCGGCCAGCCCGGCGAAGATCTCTTCCAGATGATCGGCGATCTGTTTGCCGGTGGGCCGGTGTCCGTTGCGCAGCTTCCCGCCCACGTATTCCCTGGTTTCGGCAATAAAGCTCAAAATCGGCTGGTAACTCTTCTTGCCTTTGTTTTTCGGGTTATAACTCTTGCGCCCGCCCATCTGCTTGCCGTAGAGCGTGTGCACCGTGGTGTCGGTGTCGACGGTGATGGCGTTCAGTTTCACGTTCGCCGCCGCCCACACGCGCTCGCGCAGCTTGCGCTGCAACTGCAGCAACTGCGCGCCCACGGTGATGTGCAGCGAGGCCAGGAAGCGCCATAGCGTCGTCTGCACTGGAAGCTTGGCCACCCGCAGGATTCCCGTCAGCAATGGATCCTTGGCCACAAACCGCAAGTGGCTCAGGCGCGAGAAGCCCACGTATATGCCGAGCACGATCGCCAGCACAAATTGCGCTACGTCCATGGCGCGCGGGATTCGGTTGACTGTGATCAGTTCCGCCAGCAGCGATGTGAACCCGATCTTCTCCAACATCGTGGCGACGGGTAACAGCCCGCCGTAGGCGGTCAGGTTCTTGCCGTTGAAGTCATAGGGCGTGGAAGCATTGATTTCATTAGCTTCCCGGCGCTTCGCGCCAACCCCTTGATTGCCGCCGGTTTTGGCGTTATTGTGGTTTCTGTTCTTCACCTTTTGGGTGACCTCCTTGCGGTTGAGATAGGCGGAGGGCAAACTCCGCACATCTCTGTTTTACCGCATGTTTATGGGATCACTCAAGGGGTTGCGCTACATCGCAGGCCGGATCGGGCCGGTGGCTGTGCATTGTTTAGGTAACACTGAATGCTTCTGCCCCTGTTTCCACCTAATATTCTATATTTAGTGATAGGATCTTGGGACGCTTTGCATTGCCATCCGCCCATCGGTTTGATCCTGCCGGTGAACTGAGGCGGCCCAGGATTTTCATCCGGATTCGAACAATTCTTATATACTGCGCAGTCAAGTGGAACGCGCGAACAATCATCCGCCGGCAGGGCCCCAGTGAAGTACAATG
>JANXYJ010000061.1 GCA_025350105.1 Terriglobia bacterium | reverse complement strand
CTTCGTCGGGTGTACCGCGCAAGTTGATGCGTTCGGAGGGAATCACGCGCGGGCCGTTGATCATGCCGGATTCAATATGATCGCGCAGGGCCGTGGTGCCGTCGCCAGGGCCACCAGCGGAAAGAATGGTTGTATAGCCAGCCTCGAGCAGCGACTGCATCTGGGCTTTTTCGGTAGGGCTAGTGTTGATGTGCTTATGGGCATCGATGAAGCCCGGCATGGCGGCCATCCCCTTGGCGTCGATGACCTGCAGGCCTTGCGTGTTGACGGCGACGGCGGCGACGGAGACAATCTTGCCGCCGCGCACAATGATGGTTCCACTCGGGATGACCGGACCATTGCCCACGATGATGCGGGCATTGGTGATGGCAACATCCTGGGCGGCCAGATGCGGCGCCATGATCGACACAGCGGCGATGCCCAGTGTCAGTAAACAATTTTTCGAGAAACGCATTTCACAACCCCCATGATTTGGATGATCTTACAGCGTAGCGCACTCGGCGGTTTCCGCGCCCCTGTCCTTTGGCTATACTAGCCAACGATACTCATAACCCCACCACCGACCGCCGAGGGCCTGAATGAATTTTGCCGTTGCAGATATTGAAGTGAATCGCGTGGAAGAATTTGTGGATCCCAATTGCGATCCTATGACCTTCTTTCCGACTTTGACGCCGGAGATCGTGGCCAGGAATCTGGATTGGATGGCGCCGCAATTTTGGGACACCGCGCGCAACATGATTTCACTGACCATGCAGACCTGGGTGCTGAAGACCAGGCATCACACAGTGCTGGTGGATACCTGCAACGGCAATCACAAGCCGCGGTCCTATTTTCCCGCAGCGGATATGCTGAATACGCCTTATCTGGAGCGGTTGTCCAGCGTGGGTGTGAAACCCGAGGAGGTGGATTTCGTCTTTTGCACGCACATGCACATCGACCACGTGGGGTGGAACACGCGTTTAGAAAATGGCAATTGGGTGCCGACGTTTCCGAAGGCGAAGTATTTGTTTGCGCAAAAAGAGTACGCGCAGTACCTGCCTGAGAACTACATAGACGGTAAGGCGCCGATGTTCGTCGATGTCTTTGAGGACAGTGTTTTGCCGGTGATCGCCGCCGGTCAGGCGCAGATGGTAGCCGGCGGATATCAACTGAATGATCGTCTGACCATTGAGCCCGCGCCGGGGCACACTCCTGGACACTACATCGTTCGGGCCGGAACGTCCGACGACACGGCGCTGTTTGTGGGCGATGCCATTCATCATCCGATTCAGATTGCGGAACCGCATTTGAGCACGGCCTATTGCATCGATCAAAAGCTGGCGGCGCAAAGCCGGACGCGTATTTTGGAGGATTGCGTGGAACACGGGCATTTGCTGGTGCCCACGCATTTCGATCCGCCCTACATAGGGCACGTGCGGCGCGGCGTGCAGGGGTTTCAGTTTGTGCCCGGACGTTAGAATCAAAACAATGAGGTTGTTATGAAAATCCTTTGGCCTTGTGTATTTCTAGTAGCGTTGACCGCGATGGGTCTCGGTCAGACCACCGCCGATTTAAACAGCGACGGCAAAAATACCGAAAACGTTCTCACCCACAGCATGGGCTTCGATCGCAAAAGCTACAGCCCGCTGGCGCAGATCAACAAATCGAACATCAAACGCCTGGTGCCCATTTGGAGTACCAGCACCATGAGTGACCAGGGAGACTTGGGCTCACCCACCATCTACAACGGCGTGATGTATGTGGTGAACGGCAAATGGACCTTCGCCATCGATGTAGAGACCGGCAAACAGATCTGGCGGACACCGGTGAAACTGGAATCTGGGGTACTGCGCGCGGCCTACAATCGCGGCGGAGCGACTATCTATAATGGCAAAATATTTCGCGTGACGGTGGACAATCACCTGGTTGCGTTGGATATGAAAACCGGCGAACAACTGTGGAACCAGAAGTACGCCGATGCAAAGGATGGATTCTATTCGACCGGTGGGCCGATTGTGGCCAACGGCGTGCTTATTTCCGGCGTGTCAGGCGGTGAATCGACTACCCGCGGGTTCCTGGACGGATGGGATCCGGCTACCGGCAAGAAGTTGTGGCGGCACTATACGATTCCTGCGCCGGGTGAGCCGGGTTCCGAGACGTGGCCCAAAAATACAGATGCGTGGCAGGAGGGCGGCGGACCCACATGGCGTTCGGGTTCCTATGATCCGGAGCTGGATTTGGTCTATTGGGGAACGGGCAATGCGGAGCCATACGATCCACGTCCGCGCGAAGGCTTGGATAGTTTGTACACCAACAGCGTACTGGCCATCCGTCCCAAAACCGGCGAAATGGTCTGCTATTTCCAATACACGCCTAACGACATCTACGACGTGGACGCCACCGACGAGCAAGTGCTGGCCGATATCCAAGTGAACGGCCAAACCCGCAAAGTGATGATGCAGGCCAACAAGGGCGGATTTCTGTATGTGCTGGATCGAACCAACTGCAAGCTGATTGCGGCCAATCCTTACGTGAAAGTAAGCTGGGCGTCGCGTATCGATATGACTACCGGGCGGCCTGTGTTGACTGACCTCCTCAAGCGCTTTTTGGCTGGCGAAGAAGTGGAGATTTGGCCCTCTCGCGGAACCAACGCAGTGCCAGTGGCGTTCAATCCCAACACGGGTTTGATTTACGCAAGCACCTGGAATGTCCCGCGCTTAGAAAAGCTGGCTGCGCCGCGCACCACACCGAAAGGCGGAACCTCCACCGGCGTGAATAACCGCTTTCCCGAACCAATGCCCGGAGATATTCTGGGTTTCTTTACTGCGATCAATCCGCTGACCGGCGAAAAAAAATGGGAGATTCCGTTACAGGATCTGCCCAGCGCGGCGGGCATGTTGGCAACTGGTGGCGGCCTTCTCTTCACGGGAAAACTGACGGGCGAGTTTCTGGCCCTGGACCAAACCACGGGCCAAACGCTGTGGCAATTCAAAACCGGGTCGAGCGTAAACTCCACTGCCATCACCTACACGCACAACGGACGCCAGTATGTGACCATCGCATCGGGACTGGGCGGGCAACTGGCCGATCGCTACGCGGCGCGCAGTATGCCGACAGGCGGGTCGATTTGGACGTTCGCACTCTTGAGCGAATAGAGATGCCGGAATAAACCGCTGAAAGTCTTCGCCTGGATCATTACCGCTGTCAATTTCTACTTCGGGGCACTTTGCTTTCTGAACCTGATTCACGTTCTGCACGACAGCAAGTATTCGCAAGGGATGACGGCTGTGTTCGCTCTGCTATTTCTGGGGATGGGCGCCGGTGGGGCTTATTGCCTGCTGGCCGGAAGCAGCGTGAAGCAGGCCATGCTGATCGGCGTTGGACCCTGGGCATTTGCGTTAGTGATTTTGTTCGTCAATTTGATGACCAGCAACTATCAGTAGGGCTCACCCGTACGGCGTTAACCTGTTGCTGATTTATGGAGATGATTCATAATGGTTTACATGGCGACTCTGCCCAACCAACCGCTGACAGAAGAGCAGTACCTGGCTATCGAGCGCGAAGCATTCGAAAAGAGCGAATTTCATGACGGGCAGATGTTTGCCATGTCGGGAGGGACGCCTAATCATGCGTTGCTCTCGAACACGATTGGGGCTCTGCTGCATCGCCAAATGCCGCTTGGCTGCAGGACGTTTAACGCGGACTTGCGGATCAAGGCCTCCAAGGTTGGGCTTTATACCTACCCCGATTGCGCGGTGATTTGCGGTGATCTCGAATATTTCGGTGATCGCACGGATGTAGTGCTCAATCCTGTTCTGATTGTGGAAGTGCTTTCGCCGTCCACGGAAAACTACGACCGCGGAAAGAAGTTCGAATCGTACCGGACCATCGCTAGTCTTCGCGAATACTTGATCATCCACCAGGACCGGCGGCAGGTTGAATATCACTCGAAGCAAGACGATGGCAGTTGGCTGCTGCGCGAGTACACTGGCGCGAACGGCGTGATCCCAATTCCGCGGTTGCAGGTGACCATTTCGATGGCGGAACTGTATGCGTCGGCATTGGGTTTGGATTGAGACCTACTCCCCCAACTCCGCCTTAATCGCATTCGCGATAGAGTGTGCGAAATGTTCTACCCGCGAAATCTCCGGACCTTCCACCATCACTCGGGCCAGCGGCTCAGTACCAGAGAAACGGACCAGGATGCGGCCGGTGTCTCCGAATTCGGCTTCCGCTTTGCTGATTTCGCGATTGGCTTTGTCTAGATCCTCAAGAGGACGCTTGTTCTTTACGCGGACGTTGACCAGGATCTGCGGATAGCTTTCGATTTCCGCGGTGAGCTCGTCGAGATTTTGCCCCGACCCGCGCATGGCATCGAGCACTCGCAGCGCAGTGAGCAAGCCGTCACCTGTCGTCGCGAATTCACGGAAGATCACGTGACCGCTTTGCTCGCCGCCCAGAGGCGCGTTGCGTTTGATCATTTCCTGCAGGACGTACTTGTCACCCACCGGAGTCCGCACCAACCCAATTCCGTGCCGCTTTAACGCGCGTTCCAGGCCCAGGTTTGACATCACGGTCGCGACGACTTCTTTCAGCTTGCCTTCTTTGTGTAAGGGCAGCGCGGTTACCAGCATGGTCGCGTCGCCATCGATGATTTTTCCCGAATGCGAAACGAACAGAGCGCGGTCGGCATCGCCGTCGAAAGCCACGCCGAGGTCCGCGCCGGTGGCCAGGACGCGTTCGCGCAAGCTTTCCAAATGAAGAGACCCGCAATTCAAGTTGATATTTTTACCGTCGGGCGAACAGCCCATGCGGTCGACCTTCGCGCCTAAATGTTCAAACAACTCCGGAGCCAAATAGGTCGCCGCGCCATTGGCCGCGTCAACAACTAAATGCATTCCGTCTAAACGATGCGACACGATGCTGGCCAAATGCGCAATGTAGCTTTTGTCCAGGCTTTCGTCGACGGTCAGTTTCACCGACGACTCCGTTATCTTCTTCGCCATATGAGCGAACATCACTTGCTCTAGCGCAAGCTCCTGCTCATCGGGCAACTTGAAGCCGGAATGATCGATGATCTTAATGCCATTGTCGCGATAGGGATTGTGCGAGGCGGAAATCATCACGCCAGCGGCGAACGGCCCTGTGTTAGCAGCGTAAGCCAGCCCGGGCGTGGAGATCAGACCAGCGAAACGGGCCGATACGCCTTGACTGGCCAAGCCACCAGCCACATGTTCGGCGATCCAGGGACCAGACTCGCGCGTGTCCATTCCAATAACAACCTCAGGTCCAATAACAACCTCAGGTCCAATACCAACCTCGGGTCCGATGACACCTTCGGGCGCGCGATGGCTGCCCTTGACCCATGCGCCCAGCGCCACACCAACTGCATGGGTTGTCGGCTTGTCCAGCGGGTACTCGCCAGCCACTCCGCGCATTCCGTCTGTTCCAAAGAGCTTTCGCATTAGCTATTTATCGTATTTCCTTCTGGTTTTGAGTAGGGCGATTGGTTCCAGGACCCAACGCTATGGTTACCGTTACCATTGGCGACGAAGTGAAGTATAGCCGAGGTTGCGGCACCAGCGCGCGCACCTTAAGTTGATCGGACGAGGTGATCGTGCTCAGGTCGATTGGGGTTAGCAGCACCTTGGAGACCGCCGCCAAATCGCTTTCCGCGCCGGCCATGGTTAAGCTTTCCGGAGCCAGGTGTGCTGACAGAACTTGCTTCCCCGACCCCGGCGATCCGAAAAATTGAATCTCCACGGGAACCTGTTTGTTGGACAGTTGCGTTAGCGCGACCTGAATTTGGGGCGGCGTGGCCCGCAACAAAGAAACGCCCCTTGGCAAATTCAGATGGGTTGCGGCCACTGGCACGGTGCCCGTATCCTTGTTGACGTCGATGTCGACGTCGATGACAACGGAGATACCCGAGAGTGTTTCAGTGGTCAATTCGGCGGGGCGGCCCTTCAACTCCAGCCGTACCGACTGGGGCGCTTCGCCGTTCAGCATTCGATTCGGGGGCACGTTTTTATAGAGTACCGGAGCGTCGCGCACCACCACGACCTCTGGCTCCACTGACATTGCTGCCCATAGCAGAACGGCCAGTGCTAGCGACCCGATTTTCCATCCCAGATTTCTGGGTACGCGAAAACGCATTAGACCTTTATTTTGGCAGGTATTTTGGCCGGGGAATCACCGGCCTCGGCTGTGTTCGGCAAATCCAGCTCAGCGGGCGGGTCAGATGCCCGCCGATGAAGTGTGAGCCGCGTCAAGCGCCCCTGCAGGCGTTTCGGCGAAACGTCCTGCTCCAGGTCGCCGCGTAAGGCGATGGAGATTTGCCCGGTCTCTTCGGAGACCACAATCGCCAGGGCGTCGCTTTCTTCGGTTACGCCAATCGCTGCGCGATGCCGGGTCCCCAAGCGCCGTGATAAAGCGGGATTGCCGGTAAGCGGAAGGAAGCAAGCGGCCGCGGCAACGCGATCGCCCTGAATGATCGCAGCTCCATCATGCAACGCCGCGCCGCGCTGGAAAATGGTGCATAATAGATCGCGCGAAACCAACGCGTCCATAGCTACGCCGCTCTCGATGAAAGTTCGTAGTCCAATTTCGCGCTCCACCACAATCAACACGCCGATGCGCGCCTCGGCCATTTGCAAAACCGCCAAGGCGATCTCTTCGGCGATTTCTCTGCGCTCCAATTGACTCCCTAAACCCAACCAACGAAAGCGCCCGATGCGCGCCAGGACGCTGCGAATTTCACCCTGGAACATCACGATTAACGCGATGACGGAGTATGGCGCCAAGGTAGCCAGCACGGTGGCCAGCAATTCCAGCCGGAACCGCACAGCCAGCAAATACAACACCACCAAAACCGAAAGGCCCGTGAGAATGTGCGCTACTTGCCGCCCCCTCACCACCAGCACCACCTGGTAGATGAGAATCGCCATGGCGACAATGTCGACCACGGCAAGGATCGTAAGTTTCGATAAAATGGCCTGGATCATGAGCAGTGGCGCTAGCTTGCGAAATATCCTGTGAATTCCTGGCGCGGCCCAACAACACTGCTACATACAGTTCAGTGGGCACGCTTAAGTACAGTATATATTCGCAGAACGCCCAGCCAATTTGCCAGGGTCCCGAACTGAAGAATTTACAGTTACGAGATTTAATCCAACTCCATCCGCCGCCGGATGGTTTGACGTGCACGCAGCAGACGCACACGAATGCCTACCGTGCTGATTCCAGTCCCGCGGGACATTTCTTCCGCCGAATATCCTTCCAGGGATTCTTCGAGCAGTGCACGGTCTGCCGCCTCGCAGTGTTCCAGCATGCGCCGCAGATCCAGCGAATGCGTTTCGAAAGCGTAAGAAGGCTCCGGACCGGCATCGAGGGGAAGCGGAAGCTTGGTCCTGAAGCGCGCGCGAAACAAATTGCGGGCGATCGAATTGACCCAAAAACTGACCAGCGACGGGTCACGAAGTTGATCACGATACTCCCAGCCGCGCACCCAGGCGGCTTGTGCGATTTCCTCCGCTTCATCGAGCGGGGCACCACGGGAGACAAGAAAACGGCGGGTTGCGCCAAATCCGGATTCAAAGGCGTTTGCGTATACGCTCGGCTGCATCGTACTGGGCGTTGCAATCCACGTACCAGTACGCATTCACTACACTTTGAGAGGATTTGCTGAATGCCGACGCCAATCCGCCCGGTAAATATTGCGGCGTAGGGCGGAATGTTTTCTACAGGCCCCGTTTTTGAAGTAAGTGAGAGTAGTACTGTCTTTAGTACTCCCACTTCCAAAGGTTCGCGCCTACGGTGAAGCCCGCACCAACGGCAGCAAACAGGACAATGTCGCCCTTCTTAAGCCGGCCCGCCTGCAGGGCATCCCCGGTAGCTAACGGAATCGTGGCTGCCGTTGTGTTGCCGAACCGATCGATGTTTATGATCACCTGATCCTCGCGAATACCCAACCGTTCGGCGGTGGAAGCGATGATGCGCCGATTGGCTTGATGGGGGATAAGCAGCTTGACGTCCGCCGCGGTCAGCCCATGGGTTTCCAACAGCGTTTTGCAGATCTCGTACATTTTTTGCACCGCAAATTTGTAAACTTGCTGACCTTCCTGTTTGACGAAATGCAAACGTTCCGCAACGGTTTCAGCGCTAGCAGGGCGGCGGCTGCCACCGGCGGGCATCTTGAGCGCATCGCCCCCGGAGCCATCGATCTCATTCAAAAAACCAATGAAACCCTCCCCGGCCTCGGCTGTTTCCACCAGCATCGCTCCCGCCCCATCGCCGAACAGGATGCAGGTGCTGCGGTCCTTGTAATCAATAATTCGGGACATCGTATCCGCGCCAATCACCAGCACTTTCTTGTGTGTTCCCGCCATCACAAAATGGGCCGCCGTCGTCAGTCCGTAGATAAAGCCGGAGCACGCCGCCACCAGGTCAAAGCCCCAGGCGCCTTTGGCTCCAATCCGGTGCTGAACCAGGCAAGCAGTGGAGGGGAACATCATGTCGGGAGTCACAGTGCATACGATAATGGCATCCAGTTCATGGGCGGCGATCCCTCTTTTGCCAAGAGCATCACGGGCGGCCTCCACCGCCAGGTCCGAGGTGGCAACATCGGGTGCGGCCAGGTGCCGTTCGCGGATCCCGGTTCGCTCCAGGATCCACTGGTCCGTCGTATCCACCATCTTCTCAAGGTCTGCGTTGGTCAGCAGCCCCGGCGGC
>JANXYJ010000021.1 GCA_025350105.1 Terriglobia bacterium | reverse complement strand
AAAGCGGGCATCGTGGTCGTCGTCGCGGCAGGGAACAACGGCCGCTATGCGGCCACCAATGGCTACGGCACCATCACCGCGCCAGGCAACGATCCGTACGTGATCACCGTCGGCGCCACCAACGACAAACAGGACTGGGACCGCAGCAACGACGTTATCGCTACTTATAGCGCCAAGGGCCCCACCGCCATCGACCACATTGCCAAACCCGACGTCGTGGCACCCGGCAACCGGGTTGCCATGAATCAATCGCCAGGTTCGCTGCTGGCCACACAATTCCCCGGCAACCGCCTGCAATACAGTGACTACGACGCCGCCGGCGCAGCCACCGTCTCACCCTACTTCTTCACGCTGTCTGGCACCAGCATGGCCACGCCGTTTGTCGCCGGGGCGGCCGCAATTTTGATTGACAAAGACCCAACGCTCACTCCGGACCTGATCAAAGCCCGCCTGATGAAAACCGCCTGGCGCGGCTTTGCGCCAACCATGTCTACTTATGATCCAACCGTAAACCAAACCTTCACCGCCAACCACGATTTCTTCACCATCGGCGCAGGCGAAGTGGATATTGCGGCGGCTTATAACGATACCGCCACCGCCACCGGCAGCGCCGCATCACCTTCGGTCAGCTATAACAGCGTTTCCAAAACCGTTCAGATGAACCTCAATTCCACCGGTGCCAGCAGCGTCATCTGGGGCACGAATGTAATTTGGGGAACCAATGTCATCTGGGGGACCAGTGTCATCTGGGGCACGAATGTGATCTGGGGCACCAGCACCAATACCGGCTTCAACGTCATCTGGGGGACCACCGGTGCCGCCGCTTCGTCAACCACGGCAGCAGAAAGCCTGGGCATTGCCGTAAACGGCGAAGACTAGACACTTCGAAGAACCAAACATCTCGAAAGACACGGCGCGCGCGCGGGGCCATTCCTCGGCGCGCCCGTGGTGCGTTTTCCTGGCAGGTCGGCGTTGCATACCTCAGCGTTGCATTGTGAAGCCGGATGTAGAAATCAATGAGCGAGTTCAAAATGGCTTGACGGTTTGCCGGTGGTTCGTGCATACTTTGCTTGAACGCGTTCAAGTATGCCATCCAAAAGCACATCTTCCTCCGCCAAAGCCGAAGAAACGGGCACACGGATCTTAGAAGCCGCGCTCGCGTTGTTTCGGGAGGTGGGCTTCGATGCCGCCAGCATGCGCGATATTGCGGTGAAGGCGCAAGTGGCCACCGGGGCGGCGTATTATTACTATCCGTCGAAAGAAGCGATGGTCCTGGATTTCTATGAACGGTCGTGCGTTGACATGGAGCCGAAACTGGCCGAGGCGCTGGAGGGTGCGAAGGGGTTGGAAGCGCGGCTGCGGGCCGTTCTGCAAGTGAAACTTGCGCACTTTGGGCCCAATCGGAGTGTGCTGCGTGCTCTGTTGAGGAATGGAGCCGATCCGAAGTATGCGTTATCGCCGTTCAGTACGGAGACCAAAGCGATCCGCGATATTGATTTGGATTGGTACCAAAAGATTTTGCTGGATTGTGGTATTCGGATTCCGAAAGATCTGGAGGCCGAGTTGCCCGGGGTGTTGTGGTTCTTTCAGATGGGTGTGATTTTCTTTTGGGTGATTGACGATTCTGCCGGGCAAAAGAGGACGGCACAGTTGTTGGAACTGGCAGTGAAAAGCGTGGTGACTTTGATTAAGGCTGCGGGTTTGCCGCTGATGAGGCCTTTGCGGAAGACCGCTTTGGAATTGATTGAAGTGGTGAAGGGCGAATAATTCATTTTCGAAAAAAGATACACTGCGGCGCTGCAGGTTTGGAAAAGCGTTGCGGGTGGCCGGGGCTTCGCGGACTTATCGCCGGAGGTGTAGTCATTGTTTGGCCCCGGATCCTTGCGGATCCGGGTTGGACAATAACCCGGCCACCTATGTTTGAGCCAAATCTAGCTGGCTGCTTGCGCAGCTTTTAACAGGGGTCTCGTATGATCGCTTTCATGGCGACCGCTGGTTTGTCCTGCTTTCGATGAACTCCGGCTAAAGCCGGAGCTACTTTGGCCCTCTGAAAACCCGCCGCCCTTATTAGGGGTCCGTGCCGGATGTTATGAAACCGGTTTCAAGGTCTTCCGTCATCTCGATCCATGTAGGTTCCGATGCAAGAGGTTTTATCCTCGCCGAAAGATCAGCACACTCATCATCAGCGATGCTGCCACCGCTGTAATGCAACGCGTTCCGCGCAGAACGTTCTTCTGGTTGCAGGGTAGTGGATGGGGGCGATTCGTTTGGTTGCGACGAGGTGGGATCGTGGTGATTTGGCGAGAGTTGGGGTTGGTGGCGGGTGGGTGAATAACAGAATTCACACGCCTGGGACTTTCGAGGTTGTGTTGCCTGTCCCGGTGGGAACTATCGCTGGTGGGAACTGTCGCTGGTGGGAACTGTCACTGGTGGGAACTGTCGCTGGTGGGAACTGTCGCTGGTGGGAACTGTCGCTGGTGGAACGGCGGACCAAGGTTTGGAATTCCGGGGAGCACCTCTAATCCACAATAAACAGCTTCGCGCCCGTTACCGTCGAGGTCCGGTGCGCTGCGTCCCCGTCATCGCCTACCTGATAACTTTCTCCCGCGCGTAGCGTAAAGCTCCGGCCGTCCTGGAGCCGCGTTTCCATGCTGCCTTCCAAACACAAAATCACATGGCCTTTCGAACACCAATGATCCGCCGCATAGCCGGCGGAATACTCCACCATCCGCACCCGAATGTCACCGAAATTTTGTGTGCGCCACCGCGCCATTCCGTGATCGCCGGCATGTTCGGTGGAGGGAACCAGATCCCAGTGGGTGACGGTAAAAGGCAGCGCCGAGATTTTCACAGGTCACCGTCGAATTTGTACCGCCCTAACAGGGAATTCCGTCGCACGCACCACAATTCGTAAAATGCTTTCAAGCCTGTCAGCAAGCTCACCTTGCTGCCTTCCGCGTTGCGCCACCGTACGGGTACTTCTTTGGCCCGATAGCCCAATTTGCGAGCCAAATAGAGGTCTTCGACGTCGAAGCCGAACCCATCCAACAATTGACGGGCGAAAATCTTCCGTGCCGCCGCGCGCGAATACAATTTGAAACCACATTGCGTATCTGCATACGGCAAACGCACTACGATCCGCATGGCCAGGTTGAACACCCGCCCGGAAAACTCCCGCAGGAAGCCTTGCGGCACTTCCACCAAGGATCGATCCACGGCGCGGGAGCCAAACGCGACCTGCACCTGCTGGCCTTCCAGCGCTTCTTCTTCAACCACTTTGAACAAACGGGCGGCGTCTTCCATCGGTGTCGACAAATCCGCGTCGGTGATCAAAATCCAATCGTTCGCCGCCGCCATCACGCCGTTGCGCACCGCGTAGCCCTTGCCCCGGTTGCCTGGGTTTTCAATCACCCGCACCCGCCAATTGACGTTGCCTTCCGCGGATTCGCGCGCCAATTCCGCTGTCCTGTCACTGGACCCGTCGTTCACCACTAGTATTTCCGCCGGCGTGCCCGGCAATTCCAATGCACGTTGATCCAAAAATTGAAACACCCGTTGCAGAGTCTGCGGCAGCCTTTTTTCTTCGTTATAGGCGGGAATGACAATGGACAAGCTGCCCACCTTCTTCATGCGCGCCTGCCCATCGCCCGCACCCGGCTCTCCCGCAGGCACCTCGCCCGTAGCGAATGATCGTGCGGTAGCGGTAGTATCAGCAGGCGTGTACCTGGGCATTCTATAAACTATCGGCTTTCGCCGGGGACTTCATAAGACTGCAAAGCCAAGCCGTCCGATTGGCTTTCAACCAAGACCATCAAACAAAAGCCATCAAAAGACGATAGCAGATTATTCCCACTAGAACCAACCACGTGGACCGAATGACGTCGAACCGGAACGCCCGCTGCCGCGTATCTTCCATTGTGCGCGCCATGGCCCTTTTTCTCACCGCTGCTTTTGCCATGGTCGCCGCCATCGGCACCGGCTTCTGCCGTTTCACCCTTCACGTTCCCCATCGTGATCCTGGCCTGCCACCTTCCGGCTACCGAAACGTCACCATCGCCGCACAGGATGGCGCAAAGCTTGAAGCCTGGTTTGTCCCAGCAAAGTTTGTCCCAGCAAATTCCACCGGCCGCTGCGTCATGGTCCTGCACGGCATCGGGGACAACCGCCAAGGTGCCGCCGGTTTCGCGCCCATGTTTCTGGCTGCCGGCTACTCCGTCCTTCTCCCCGACAGCCGAGCCCATGGCCACAGCGGCGGCGATTTGGTCACTTACGGCCTGCTGGAAAAATACGATGGGCTGGCTTGGGCCGCCTGGGCCAAAGCGCACGGATGCGTGAAACTCTACGGACTGGGCGAATCACTCGGGGCAGCGGTCTTGATTCAAACCGCCGGGCTGGATAACGAATTCGATGCCATTGTCGCCGAGTGCGCGTATTCCGACCTGCGTTCCATCGCACGCTACCGCGTGCATCAAATCACGCACCTGCCAGACTGGCTTGGCGCCCCTTTGGTTTTGGAGGCTTCGATGCTCTACGCCCGCCTGCGTTACGGACTTGAGCTGGCCACCGTTTCGCCGCTCGAAAGCATTCGCCGCACGCGAACACCCATCTTGTTGATCCACGGCCTTAACGATACGCGAACGCCCTATTGGCATTCGCAAGCCCTGGCCGCCGCCGATCCGAAGGCTGAGCTTTGGCTGGTGCCGGGTGCGGATGACACCGCCGCGGCGGCCACAGCGCCGGATGAGTTTCGCAAACGAGTGTTGGCGTTGTTTGCGGAGAATTGACCTCACTAGAAACTCACCTGAAACCGCTCCATCAACCCGTACTCTGACGGCCGATTCCCTCCTGCCTCACCCGCCAATCGAATACATGGGCCGCGGGGGGGGAACAAAGCGCTGCGTGTTGATTTCGTGACCCAGCCACTTATCGTGGACCGACCCGCGAATTGCGCTCGCAATCGCCTGGTCCGAGGCGCCGCCGCGCAGCAGCTGACGCATGTCCGTCTCGTCAATGGCGAACAGGCAGTAACGGAATTTGCCGTCGGAGGTCAAGCGAATGCGGTTGCAGTTCAGGCAGAACGGACGGCTTATCGACGCCACGAAACCCACCTTGCCTTTGCCGTCCAGATATTCGTAATCGGTGGCCGGTGCCCTGGGATCGCGATCGGGCACTTCGCGCAGCGGACCGATTTCGCGGGTCAGCATCGCGATCATGTCGTCGGCCAACAGCACTTTGCCTTTATCCCACAAGCCCTGCGAATCCAGCGGCATGAACTCGATGTAGCGGATCTCAATCCCGCGTTCTCGCCCATACAGTGCCAGCGGAACGATGTCGGGCTCCACCAGATTCTTCACAGCCACGGCGTTGATCTTAATGGGTCCGTAGCCCAATCGCAAACAGGTATCGATGCCATCCAGAACTTTCGCCAAATCATCCCGCCGGGTGATTTGTTTGAAACGTTCCCGGTCGAGCGTGTCCAGATGGACGTTGATGCGCCGCAGGCCCGCGTCGTAAAGCTCCTGCGCCTGCTGGGCCATCAGAACGCCGTTGGTGGTCAGCGCCAGATCTTCAATGCCATCGATCGCCACCAGTTTGCGGATCAGCTTGGCCAAATCGCGCCGCAGCAGAGGCTCGCCTCCGGTCAGCCGCAGTTTTCGCACACCCAAGGAAACGGCCACGCGAACGAACCGCTCAATCTCTTCAAACGTCAGCAGCTTTTCGCGCGCTTCAAACTTCACGCCGGTCTCCGGCATGCAATAGAAGCAGCGGATGTTGCAACGGTCTGTCACGCTGACGCGCAGGTTATCGTGGATGCGGCCGAAAGTATCGATCAGGGGGGCCATGGGTTGCCGATGTGTTTACCGATGTGTTTGCCGATGTGGTTACTGATGTGTGCTATCTATAGCGTCTCACGAAACGCGTTCGGCTTCTGGGCTCAGCACCTCGGGCGGCTCCGTCGCTTGATTCATCCTGCGCGCCCACCAGCCCAGGGTGACGCTCAACACCACTGCCAGGCCTAGCAGATGCCACAGATGCGCCTTCAACCAGGGGCCAGCATTCTCACCCAGCGATGCTCCCAAATACGCCAACGCGAAATAGCGAACCGTGCGCGCGCTGCACAGCACCGCGAAAAATCGGATGCGTGAAACGGCCATGGCTCCCGCACAAGCGGCGAAGACTTTGTAGGGCAAAATGGGGATCGGCAACAAGGCAGGGATGAAAACGGTAATCAAACCGTAACGCTGAAACCAGTGGCGAAACCGTTGCCCGCTGCCCGTTGAAGTGTAGCGATAGAGCAGCGCATCGCCGCCTTTGCGCGTCACTTCATAGAAGAAGATACTGCCCAGGAGCGAACCCAGCACGGCCAAGGCCGCGCTGAGCATCGCATTTTTGGGCTGCACAGCGGCTATATAAAGGAGCAGGAAATCAGTGCCGCCCGGATTCGGAATTCCCAGCGATTCGACAACGGAAAGGCCGAAGACTCCGAATGGTCCCCAGGCTTTCAGGATGTCAAGGAAATGCCGCATTGGTTATCCGGCACCATGCGAGCTTGGCGCCTCATCCATCATCGCAAGGAATTGCGCTTCGTCAATCACTTTAACGCCCCATTGGCGCGCTTTTTCGAGCTTGGTTCCCGCATCCTCGCCCGCCAACACAAAACTGGTCTTCTTACTGACTGATCCGCTGACTTTTCCGCCCAGCGCCTCAATCTTTACCTTCGCCTCATCGCGGCTGAGCGAAGGCAGCGTGCCGGTGAGTACGAACGTTAGCCCCTTCCACTTGGCGCCGCGTGGCTTGATCTGGTAGCGAAAGTTGAATCCCGCCGCGCGCAGCTTCCCTGCGAACAAACGAGC
>JANXYJ010000023.1 GCA_025350105.1 Terriglobia bacterium | reverse complement strand
GTAGAGCCCTCGCGGCACGCCGTACTTTTCCATCCACGCCCGCAACACCCCCACCGCGGCCCAGATGGTTTCTTGCTCGCCCATGCGGCATAACGTGGTGGATGTGGCGTCGTCCACCAGGTTCATCAGGCATCCGCGCGGCCCCCGGCCTTCCAGCCATTCATGGAAGCTGCCGTCCATCTGCACCAGTTCGCCGAAGTGCTCCCGCCGTTCGCGCCGCTGGCGATGCTGCCGGGTTTTCCGCTCCCGGCTCCACAACCCTTCCGCCAACATCCAGCGCCGCACCGTCGTCGCCGACAACTCGATGGCGTCTTCGCTGGCCAAATGTTCCGCGGCCAGCGTGGGACCGAAACGCTCGCCCACCGCGCCTGAATACTTCGCGCGAATCAGCCCAATCACCTTCCCGCGCACCTTCTTGGGCTTCGCGCGATTGGAGCTTCGGCCCGCGTTGCCATGCACCAATCCCTTCGCCCCTTTGGCCCGGTAGCGGCTCCACAGCCGCTTGCTCTGGCGGTAGCTCAAGCCCATCCGCTCGGAAGCCTCCACCACAGTCCACGCGCCGCTTTTCACCTGCGCCAGCACCGCCGCTCGCTGCAACTCTCCATCGCTCATCCCTGTTCTCCCCAATTCCGACCCCCTCTTCGAGGGTCCTCTATGGGGACACTTCTATTAACCGCTCATGGGGACATTATCAAAAACGCGCAACAGGAGCGAACCGCGTTCTGCTGAGTAGAAACGTGGTTCCAAAACTCCTGCCCAAAACTTTTGCAAAGATGCGGTTTAAGCCACTTTGCGTAGTTTGACGCTTGAAATGCGGGCATGAATTTACATTTTGGCATCGTTGTTGGGGCAGTTAATTCTACTGAGCAGAACGCGTGCTATTTCCAGGCGGGACGCTCCAAGGCTCCGCACAGACAGGCCGAACGGGGCTTGCGTCCATACCCGTAATTCATGTAACATTTAACCGCGGGAGATGCTGTTCTTCTGGTGAGTTGGATGAGGGTTTCTTTAATCAATCGGGTGCGTTGGCCCTGGGCTTCTTTGCGGAGTCTGGCGGTGCTGAATCGTTTCGCCGCCCTGTGTGTTTTCACGGCGCTATGCTCCGCCCAGCAAACCAAACCGTCTGCCGTCACTTCTGCCGTTAACCCGCGCGCGCTACTGAATGAATATTGCGTCACCTGTCATAGTCAGCGTCTGAAAACCGCCGGACTGGTTTTGGATCAGGAGCAAGTGGACCTGGCTCACGTCCATCAAAATGCGGAGGTGCTCGAAAAGGTCGTCCTGAAACTGCGAGCTGGCATGATGCCACCCTCGGGTGCCAAAAAGCTGGACACGGCCACGCGCCAGGCATTGGCCGGATGGTTGGAGGGCGAATTGGATCGCACCGCCACGGCCGTGATGCCCGCGCCAGGGCTTCATCGCTTGAATCGGGCCGAGTACGCCAACGCGGTCCGCGATCTGCTGGCGCTGGAAGTGGACGCAGCAAAATTTTTGCCTTCGGATGATTCCAGTCACGGATTCGATAATCTGGCCGGCACATTGGGCGTTTCGCCGGCATTACTGGAAGCCTATATGTCCGCCGCCGGTAAGATCAGCCGCTTGGCGGTGGGGGATGTAAGCGCGCCCACCCAGACTGTGTATCAGGTGACCGAAGATAGTACGCAGAATTATCATATTGAAGGTTTGCCGTTTGGGACGCGAGGCGGCATGGTCATTCGCCACGAATTTCCGGCGGACGGGGAATACGCTTTCAAGGTCAGCAGCATTAAGCGTGGAAACATGGGCAATGGCCGCCCCTTCGGCGACGTTTCGGGCGAGAAGCTGGAAATTTTGGTGGACGGCGTTCGCATGGGCTTGTTTGATTGGGACCGCGAAATGGCGCGCGGGCCTTCCTTCTTTGAGCCGGGCACCGTCGATTTGAAAATTCCGCTTAAAGCCGGCTTGCACACTATCGGCGCTACTTTTCTAGCCACCAACTTTGCTCCGATCAACGACCACAACCAACAGTTCTTGCGTACCACTATTGAGACCGGCGGCATTCCTGGCTTCACTTTCTTTCCGCATGTTGGCAGCGTCCGCATCGCCGGGCCCTACAACGCCAAGGGCGCAACTGACACAGCTACCCGCCGCAGGATTTTCGTTTGTCACCCAGCCAACCCTAGCCAGGAAACCGCCTGCGCACGGCAGATCCTTTCCGCCCTCGCCAAGCGCGCATTCCGGCGTCCGGCGAATGAACAGGATCTGGAAACCCTGCTCAGCTTCTATCAGGAAGGCCGCAATAAGAAGGACTTCGATTTCGGAATCGAGACCTCCTTACAGCGCCTGCTAGCCGACCCCGAATTCATTTTCCGTAAGGAGCGCGAACCGGTGAGTCTGGCTGCGGGTAAGTCCTGGCGGATTAGCGATCTGGAACTGGCGTCGCGCCTGTCATTCTTTTTGTGGAGCACCATTCCGGACGACGAACTGGTTCGGCTGGCGGGTCAAGGCAAACTGCATGAGGCTCCCGTGCTGGAAGCGCAGGTCCGGCGCATGCTGGCGGATTCGCGTTCCCAGTCGCTGGTGAACAACTTTACCGGCCAGTGGCTGAATCTGCGCGGTTTGCAGGCCACCTCGCCGGTGACCATGCTGTTCCCGGACTTCGATGACAACCTGCGGCAAGCCTTCCGCCGTGAAGTGGAACTGCTGTTTGATAGCGTGGTGCACGAAGACCGCAGTATCGTAGATTTGCTGAATGCCGATTATACTTATGTGAACGAACGCTTGGCCAAGCACTACGGCATTCCGAACATCTACGGCGAGCAGTTTCGTCGTATCACTTTGCCGGCCGAGATGGACATGCGCCGTGGTCTGCTGGGCAAAGGGGCGTTGCTGACCATCTCTTCGCAAGCGGGCCGCACCTCTCCGGTGCAGCGCGGTAAATGGTTTTTGCAAACGTTTTTTGGCGTGAGCCCGCCGGATCCTCCGCCGAATGTTCCGCCGTTGAAGGCCAAGGATAATCTGGCCGGTGGCAATGTAGCGAAGGAACCTTCCATGCGGCAGCAGATGGAAGAACATCGCGCTAACCCTGCCTGTGCGTCGTGCCATAAAATTATGGACCCGATCGGTTTCTCGCTGGAGAATTTCGACGCGGTAGGTTCCTGGCGCACGGAAGACAATGGCAACAAAATCGACGCCGTTGGGGTACTGGTGGACGGCACACCGCTCGATGGTCCGGCCAGTCTGCGCGCGGCGCTGACCAAGTATTCCGACCAGTATGTGCGCAACGTAGCGGAAAAGCTTTTAACGTATGCTTTGGGCCGCGGTGTGGAATATTACGACATGCCGGTAGTGCGCTCGATCGTCCACGACGCGTCGAAAAACAACTACCGGTTTTCGTCCCTGGCATTGAGTATTGTGAGGAGTGAGCCCTTTCAAATGAATATGAAAGGGAATACGGGCGGCAAAGAGACTTTGGCTCAGAAATAACATCCATGCTGATCACCAAGAAACACATTTCCCGACGGACCCTGTTGCGCGGCCTTGGCGTGACTTTGGCCCTGCCGCTACTGGATTCGATGGTGCCGGCGCAAACACCCTTGCGCAAGACGGCGGCCAATCCCAAGACTCGTTTTACCGGGATTTTTGTTCCGCACGGCATGGCCCCGGGCTACTGGGTTCCTGGCAAAGAAGGCACGGGCTGGGATTTCCCCATGATCTTCAGCCCGCTCGAACCCTTCCGCGACCGTTTGACCATTATGAGTGGTTTGTATTCCAAATCCGCTGAGCCGCCTCCCGGCGTCACCGGCGCCGATCACTGGGTAGCCGCAGCGTATTTGTGCGCCAACAAACCCAAGAAGACGGCGGGTGCCGACATCTACGACGGCACGACCATCGATCAACTGATTGCGAATAAGATCGGTCAGGATACTTTGCTGCCGTCTCTACAGATGGGCATTGAAGATCCCGGCGCGAACTCCAGTAATTGCGGCGAGGGTTATAGCTGCGCCTATACCAATTCCATCTCCTGGGCGTCGCCCACCCGGCCCTTGCCGATGGAAATTAATCCGCAAGTGGTTTTCGAACGGCTGTTTGGCGATGGCAGTACGGTGGAGGAACGCGCGGCGCGCCGTGAGCAGGACCGCAGCATTCTGGACTCTGTCACCAAGAGTATTGCGCGTTTTAAACAGGACGTTGGTTCTGGCGATCAGGCCCGTCTCGACGAGTACTTGAGCGACATTCGCGAAATCGAACGCCGTCTGCAAATTGCGGGGAAGGCCTCTAACTCGGTGCCAGCGTCGGAAGTTCCCAATGGAGTTCCCGAGGCTTTTGACGATCACGTCAAACTGCAGTTCGATCTGCAGGCACTGGCGTATCAGGGCGACATCACTCGGGTGGCCACGCTGCTCTATGCCCGCGATCTTACGGGCCGCACTTTTCCGGAAAGTGGCACCAACACCAGTTTCCATGGCGGCTCGCATCATGCCGAAGATCCGAAGCGCATTGCGGACTACGCCAAAATCAACCGCTATCACATCCAATGCCTGGCCTACTTTGCCAAGAAACTGCAAGCCACGCCGGATGGCGATGGGACTTTGCTGGATCATTCCGTGATCATGTACGGAACGAACATGGGCAATTCCAATCAACACTTGCACTACGATGTCCCGCATATTCTATTGGGTGGAGCGTCCGGGCAATTGAAGGGCGGCAGGCATCTGGCGTTCCCCTCGCGCACCATTACCACCGGGAATCTGCTGCTCAGCGTGCTGCATATGTTTGGTGTGAATCAGGACTCGATTGGCGATAGCACCGGGCCGATTCCAGGGTTGGTGTAGAAGAAGGCCGGGTCTAAAAGAAGCGAATAAGTCGAAGGAGCCAACCATGTTTCGTTCTCTCTTGGCCGCGATCGTTCTTTCCGGCACGGCGCTTGTGGCCGTATTGACGGTTCAAGCGGCGTCCCCCGCAGGAGCGGTGGGCAGTGAAGTCGCTGACGCGGTGATGAACGGCAATAAGCACTCCCTGCAGGCGTTGCTGACGAGGAAGGCCGACGTCAATGCACCCCAACCGGATGGCGCCACCGCTTTACACTGGGCCGCCTATCGGGACGATTTGGCGACGGCGGACCTGTTGCTGCGCGCTGGTGCCAACGCGAAGATCGCAAACCGCGAAGGAATGACGCCGCTGGCCCTGGCTTCTATCAACGGCAGCCCGGCAATGATTGAAAAGCTGGTGAAAGCCGGCGCGGATCCCAATACGCAGTTGCCGCAAGGCGAGACCGCTTTGATGTTGACGGCGCGCAACGGGAATCCGGCGGCCATCAAGGCTTTGCTGGATGGCGGGGCGCAAGTGAACGCCGTCGAAAAACTGCGCGGCACGACGGCCCTGATGTGGGCCGCCGAGCAAGGGCACCCGGATGCGGTTAAGTTTCTGATCGAACACGGCGCCGATGTCAACTCGAAATCTTCCGTGATCGGCCAGCGCACGGCGCGCCCCAACGTCGCGCCCACCGCGGTGCAACGCGCCGCGCAGGCTTCGGTGGAATTTGTAACCAACGCCACTCGCCGGGCTCAGGCTAAGAAAGCTGTAGAGGACGGCCAGCCGGCGGACCTGGATTTCTTCCGCGGTGGCCCGCCGCCGAAGGTGGGAAATATGACCGCTCTGCTGTTCGCGACACGGCAGGGCGATTTGGAATCCGTGAAGATGCTGTTGGCGGCCAAAGCCGATATCAATCAAGTGACGGTGGATGGCTGGAGTCCGCTCCTGATCGCCACGCAAAACCGGCACTACAAATTGGGCCAGTATTTGCTGGCGAACGGAGCCAATCCGAATCAGGCAACCGGCAAGGGCTGGACGTCGCTTTATCTTGCCACCGACAATCGCAATATCGAGGGCGGGGAATATCCGGTCCGCCAGGCGGACATGGATCACCTGGAATACATCAAACTGCTGCTGGATAATAAGGCCGATCCCAATGCCAGCGCGAAGGATTACACCGAAACCCGTACCAACTTCACCATGCAGTGGTTGAACGAGGACGGTGCCACGCCGTTTCTGCGCGCCGCGCAATCGGGTGACGTGGTGTTGATGAAACTGTTACTGGCGCATGGCGCCGATCCCAAGATTCCCACCAAGAACAACACCACCGCGCTGATGGTGGCGACGGGCGTGGGCTGGGTGGAAGGCGTCACCTACGAGTGGTCACCGCAACAGAGCATGGAAGCGGCGAAGATGTGTTTGGAGCTGGGCATCGATGTGAACGCTGCCGACAATGACGGTCGTACCGCTCTACACGGGGCCGCGCACAAGGGTCGCAACGATGTTGTCGAACTGCTGATCGCGCGGGGTGCCAAACTAGACGCCCGCGACAAAGGCAGCCGCGATACGGTGAACGGCGAACTGCTGGGACACGGTTGGATTCCGGTGGATTACGCAGATGGCTTGGTGCGCGTGGGCGTGCAATCGGCCATCCCGCATCCGGAAACCGCGGCGCTGATTCGCAAACGGATGCAGGATGCGGGACTCCCGGTTCCCGGCCCTCGCGGTGAAACCGTTTGCGTCGTTGACATTTGCAAATGACGAGATTTGCAAATAGGCAAAAGTTGTAAATTAGCAAATCTGTAAACGACGCGGCAGGCGAGCCAGGCGACGACTCCCTATCGTCACGCTGAATCCACGGCGGCTGATCGAAAACCGGTTGCAGTTTACGCCAGATCTCATCGCAACCTCGCGCTGGTCGGCTATGCGAAACACTAAGCCTTGAAGGTCACCGATATTTGGGTGCCGGTTGACCTATTGAGCGAAGTCTTTCCTTGGGCCTGTCCAACCCCAGCCGGCGGTTCACTTCCTCGACAGAGCCCTCTGCCGGAAGTGTGCACGGATCCATTACGTGAAGTTCCGGAAGAAGTGAACAGACCACGGGAAACGGCTTCAGCTTAAGCAGGCGACTTGAGATTCCATTAAATCGGAACCATTCCTTCGCGGAAAAAGTGCACTCATTGGCTTAGCCATTCCTCAAAGTTGCCGCTGGTTGTTTGACTTAGCTCTTAGGGTGGATGGTGACCTGAGAGGGGTGGGTTAAACCTTTGGCTGGGAGACATCAATGCCCGCGCCTTTTGAAATTCGAGTAGTGACCATTGACCCGGTGAGTTGGACTCCGGTGACGGTGCCGTTCGATTGCAGCAATCTGGCAGTGAAGAATCGGGATAACACGAACGCGGTCCGGATGCGGACGAATTCATCAGACGCCACCACCGAGGATTTGATTGGAGCGGGTTCGGAGCAATCACTGGCCATTCCGTTTCACCGCTACCGGTTTCCGGCGGGTTCGCAGCCGGTATTTTTGCAGGCGACGGCGGGAACGGGTCCGGTGGTCGTGAAGTTTTTGGTTTAGAGGAACACATGAGCATCAAAGTACAAGTGGCGGGAACCAGTGCGGCAGCGGAGATCCTACGCGAGCATTTGCGGTGTCTGGATTACGTTGTGACGGAACGAGGTGGCCGGTATTCGGTGCATATGGATGCAAACAGAACCGGCGGCCCCAATTTGGCCTGTGACGAATTCGCAGGTGACGGTTGGGGAATCGAAATGGAGGGGGCAGGAGAATTCGGCGACGAAGCTCGGCGTGCGGTGGCGGAGTTGAGCGGTGTGCCGGTTTGTTGGCGGAATTCAGAGTCGTCGAACACGAACCAGCTTCACGTGGCCGTTCCCGCTAATGAACAGGGCTCCGTGGTGTGGGAGGATGCCGCAGCGCGGGGCGTTCTACGGGCGATTTTGAAACTAACGCGGCACGGCGAGCCGGGCTGGCCGGGCCAACAAAACTGGCTGAATGTGCAGGGCTGGTGGAACAAATTAAAGGGGAAAAACGAAAAATGAAAACTATAATTTCAGTGGGTGTGGTACTGGGGCTGTTCGTTGCGGGGACGTTGGTCGCGCAATTGAATCAATCGGGAGGCGCGGGCACGGCGGTGACCATCAGTGCCGCGCTGCCGGCCGGGTCCAACGTGATTGGCAACGTAGGCTTGAACGGAGCGATTCCGACCGGTGCAAACGTGATCGGCAATGTGGGTATCAACGGAGCGATCCCAACGGGTGCGAATGTGATCGGCAACGTGGGTATCAATGGGGCGATCCCGACCGGCGCAAATGTGATCGGCAACGTGGGTATCAATGGAGCGATTCCGGCGGGAGCCAACAATATCGGTATTGTGACTTCGGTGCCGAGAACCGCCTGTGGAACCACGGCCTATGACAGCGGAATTGTGACACTGTCAACGACCTCAACGGCGGTGACCACAACGGCCACTTGTATAAACGCGCTGTTGTTCGTGAATACAACGGCGGCCACACAGACCGTCACCTTGACCGATAATCAGGCCACGCCGGTGTCATACCTAACCAGCTTTCAGCTTCCGGCGAACTCGACGTTTATCTACGATTTGCAGTACGCGAAGTTGGCGGGCGGGGTAAAGTGGGCGGCCACCAACGCCTCGGCGGTGAACGCACAGATCGTGGGATTGCAGTAGCGGTTGATTTGATCTTTCCAGGGAGGATGCATGCGCTGGCTTGTGTTTGGAATCTTGTTTTTCAGTTCGGCGAACGCATTTGGGCAAGTGAATGTGTCCGGCCCGGTGGGGACGAAGGATCAGATGTCGTCGGCAACGGGTTCGGCGGTGCCCGCATTTGCGGCCTATTTCGCCACGAACTCTTCGGGGAACTTGGCGGGCGTGGTGGGCTGCGATAGTTCGGCGCAGCTCACGGTGTCAACGGCAACCACCACGCAAATTGTCGCGCTGGTGGCGGCAAAGTCGATCTATATTTGCGGATTCGTGATCAACGGTGCCGGGGCGACGACGGCAAAATTGGTTTACGGGACGGGCACCAACTGCGCGACTGGCCAAGTTTCGCTGACGCCGGCGTTCACGCTGGCAACGGGGTCGAACGTGACTTATGGAAACGGATTGGGCTACGTGACGAAGACCATCGCGGCGAATGCCTTGTGCTTGACGAATTCGGCGGCCGTGGCGGCGAATGTATTGGTGAGTTACACGCAGTTCTAAGCTGATGGGCACGAAGGAAGTGAAGGAGGCAACATGCAGGCAGTGAGTTTGGGTGTGATCCTGGTGCCGACGCCGGGAACGCCGGTGCGCGTCTCAACAAATACGAATCTGCGGGTGGCGCAGATGATGGTGCGGACCGTGCCAGGCTATACGGGGCGCACGTACCTGGGTTTGGCCGGCATGAACAAAAGCGCTGCGGGAAAACCGGGAGTGATTCGAGTTTTGAGCGAGCCGCCAGCGCATGGGCCACAGGATGGCGAGGATCTGCCTCCCAACACGCAAGGGCAGGGAAACCTGCTGGCGCCGTCAGACTACTGGGTGGATGCCGATGTGGCGAACGAAGGCGTGGTTATTACCTGCTATATCGCGTAGGAGTCAGTTGGAAAAGACTCCTACGCGAACTTGCCCATGGTGCTGCTTTTATTTCCCCATCGCCTTCCACACATCTGCTTTGCTCTGTGGAGCAGCCGAGGTATGGACGTTGATATAGCGATCAAAGTCGATCTTTGTTTTCTCGAGGAACGGAACCAGCGCTTTCACATGATCGTTCGCCGGTTCCCCTGGGTTCACCGAGAAATCGCCCTGGAAAAGAACCTTCTCTTTGGGCATGTAGGCGATAATCAAGCCGTTGGAGTGCGGCGCCGGAAAGACGTGGTACATCTCGACGGTTCGCGTTCCGTCGGTATATACTTTCTTCTCCAAAATCGCTTCCACCTTGGCTTTCTTCGGATTCTTGGCCAGCGTGTCATTCATCAAAGTTCTGGGCGTGTTCAGCGCCTTTTCCAAAAACGCCTGATTGTTCTTCTGAGTAATGATCGTCGCGCCTTCGGCAACCAGCGGCGGCAAGCCTCCCGTGTGGTCGGAGTGAGGATGCGTGTTCATGACGTACCGGATCGGCTTATTGGGAATCAGCTTTTTGGTTTCGGCGATGTAGGCCAGGCCGCGCGCTTCTGATTGTCCGGCCTCCAGCATCATGATGTGGTCCTTGAATTCGACGATCACCGAATCGTAGCTGCCGGGTCCGGTGGTGAGGCGATAGAGGCCGTCGCCGAGCTTTTCGGAAGTGACGGTGAGCGCCGGAGGCGTGCCGCCTGGGGGCCCGCCGGGTCCACGGCCCGCGGGCGCCGGGACCAGCGTCGCGACATCCGAGGGATTCGCCTTCGCCGCTGTCACATTCACTTCAAAGAACGGCCAACCGCCGCGCGTCTGCACAATTTTCGCAGGAGCCATCGCTCCGCTAAAATCCTTCCAGTCCGAATAGGTGGCCAGGATGTGCATGTCACCCATAATATTTTCACCGAGCCATGTTTCCACTTGGTCGACCATATTCTTGCCATCGACGTAGCCGTTGATAACGTAGTTCTTGCCGGAAGGCGCCTTCACCGACGGGCTCCAGGTGAGCACGGTGTAGTTCTTGCCCGCGACCTTGCGCTTGCTGACGGTGGCATTGTTCTCCGCGGCGCCTTTTAGAAAACCCCAGGGCGTGAGGTAGAACTCCAGAGACGTGTTCCATGGTTGTGAAACGTCAGCCTGCTGAGGCGTGACTTGCTGAAAAAACGTGCCAGGGGTCAAGGCTGTTGAGCCACCGGGCCCAATATTGTTGGTCGCACCGGTGTGGCGCGACGCGGGGGCGGTGAGATCAATCACCCGGAGGTAGTTGTTGATGGGCCGCATCGGGTCGTGCATCGAACGGCATACCATGTCGGTGGAGTTGGCTCCGCATTGCTGGAAGGCCACGTCTTTTGCTGATCCCGAATAGGTGATGGATTTCACATCGCCCAGCGCTTTTTGCGCGGCGGCGATTACGCTTTTGGCATCCTGCGCCAGCGCACTCGCGCACAGGACAGCCATACAAGTGGCGGCTAGTAGAATTTTTTTCAAAACGTTTCTCCTCTTAGTGGCACGCTTGGTTGGCCAAGGCTCAACAAATGTTGATGGCCTAAGCCATGCTAGGTCAACTCTTCATGCGCGGGTTAAAAAATCCGCCCGTCCTGAATATTCTATACGACAATTCGATCGATCCAGTTGCCGGTGCGGCTACGTTTCTCCCCGCGCCTCGAATCACTCAAAGAACCATTCTGGTGCGACCACGTGAAATGGGCCTAGATAACGCCGGTGCGAATATCCAGAATCAGGCGCATCACCAGCGACTCAATCAGATTGGCCACTTCGCGGTAAACCACTTCCTTTTGGCCAATGGGATCAGGCACATTCCAGTTGATGACTTTGGCGCCGCGCAAGGCCAGCGTCCCGCCCGTCATGTTGATCACCAGCTCAAAGGCTTCGCGATTGGTGCTGTCGAAGGCTTTCGGGAAGTTGTGCGAAATATCGATGTTGCGTTCGGCCAGCACCTGTTTGGTCAGCGGCGCGATCATCGTCGCGGGGCTGACCCCGGAACTGCGCGGCGAGATCACGTCCTTGCCGTAAGCGCGCACAAACGCCTCCGCCATTTGGCTGCGGCAAGAATTGCCGATGCAGACGAACAGCACCCGCCGGAGGTTGGGTCTGGCTGTTGCGCTGGGCCCGCTTGGCGTTCTGAGAGAAGGAGAGGACGCGACTTGATCCGCACCTCTGGGGCCCAGCATGCGATGCCGGCCGCCCCGTATCCCGCCTTTTTGGTCGCCGCCTATACTCCTGATGTTGCTTCCGCCATTCGATACCATTCGAGCGTCTTTTTCAGTCCTTGCTCAATTGTAAACTGTGGCGCGTGGCCCAGTTCGGTTGCGGCACTGACGGTATCGGCCATGGAATCGCGTACGTCACCCGCGCGGGGCGGGCCGTACTTGGCGGCGATCTGCACGCCTTCGATTTTCTGCAGCAGGTCCCAAATCTGGTTCAGTGTATAACGCCCGCCGTTGCCCGCGTTATACATTTTGCCTTCGCAGCCCTTGGCGCGCGAGGCCTTCAAGCATAAGCCCGCGACGTCTTCCACATAGGTGAAATCGCGGGACTGGCCGCCGTCGCCGAAAATCGTCGGCTGGGTGTGCGCCAGCAGGTGTTTCATGAACAAACTCAACACGCCGGAGTAGGGGCTGGATGGATCCTGGCGGGGTCCGTAGACGTTGAAGAAACGCAGCGCCACGGTTTCCAGCCCAAAACAAGAGTGAAACACGGAGGCGTAGTATTCGCCCAATAACTTCTGCACGGCGTAAGGCGATTTGGGCCGTGGCGCCATGCTCTCGGTTTTGGGCAACACTTCCGTATCGCCGTAAGCGGACGAGGAAGCGGCATAAACCACCCGGCGCACTTTGCCCTGTGCCGCTGCTTGCAGCACGTTAAATGTCCCGTTGATGTTTACCTCATGCGACGGAACCGGTTCGTGAATGGAGCGCGGCACCGACGGAATCGCCGCCAGATGGAATACGGTATCGGCCCCGTCGAGCAAGGGGACCAGCGCCGCGCCGTCGCGAATGTCTACCTTGTGTAGCGTGACATTATTCAACACACCCCGCCCGCGTACTTCTTCCAAATTGTGTTCGTGCCCGGTGAGCAGATTGTCGACAACCTCGACGCTGCCATCTCCGAATCCGGCTTGCTTATCGAGCAACATCCGGACAATTGTGGAACCAATAAAACCGGCGCCGCCGGTTACGACGTATTTTTTCATGGGTCTCTTTCTATTCTAAGCCGCTTGGTTTTACTCGCGCCCTGCGTGATTCGCGCTTGGCCGTCTTTACGCGTTGCTCTCTTTACGCTTGGCCACCGCCACCAACGTCAGTCCCGGACCTGGAAGAAGACCGTCGATCCGGCGCCAAAACCACACCGTCTTATCGAAAATCTTCAGCGAAATCCGGTTCATGGTTTGCCGGCCCAAAACGCTGCCATACAGCCACCACGCCCAAGCGCCAATTTTATTGATTTGCTCGATTCGCTGGACCTCAAATCCGCACTGCTCCAGCGTCTGCCGCATCTCCTCTATGGAGAATCGGCGGAGGTGCCCCATGGCTTTATCCAATGAACAAAATAGGCCTTTTCCCTGCGGCGCCAAAACCACCACCGTACCACCTGGAATCAGACACTTCCTCAGACTTTCCAGTACCTGCGCAGGATGTTCCTCGGCTTCCAACATATTAATGCACAGCGCAGTATCGAATTTGCTCTCCCACGGCTGATAGTCCGCGGGCTTTTCCGGATCCAGTTCGCTGACGCTGACGTTGGGGGTTCGCAAAAAACGATTGCGTAAGGCATGCAGGTATAGCGGATCTTTCTCCGTCGCCACATACTCCAGCTTTCGCGCCATCAATCGACCGCTGAAGTTCCCCAGCCCTGCACCAATTTCCAGAACCCGATCGCCCAAATGGGGACGCAGCACTAGTGTCAGCCAACTGATGTATTGCGGCGTGCCGGTCAGGTTATTCAGCAGACCGCGTCCATAGTTGGCTTCGTAAAGATCGTCCACTAGCCAGAAATAGAGAATCACTCCCAGCGCTTTCACGCCGTCTTTCCAACCGATCTTTTTACCTTCTTCGTAGGTGCGGCCGTGATAGCTGATGGGCACCTCATACACGCGCAGTTGGCGTTTGCTGCACTTCATGCTGATCTCCGGCTCAAAGCCGAAGCGATCGCTGCGGATGGGAATGCTCTTCAGCAGGTCCGTCCGGAAGACTTTGTAGCAGGTCTCCATATCGGTCAGCGCCAGATTGCTGAACATGTTGGAGAGCAGCGTCAAAGTCTTGTTGATCACCGTGTGCCAGTAGGGCAGCACGCGGGTTTGTTCTGCGGCCAAATAGCGTGAACCGAAAACCGCGTCCGCGCGCCCGTCCAAAAGCGGCCGTAACAGCTTGCCGTATTCGGCTGGATCGTATTCCAGGTCGGCGTCCTGAATCAAACAGAAATCGCCTTTTGCGTTTTTGATGGCCGTGCGCACCGCTGCGCCTTTGCCTTGGTTCACTGCATGAGGAATGAGACGAATGCGCGGTTCTTCGGCGGCCAGTTTGCGCAAAATCGCGCTGGTCCCGTCGGTGGAGCAATCGTCCACAATCACGAGTTCGCGCTCCATATTTTCTGGCAAACTCGCGGCCAATACCAACGATAGACTGCGCTCCACCACCGTGCGCTCGTTGTACACGGGGATCAGGATCGAAAGAAGCATCGGAATCCTCCAGTATAATTGCCTCGTATAATTAAAAGTTGGCCCGCGGGCCTATTTTGTTTATTCCCACACTATGGACGTTTTGAATTTGCCACCACTTCTTGACTCCAATGCACCCGGGCTGAAACTGCGCGCCCGCGGCAAAGTTCGCGATATTTACGAGGACCCCCATCAGTCCGATCGCCTGTTGATTGTCGCCAGCGATCGCATCTCCGCGTTTGACTACATTCTGGCCACCGGCATTCCCGGCAAGGGCCGTGTGCTGACGCAAATGACTTTATTCTGGCTGGATTTTTTGCGCGATACGGTACCGAATCACCTGCTGAATACCGACGTAGAAGATCTGGGCGAAGAATTTGTGGGCCGATCGATGTGGGTGAAGAAAGCGGAAATGTTCGACGTGGAATGCGTCGCGCGCGGCTACCTTTCCGGTTCGGGCTGGAAGGAATATCAGCAGACCGGAGCCGTCTGCGGCATCACCTTGCCCAAAGGCCTGCGTGAAAGTGACCTGCTGCCCAAACCCATTTTCACACCCGCAAGCAAAGCGCAATCGGGGCACGACGAAAATATTTCGTTCGACCGCGTGGTGGAAAAGGTGGGAGGCGAAACCGCGGAGACGCTGCGCGAGCTGACGTTGAAGATCTACCACCAGGCCGCGGCCTATGCTCGCTCACGCGGGATCATCATCGCCGATACAAAATTTGAATTCGGCAGGGTGAAGCGAGAAATTGTTTTAGCGGACGAAGTCCTTACGCCCGATTCTTCGCGCTTCTGGCCTGCGGAGAGCTATGCGCCCGGTGGCGCGCAACCGTCCTACGATAAACAGTTTGTCCGCGACTACCTGGAGTCCATTCACTGGAACAAGCAGCCGCCAGCGCCTGCGTTGCCCGAAGATGTGGCTCGCCGAACCAGCGAAAAATATCAGGAGGCGTATTGGGTTCTCGCCGGGAGGTCCCTATGAATGGCATGAACCCGCTGGACCTGGTGGTGGCCGTCATCATGATCACCTCCATCGCCGGAGGCATCTGGGCGGGCTTCGCGCGCTCTGGTATCGGCGTCATCTGCGCCACCCTGGGCAGCCTTTGTGCGTTGTGGTTTTACGAAATCCCGGCCGCCTGGGTGGCCAACTGGGTGGACTCGCCCATGCTGGCCAAGGCGTTGGGCTTCGTCATCGTTTTTTTGCCGTTCATCTTTCTGGGCCCATTCCTGGGCCGCCGGGCGGCGCGATTGTTTCAATCGGCGGGCTTAGGATGGATGGACCGCGCCCTGGGCGCTGGCTTTGGCTTCCTGCGCGGCGCGCTGGCGGCGGCCAGCCTGGTCACCATCTTGCTGGCGGTGGTCTCCAAACCCATTCCGGAATGGATGGTGGAATCGAAGACCTTGCCCTACACAATTTCCGCATCGAATGTTTTAATGGCATTGGCTCCACCGGCGCTCAGGGATTCCATGACCAACGGTGTCAGCGAAATGCGCCAGGCTTGGCTCGAAAAGCTAAAGGAAAGCCGCAAGGAATTGGAAGTGTTGGAATCGGCCAAGGAGATTTTGGCGCCCAGCCAATCCAACCACGATCAGTCAGCCAAAAAGGATCGGAAACGTTGAGCTCGCAAAATGATTTATTCCGGCTTGACGATCTATTGGTTTTCGATCTTGACGGCACACTGATCGATTCCAAAGAAGATCTGGTGAATTCCGTAAACGCCATGAGGGTATGGAAGAAACTGGAACCGCTGCCGGAGGCCACCGTCGCCTCTTACGTTGGTAACGGCGCGCCCATGCTGGTGAAGCGCGCGCTGCCCGATGGCACCGACGAAGAACACGCCGAAGGCCTGGCGTTCTTCCTGCAGTACTATCGCGAGCACATGCTGGATGCCACCACGCTCTATCCCGGCGTGCGCGAGGCGCTGGATCGCTTGCACCTGGCCCGAGTGCCGTTGGCCATTCTCACTAACAAGCCGGTGAAGTTCAGCGTTAAGCTGATCGCCGGTTTGGGCCTCAGCGGGCACTTTTTTCGTATTTACGGCGGTAACAGTTTTGATGAAAAGAAACCGCACCCCATGGGCTTGCAGACGTTGATCACCGAAGCTGGCACCACGCCACAGCGAACCGTGATGGTGGGGGATAGTTCCGTCGATATCCTCACCGCGCGTGCCGCCTCCACGCGGGCCTGCGGGGTGTCCTGGGGTTTCCAACCCGAGACCTTCGCGCAGGCTCCGCCGGATTTCATCGTGGATGATTTGCGGGTCCTGGCCGAGATGGTGCTGGATGAGCGCGAAAATTCTGGCCCACTTCTCGTTTCGTAGTTGAGGCGAGGTTATGGAACCGAAACGCGCAATTCTTTTGAAACGGATCCTCCACTCGTTGGTGGTAGGCAGCGCCATAGCATCACTACCTAAACTGGCGAGCCTGACTGAAAACGATACACTCAACGAGATCGTTGCTCCCGTTCTGCTGCCCGGGATGTTTGCCGGAGTGGCTGCCGGAGGGCCCGGAATGCACGACATCAGTTGGACAGCAACCTTGATCGGAATTTACATTTTTTGGATCTGCGGTGTCTATCTAATTTTGCGTTGGAGAGCAAAAAAAGCCGAAAGGAGAGCACGCGTCGACTAGCCTGAAAATGCGGGTGCGCCCCTACTTCCGTCCCAAATGCAGCGCCACGGCGCCGAAGGTTAAACGTTCAAACTCCACGCTCACGTAACCGGCGGATTTCATTTGCAGGGCTAACTCTTCCGCGCCGGGGAATTTACGAATGGATTCGGGTAAATACGAGTACGCCTCACGCGAACCCGAAATCATGCCGCCCACAAACGGCAGCACGCGTGTCGAAAAGAATCCGTACAATGCCGCGAACACGGGATTGACCGGTTGTGAGAATTCGAGAATCGCCAGCACTCCGCCGGGCTTCAGGACGCGCAACAGTTCTTCCAATCCATGGCGATAGTTGGCCAGATTGCGGAACCCGAACGCGACGGTAATCAGATCGAGCGAATTCGTTCCCAGTGGTAATGCCAGCGCGTCGGCTTCAAACAATGGTGACCGCAACTTCCGTGCAGCGATCTTGTGCTGGGCCTCCACCAGCATTGGATGGCAGAAATCGCTGCCCAATACGAACGCGCCTTTTTGTTCTTTTTCAAGCGACAGCAGCACATCGCCGGTGCCGCAGCACAAATCCAGCGCCCGTGCATTGGGGCGTTGCAGAATTTCGGCCACGCGCTCCACTGTGCGCCGCCGCCAGCGTTTGTCCAAATTGAACGACAGCAGATGATTCAGCAGATCGTAGTGACCGGCGATGCGCCCAAACATGCCGCGCACCCAGCGCGACGCTTCCTCTTCGCCAACCACGCCTTGGGGAGTGGTGCCTTTGCTTGGACTGACGATGTTGCTCATGCCAGCGCCACTTCGATCGCCTGCCTTACCAGCGCATCATCAATCCCCGAAACCACTTTCACGTCGCCGATTTTGGTGGGCAGGACAAAATGCACCTTGCCGCGCACGGTCTTTTTGTCCGCCGATAAGCGTTCCCATAAGTTTGCGGCAGAGATTCCTTGCAGCGCAGGGATCGGTCCATAACGCCGCACCACCGCATGAATCCGCACGGCGTCACCCGGGTCTAGCAGCGCTGCGCGTACCGCTAACTCTGTTGCTGCATGCATGCCGAACGCCACGGCCTCGCCGTGCAGGAACTTTTCGTATTGTGTTTCCGCTTCCAGCGCATGCCCCACCGTGTGACCGAAATTTAGAATGCGCCGCAGATCACCCTCGCGTTCGTCGGCGGTGACCACTTCGGCTTTGATGCGCACGGCGCCGGCGATGATTTCGTCCACCGTCTTTGGATCATGGGCCAACACCTCCGCGCTGCGTTCTTCAAACACGCGAAATAATTCGGCATCGCGAATCACGCCGCATTTGATGATCTCGTATAGCCCCGCGCGGTATTCACGCTCCGGCAGGGTGTCCAGCACTGACGGATCAATCAACACAACCAAAGGCTGATGAAAACTACCGACTAAATTTTTTCCGGCGACAAGATTTACTCCGGTCTTTCCGCCCACCGCCGCGTCCACTTGCGCCAGCAGCGTCGTGGGCGCCTGAATCACGGGAATACCGCGCATAAAAACCGCCGCCAGAAATCCCGCGACGTCCGTGCAGATGCCGCCGCCGAAGGCAATCACGATACTGGCGCGGTCGCCCCCCGCTTCCATCATTTGCTCAGCCAGGGCTTCCACTTCGGCCATTTTCTTTTTTGGTTCGCCTGCTTCGGTTGAAACGGCGGGAAAAAACAAAACCTGGAATTCGCGTTTTCCTAGACCCTCGCGCACGCGGTTGCCGTGCAGTTCCCAAACGTCACGCGTAGTCACCACAAAAATCACGCCCGCCTTTGGTGGGACAAATTCACCGATTCGTGCCAGGCATCCTCGATCCACAATCGCGTCGTAGTTGCGTTGCGGCGTCTGCACGTGAAATGTGGCCATAAGTTCGTTGTACCATGGGCCTATTGCCACAAGCTGCCTTTTCTGTTTTTCTGATCACACTTTTTTTAGCCAGCGAGTTGCGGCCCTCCAGTCCGTACACCTTGCTGTGGGCCGCTCCTGCAATCCTTTTGTCGTCCCTTTTGATCGCCTGGGCCGCCGAATCCGCGCAATATTTCGTGGCACAAGGTTTCGCTTTGGCCATTCTTGCGTGGCTGCAGACATTGCCGGAATTTGCCACCGAGGCGGTGTTGGCCTGGCACCAGAAAACCGATCTTCTCCTGGCTGGCCTTACCGGAGCGTTGCGTTTGCTCACCGGCCTCGGTTGGCCTTTAATCTATCTCACCGCTGCTGTCTTTCATCGCAAACGCACGGGAAAACCACTCGTCCAAATTGAATTGGAAGGCCATCATGCCGTGGAGGTGATGGGCCTGATCGCGGCGCTGCTCTACATTCCCGTGATCGCGCTCAAAGGCACCTTGACGATTTTGGACGGCGCCATTCTGTTGGCCATTTACATCGTCTATCTGATCATCCTCAGCCGCCTGCCCGCCGAGGATCACGAAACCATTGACGATCTGGAAACCGTTCCGCGCGCCATCGTAACAGCGAAACGCCGTACACGCATTTTGGCCATTGCCGGGCTGTTTGTACTGGGCGGCGCCCTGATCTATCTTGGGGCCGAGCCGTTTCTGACCGGCCTGCTAGCCTTCGCCATCACCGTGGGCATGCCCGAATTTGTGTTCGTGCAATGGATCGCACCCATTGTCAGCGAGTTTCCAGAGTTGCTTTCGACGCTCGGTTGGGCGCGTCGTCCGGGACTGGGTTCCATGTCGCTGATGAACATGGTCTCCAGCAATATCAATCAATGGACCATGCTCACCGCCATGCTGCCCATCGTCTATTCTGTGGGCATCGGCACGCCCACCGCGATCATGTTCGATGCCAAGCAAGTTTCCGAACTGTGGCTCACGTTGGCGCAGGCCTTCCTTGGCGTGATCTTTCTGACCAACATGAAACTCTCCTGGTTTGAGGCTGTGGTGCTGGGGGTCCTCTTCGCCGTCCCCTTCGCCGACGAACGTTTAAAACAACCTGTCACCTATTTGTATTTTGGCTGGGCCGGTATCGAAATCGTGTTGTTGATTATGGGCAAACGCACGGCGAAAGCGTTTCCTCAGTTCGCGAAAGTGTGGCGAGAACATGTGCGGAACGTGATGTAGAAGGGCTATGCAGACTTGACTTTCCCCATCGCCCCGAACGTCCCCGACTCTTCATCGCACACCGTCACCACGCCACTTCCTATGTGATACACCCAGCCGCGTAGGTTCAGATCGCCGTCTTCCAAGCGAGCGGCGACGGTGGGATGCGTTCGCAAATTCTGCAACTGTGCGGCAACGTTGCGCTCGGTGAGAGCTAGAATGGTTTCCGCATCAGGCTGCGTTTCGCGTTGGTTGATCTTGGTATATTTCAACCACGCTGTGACGTTGGGGAAGGCTTCCAGTGCATCCGGATTCAACGCGCCCTTCATCACGCCGCAATCGGTGTGGCCGCAGACGATCACCTCCGGCACGCGCAGCACGCCCACTGCATATTCCACCGTCGCCGACACGCCGCCCAGCGCATCCGGAAAAGGCGGAACGATGTTGCCAATCACACGGCAGATGAACAACTCGCCCGGCTTGGTTTGGGTGAGCATGCAGGGATCGATGCGCGAATCGGCGCAAGTGACGAACAGCGCGTCAGGGCGTTGATTCAGCGCCAGTTTCGCGAACAGCTCCTGGTGCTTGGGATAGACGCGCTTCTGAAAGCGGGAGACACCGCCCGTGAATTTATCGCTAGAATTGTCGGCGGGCATGGGAGATTAGACCGTGCGCATAAATCGGGCGGCCTAGTTGGCGGCCTTTTGGGCTGCGGCTTTTTCGGCTAAACGGCCACCGCTTAAAATGTTTTCCATGGCGTGATTGCCTTCGTGGCAGGCATATTCGTATATCAAATAATTGGGGTCCCGGCTCAATGGCATCGAGACTTTCCAGGGCGCGGAAAATATTTCGGGGTCGGTGATGGTAACTTCGTAGTTCAGCGTTTTGTCGTCGATTCGCTGAAAACGTTCCACCACATGCAGCGCCTCACTCTGGTGAATGCCTTTCACGCGGGCCGTGGCGGCACTGGTGGCGATCATGCCTTTGCCGTTGTAATTGGTGGTATCGACGACCAGTGTGTTGCCCTCCCAATGGCCCCGCGAATCGCCGTTCCATTGCTTGATGTTCGATGGCAAATGCGGACGGCCATTGATGGGGCCAATCGGGCCGATTGGAATGATGCGGGTTTCGTGAATCATTTCGGAAAGAATGGCAATGGTGTCGGCGGTTTGTACGATGTGATAGGCGTTGTTATAACCGGCGGGGAACATGCCGGCGGGAACGCCTCGTGTGATGCAGCGGTCCCAGGTGGTCTGGTACTCGGGCGCATCGGTGACGTGCAAGAGATCGTAATCCCGCTGGGCGAGAGCGGAGGGTTTAATGGGCACGCGCCCGCTGGATGGCTCCACCACCAGCGAAGTCTGGCCGGTGGATAGCCACGTAGTCCCGCCGTCGAACCAAGCCTGGTTGTAGGTGCCGGGGTCGCCAGACTGAGGGGCGCGGTCCACCTGATTGGCGCGCGCGCGTGTTTCGATTTCCCCCATCTCCTGCTTTGTCAGCTTAGCTTTCCCCTCCATGCTGGCCGCCCGTTCGAAGGGTGTCAGCGTAGGGTTGATCCAAACCCCCTGCAAATCGGGCTGGCCGCTGGCGGTGCGAACCGGCTTCGCACTTTGCGCCTGGGTTAGCGCTGCCGCTGCGAACATTGCCAAACCGGCAACCAAAAGTAAGTAGCGATGTGTCATCTGTGCTCCTTGATAAGGCACGATGACAGTATACAATTTGCTTGCCTCCGGCGCGAGATGTTTGCTCATGAAGTTGCTCATGAAGTTTGCTCATGATGTTGAGCATGATCTTTTGTCATGGCAGCATCGCGCCCCGTCCGCCTCATTTTGAGGCTAGTTTTCGCCGTTGATCGAAACAGTCTCCGCTTCGATGGCGTCGGTCCCGGTACCCCAGACCACTCCGGTGCCCCAGACCACGCCGGTGCCGCCAACTACGTTTGTGCCCCAAACCACACCGGTGCCCCAAACCACACCGGTTCCCCAAACCACACCCGTGCCCCAAACCACGCCGGTGCCCCAGACCACTCCACTGCCGGTGGGGAATTGCAGGGTGACGTTATTGGCGGATGTGGTGTAGATGGCCGTGGGAGAAACCGCTGCGCCAGTCAGCACGTCGGTGGACGCCAGTGCGGCGGACACGTTCAACAGGCCGGCCCCTACCGTGAACAAATCGTTCTGGGTGGAATACTGAACTTTGGTGACAGCATCAATCGCGCTGGTGGAGACTGTCGGCAGGCGAGTAGCTGTCTTCATCAAGCGGGCTTTCACTTGATCGGGCGTCAAACCGGGCGTTTTTTGGATCATTAAGGCGACTGTTCCGCTTACCGCGGGGGCGGCGAAACTGGTGCCGCTCAATTGAAAATAGCTGCTGGTGCTGGTGGAGGTGCTGGAGGTGTAGGCCGTCATCGGTACGATATTGCCAGGATAGGCCGTGTCTAAATACGATCCCTGGTTGCGGAGCGATAGGACCCGATTGCCGGGCGCCACCAAGTCAGGTTTCACAATGTGGTCAATATTGGTCGGGCCCTTGGAGCTATAGCTGGTCATCTTATCGTCGCCGGTGGGGAGAGTGGCGGACGTATTGTAAGCACCCACGGTGATGACGTACGGACTGTTACCCGGCGAGGTAATGGTGCCGTAGCCATTCGTACCCTTGGTGTTGTTACGGCCTTCGTTGCCCGCCGCCACCACCACGACAATTCCCGCGTCCCAGGCCTGTTTGACCGCGATGCACAACGGATCGTGCGCATAGTCGGACGCAATGGGCCGGCCGAGCGATAGGTTCATCACGCGGATGTTATAGGTTGCCTTCTGGGCGATGGCCTGCGCAATGGCCGCGATCACAGCGCTGTCCGTGCCCACTCCGCTGTCATTCAGCACTTTCATGCTGATGATATTGGCATTGGGCGCGTAGCCACGGATCCAATACGTGCCGTCGGAGCGGTTCGACTTAGTTCCATTTCCGGCTATGATGCCCGCAACCATGGACCCGTGCCCCTGGTTGTCCTGTGGTTTGTTGGTGCCGGTGAAATCTTGCTTGGAGACCACGCGGTCGCCGGAAGCGCCCTTCAATTCCGTCCAGGAGTTCAGCCCGGTATCCAGCATGGCGATTCCAATGCCCGTTCCGTCGTAGGCGAGGGTTCCGTAGGTTGAAGTGAGTCCTTCGGTTACCATCCAACCGAAGTCCGGGCCGCCCGCATAGGCAGTGCGGTTGACTTGCCGGTCCGGCGCGATGAATTCGATGTCGTCGTCGTTGGCCATGCTTTCCAAGTCGCCAGCCCTGACCTTCATCAAGTGAGCGTCGATTAAATCCAGGCGCGACAGATGAGCCGCGCCGCGGCCTTTCATCTTGTCGAGTGAGTGCTGGTTCGCTCCAGCTTTCACTTTGACAATGACATTGATAATGGCATTCGGATCGGAGGTGTCCAGGTCGTGTGCGAGCTTCGGATGGGCCGCCCACGCAAAACTAGACAGAACACCCGATAGAGCCACCGCAAGTACTAGGGCGAATGATGAAGGTACTGGAAATTTGATCATACGGGACTGGGAATTGCACTCGGATCGCCAATCGGAAAACTCTGAATACAAAGCAATCGTGTGGTGACCGAAGCGCCAGACTGTCGCTGGTGACAACCAATCCTGTCATCTCAAGTCGTGAGCGGAACTGCCGATCACTTAATGGAAGGCACAACACAAGCCTGGATTTCCTGTCTATCGCGTCCGTCTGGCCGCAGCCGATAGATGTTCAGACATTGAAAGGACTGAAATGCCGGAACCGGCAGATTCACGCGTCATCCAGGTCTCGGCTGCAGCGAAGGTCTATATTGCCGGCACACTGCTGTTGGGCATGGGCGCCTTCGCGTACGCAGGGATGATCTGGCCGCGCGCTGACCCCTATCGCTTTGCGTTCTACCTGGCGGTGGCCGGGTTTGCGGCAGGATTGAAAGTTCGCTTGCCGGGTTCGGTAGCCACGCTTTCGGTCACTTTCTTTTTTCAGCTGCTGGCCGCGGTGGAATTGGGTTTTAGCCAGGCAGTTGCGGTTTCGATTCTCGGCGGCCTGATCCAAACCTGCTGGAGACCGAAGTTACGTCCACAACCCATCCAGGTGATCTTCAGCTGCAATGTGCTGGCCATAAGCGCGGGCGCCGCGGCCTTGGCCTTTGATTCGTCGTTTATCCATCTGTTGGGTTTGGAGTTCACGGCGCGAGTCGCCCTGGCCACCACAGCTTTGTTTCTGACTAACAATCTGTTGATCGCCGGCATCGTTTGTCTTACCCAAGGCAAACAGCTACGGGACACGCTGAAGAGTTTTGCCTGGTACTTCCCGCACTATCTCGCGGCGGCCATCGTGGTGGCGTTATTCCATGCCTTGAGCCACGTGGCGGGGTGGCAAACCGCGCTCCTGTCACTGCCGGCAGTGTATGTAATCTATCGCGCCTATCAGGGACAGATTGAGCGCGTGGAGGCACACAGTCAACACGTAGAACAGATGGCGGCGCTGCATATCCGGACGATTGAGTCCCTGGCTTTAGCGATTGAATGCAAAGATGCAACCACGCATGAGCATCTGGGACGGGTCCAGGTGTATGCCCTGGAGGTTGGCCGCAAGCTGGGGCTGGGGGAAGCCGACATTGAGGCCATTCGTGCCGCATCCCTGCTGCATGATATTGGCAAGCTCGCCGTACCGGAGCATATCATCAACAAACCCGGCCGCCTTACTCCCGAGGAATTCGAGAAGATGAAAATACATCCGGTGGTGGGTGCCGAAATTCTCGAAACCGTTCAATTTCCGTACCCAGTGGTGCCGATTGTTCGTTCCCATCACGAAAAATGGGACGGCTTGGGTTACCCGGATGGTCTGAAGGGCGAAGAGATTCCCATTGGAGCACGTGTAATCTCCGCGGTTGATTGTCTGGATGCGTTGGCCAGCGATCGCCAGTACCGAAGGGCGTTGCCGCTGGAACAGGCGATGGATGTTGTGCGCAAGGAGTCTGGTAAGGCATTCGATCCGCGAATCGTTGAGATTCTGGATCGCCACTACGTGGAGTTTGAACAAAAAGCCAAGGCGCAAACGCAGCATGGAGAATCGAAGCTTTCGTTGGATCTGAAAGTGGAACGGGGACTGGCGCCGGCGGCTGGTTTTGAGAGTAGTGAGGCTCCGCCGCCTCCGCCGTTGACGGCCAGCGTCAAAGCCGATTTTGCCGCCCAGCAAGAGGATTTGTGGGCATTGCTGGAGCGTATTCAGGAGGTGGGTCCAGCCCTGCGACTGGATGAGACGCTGGCCCTAGCCGCCATGCGCTTGCGCACCATTGTTCCGCACGCCTGCTTTGCAGCCTATGTACTGAGGGAGCGGGTGCTGCATCCCTTGTATGTAACCGGCGAGGAAGAAAAATATTTTTCCTCCCTGCAAATCCCCGTGGGCCAGGGACTGTCTGGCTGGGTGGCGGAGAATCGCAAGCCTATCGTAAACGGGAATCCATCGGTGGAGGCCGGTTATCTTTCCGACCCCACCAAGTTCAGTAAATTGCGTTCCGCGGCTTCGGTGCCGATCGAAAGCGGGGGACATTTGACCGGTGTGCTGACCCTGTACGCCGCTCCGAAAGATGCTTTCACCCAAGGGCACATCCGCGGCCTGCAGGCCATCGCCGCGCGGCTTGGCGTTGTCATCGAAAAAGGCGCAGCCGCACCTGCCAGTGACACCCCGGGTTGCGATCAACTCACCGGCCTTCCCAACGCCCGCCATTTGTTCCTGCACTTGCAGCAGGAAGTGGCGCGGTGCCGCGAGGAGGGGCTGCCACTTTCGGTTTTGATGGGCGACCTCGACCGTTTTCGCAGCGTGAATAGCCAGTTCGGTAAATCGGCGGGGGACCGCCTGCTGCAGACTCTTGCCGAAAATCTGCGGGCCGCGTGCGGCGAAGATGGGTATATCGCGCGGATGGCAGGCGACGATTTCGCAGTAGTACTGCCGGGCATTTCCGCGCAGGCTGCCTCGGCAAGGGTTCCAGCGCTACAGCAGGCAGTTCGTGAAGCGGGGCTCACGGTGTTTGGAGCCGACCTGGTTTCGTTGAGCGTGGGTGTTTCCAATACGCAAGAAAGTCAACTGGACGGGGATACGCTGCTCGATGACGCGGCCCGTGATTTGATGCGCGCAAAACGGGATGGCGTGATGCACTTGCAGAGCCGGGGATGAGTTTCGAATTGTTTTGTCGTGAATTGTTTCTCGTCGTTTTGATTTTCGATGTTTGCGAATTCTGTTCTCGTTTTTCGCCTTCTTCGGTGTAATTTTCACAAGTATCTGAAGCGAGCCGAGGCAGCGGGAATCAGTTGGCCGCTGCCGGAGGATTGGGATGAGGCGCGACTGGAAGGGATTTTGTTTTCGGAAACGGCCGCGCCCAGCAAACCGCCCAACCCGGCGCGCACGTGCATGCTTTCGAACATTTTCACGGCATTCCGGCGTTGGCCGTTCCCGCTTACACCAAGACCGGAGTGACCAAACCGCATCGCTACGATCCGGATCTGAACCCGACCTACCACAACTTCGCGGTGCATTGCGGCTTGGGCATCACGCCTGCGTGTCCGCGTAAGCCGCGCGATGAAGCGAAAGTCGAAAATGCGGTGCAAGTTGCGGTGGATCGTAGCGGCGCTTCGCCACCACAAGTTCTTTTCGCTGGAAGAACTGAACGAAGCGATCCGCGAGTTACTCGCGAAACTGAATCACCGGCCGTTTCGCAAGAAAGACGGCACGCGCGTCAGTGAGACGTTGAACAGGCTCCAAGTGCAAGACCGGCATCCGCGCGGCCCTCGGATTCACACCTTACAAATCATTGATTTCTCGAGGATAGTTCGAGTGCGCGATTGGGGTAGGCCGTAAGCCCAGGACTTTAAAGAGTAATTTAGTTTGGCTGCCAAGGTTAGGATTCGAACCTACAACCCTTCGATTAACAGCCGAGTAGCTTAAAGCTGCATCGCGTTGTAAAAAAACTGCTTAGGCTCACGAAAAGCGGATTCTCGCGTTAATTGTGGGGACTCTGGGGGGACTCCGAGCACCGGGACCAACCGTTCTTTGGGGAGACTTCCGATCTACACTACGCCCTTTATCGTGGATCTAACGTGAAGGCGTACCTGAAGGGTGGGCCCGGCAAGCGCACGTCCAGGCGGCGCCGCCGTCACAGCCGAAAAACCGTCTGTCTGAGACAAGTCGCCTCCGTTGTGACGCGCGCAATTTTGCTCTTGACAGAATACCTACTAGTCGGTATGATACCGGTTAGTTGGTATGGAGGCGAAGATGACGCCGCAAACACAGCACGAATCGAAAACCAGGTTGCTCGAGGCGGCAGTGCATGTCATCCGGGCCAAGGGCTACGCGGCCACGACGATTGATGACATTTGCCACAAGGCAGGGGTGACGAAGGGCAGCTTCTTCCATCACTTCAAAAGTAAGGACGAACTGGCGCTCGCCGCTGCATCGCATTGGGGAACGATGACGGATGTCTTTTTTGCGGCGGCGCCGTACAGCAAACTGCAAGACCCGCTGCAACGGCTGTTCGGTTACGTCGATTTTCGCGGAGAAATTCTGCAAGGTGACTTGCCTGATTACACCTGCCTGCTCGGCACGCTGGTTCAAGAAACCTACGCAACGCACCCGGACATTCGCGCCGCTTGCGACAAAGGCATGTCGTCGCACATCGCGGCGCTAACGCGCGATGTTGAAGCCGCCAAAAGACTCTACGCACCGAAAGCCCCGTGGCGCGCGGAAAGCGTGGGTTATTTCATTCAGGCCGTTCTGCAGGGCGGCTTCATCTTTGCTAAAGCCAAGCAAAATCCGGATGTCGTTCGCGAGAGCCTGGCGCATCTGCGGTGTTATCTCGAAGCTCTATTCAATCAACCACGTCAGACAAATCGAAAGGGGAAATGAACATGAAGTGCATGATATTCGTTAAGGCGAGCACCGACAGCGAGCAAGGCGCGATGCCGGCCCCGGAACTGATAGCCGCAATGGGGAAGTACAACGAGGAACTCTTCAAGGCGGGCGTCAGTTATCATCGGCCTTCGATGTCGCGGGCCGACCGACAACGCTGTCAGGACAAGTGAGCACGGGCCCTGTAACGAACTACGTAACCAGTTCAACCTATGCGCCGCATGGTGGACTCTCCACGCGTGCGGTCGGGGGCAGCCTAATTCAGCAAATATGCTACAGCGTCCGCCTCCAGCCTCAATTCATTCGAACAGGTACTTCCACTACCACCAACTGCTCTTCGTCAGGTAACGATCTCCTCCGGTTGCAAAACGACTATGGCACCACCAACAACAATGGAAACGTTCAAAACCAAACGATTGTTCGTGGCAGCCAGACCTGGGCGCAGACTTACCTGTATGACGCTGTCAACCGATTGTCCGGAGCTTCGGAAACGCAAGCAGGATCCGGCACTTGGTCACAGACATATGGATTTGATGCCACGGGGAATCGTTGGGTGGCAACGAGTTCACAAACCCTAACG